>JACQAK010000162.1 GCA_016194985.1 Bacteroidota bacterium
ACTATAAACACTATCATATGAACATTCACGAGTATCAAGGAAAAAGTATTTTAAAAAGTTTTGGTGTAGCTATTCAAGAAGGAATTGTTGCAGAAACTCCGGAACAAGCTGTTGCAGCTGCCAAACAAGTTATGGAAACATACAAGTGCGACGGTGTTGTAGTTAAAGCTCAAATTCACGCCGGTGGACGTGGTAAAGGGGGTGGAGTAAAATTTGCACCAAATTTAGACAAGGTAAAAGAAGTTGCTACTAACATCATTGGTATGCACTTAATTACACCTCAAACCAGCGCAGAGGGTAAATTGGTAAGTAAAGTATTAGTAGCTCAGGATGTGTATTATCCGGGAGCAACTCCTACTAAAGAATTTTATATGAGTATCTTATTAAACCGTTCAACGGGTCGTAATATTATTATGTACAGTACAGAAGGTGGAATGGATATTGAACAGGTGGCTGAAGCTACTCCACATTTAATCTGGAAAGAAGAGATCGATCCTAAAGTTGGATTACGTGATTTCCAATGCCGTAAGGTTGCTTTTAACTTAGGGTTAAGTGGTAATGCGTTTAAAGAAATGACCAAATTCGTAGCTGCTTTATACAAAGCTTACGATTCTATCGATTCTTCGATGTTTGAGATCAATCCTGTATTAAAAACATCTGATGATAAAATTATTGCTGTTGATGCGAAAGTAACGTTAGATGATAATGCATTATATCGTCACAAAGATATTGAAGCAATGCGTGATGAATCTGAAGAGAACCCAGTTGACGTTCAAGCTCGTAAAGCTGAATTAAACTATGTGAAATTAGATGGTAATGTTGGATGTATGGTTAACGGTGCCGGTTTAGCAATGGCTACTATGGATATCATTAAATTATCAGGTGGTGAGCCTGCTAACTTCCTGGATGTGGGTGGTACAGCAAATGCTGAACGTGTTGAAAAAGCTTTCCATATTATTTTAGGAGATAAAAACGTAAAAGCTATTTTAGTTAATATTTTTGTAGGTATCGTTCGTTGCGACCGTGTGGCGCAAGGCGTTATTGATGCTTATAAAAATATGGGTACTATTAATGTACCAATTATTGTTCGTTTACAAGGAACCAACGCTGTGGAAGCGAAAAAATTAATTGATGACTCCGGATTAAAAGTATATTCAGCCATTGAATTACAGGAAGCAGCTGACTTAGTAGCAAAATTAATAGCTTAATAAAAAAACAAACACAATAAATTATGATGCAACGTAAACATTTTTTAATTGCCCCTTTAGCTGCCAGCTTAATGCTTGTTTCTTGTGGAGGTGATAAAACAGAAGGAGGAGATGAAATGTCTGCTGTAGACACTCTAAAAACTGAAGCTCCGGCTGAACAGGTTACCGAAACATTTTTTCAAGTTCCTTCTCCGGGCGAGATGCTGACTTTCATTAAAATGGTTGGTGGCAAGAACAATAAAAATGTGTCTTTCTTAAATAGCCCTGATAATCAAAAAAATTATACAGATACTAAGTCAAAAGCATTGAATTTTGGTATTTACAGTTGCGATTTAAGCTATTGCAGTATTTTTGAAATCGGGTCAGAAGCTTTAAAGTACTTTAAAACCGTAAAACAATTAGGTGATCAAATAGGAGTGTCTTCGGCTATTCAACCTGAAGTATTGAAACGTTTGGAAGGTAACTTAGGGAATCCTGATTCATTATCTGTCATTACGGATGATGTGTATTTTTCGTCGTTTGAAACATTGGAGCAGGGAAAACAAGGACCAACTTTATCATTAGTTGTTTCAGGTGGATGGATCGAAAGTTTATACATAGCGACGAGCTTAGCAAAATTTGATGCTAAAAGCCCTGTTGTTGAGCGTTTGGCAGATCAAAAATATACACTGGATAATTTAATTGAGTTTTTGAAAAAATATGAAAGCGATGCTAACGTAGCTTCTGTATTAACTCAGTTTACTGAGTTACAGGCTGAGTTTAACAAAATTGGTGAAAAAGATGCAGCAGCAGCTACAGATAAAACAAAACATGTATTAGGGGGAGGAAAGGAATTGACTATTACTGAAGCCCAGTACAAAGCGATCGTAGAAAAAATTAAATCAATCAGAAATTCTTACACATTAACTAAATAATTAAGGTCATGAAAAAAGTATTTTTATCATTATTCATATTAAGTTCTGTGTTAGCGTTTTCACAGGCTGGTGTATGCGGTCAATTTCATCGTAAATACTGTGTTGTAGAAACCAAACACGGTGGTAAAGGCGAATGGATGTATAATGCACAATCCAAAAGCGGATTGTTCAATCAGGGATCCACTTCAAAAATTCGTTGTGTTATTTACAAGGGAATGGATTACAGAATCAATGTCTGCTGTGAAACAACTATTGGCGATAAATTGAATTACAAAATTTTTGATGCAAGAACTAATGAGTTGTTATATGACAATGCTACTGCTGAAAATGACCCGTTATTTGAGTTTCAAAGTACAGCAAGCCGTCAGTTAATTATTGAGGTTACAGTACCTGCAGGTGCAACATCTCAGGATAAACATAAACCAATGGAAGCTGCTTGTGTGGGTTTGTTAATCGAACATAAAGTTACAGACAGACAAGGATTCTCTCAGTACTAATCCTGATAAAATAATTAAAAAACCATCGGTAACACCGGTGGTTTTTTTTATGCGTTTATCTGTGAGTTTAAAGCAAGACCGATTCGCCAGCCGGTGGGATATGCCTAAAAAAACTTTGCATTATTTTGCAACTGTACTAATAAAAATATAAAAAACTTACAGGAGTAAGATTTTTTCTCGTCTATTTAAAAAGCTTATTCGTGGTTTTTATTTGACTGTTTGTCGGTTATGAGTAATTATTTTTTGTATCTTTTCATCACATAATGAATACATAATGAATTCATTCACAAGGTAGAGTTTTTAATATGCCTTAATTGGACAAGGATAGATTTATTAATGACAAATGAAAAGCTAAAATGAATGTATGCCCGAGAAAAAATTAGAAATTTTATATATTGAAGATAGCCCGGATGATGCCATGTTAGTGGAATTCGCACTTAAGAAATCCGGTTTATTATTCAACATGTTGATTGTATCATCCGAAAAAGAATTTGTAAAGGCATTAACGGATTACACTCCTGATTTAATTTTATCTGATCATTCCTTACCTGGCTTTAATTCGATGGAAGCCTATAAAATTACCCGTAAGCAAAAACCGGAAACGCCATTTGTATTATTAACCGGTACTGTATCCGAGGAGTTTGCAGTGGATTGTTTGTTGGCGGGAATGGATGATTATATTTTAAAGAGTAATTTAATTCGTTTGCCATCTTCTATCGACAGGATCCTTTCTAAAAGAAAAACCGAAGAGGAGAAGCATGTAATTGAACATTTGTTGGAAGAGTTACAGGCTACTCACCGGCAAGTGGAAATTAAAAATAAAGAAATCATGGATAGCATCAATTATGCAAAACGCTTGCAGGATGCTATTTTACCTAATGACAGGATTTTTGATAAGTTTTTCCAGAAGGATTTTATTATTTATCATCCCCGGGATGTGGTAAGTGGTGATTTTTATTGGTTGGCAAGAACAACCGTTGTAACGGATGACCGGAATATGCCTCTGAAAATTCTGGCGGCTTTTGATTGTACTGGTCATGGTATTCCGGGAGCATTTATGAGTTTATTATCCTCGGTATTACTAAATGATGCTGTTAAAAATTCGAGAATGAATTTTCCTTCAGAAGCACTGGCTTATCTTAACCAAAAATTACCTGCTATTTTAAACAGAAACAACGTTGAGAAGATAGCAGATGGGATGGATATTGCTTTATGTGCCTTTGATTTGTTTACGCGTACACTTTATTTTTCGGGCGCTAATCGGCCTCTGTGGATTGTTAGGAAAAATGCAGAAGGTATATTGACTATTTTAGAGTATAAGGGCACCAAAGCTTCTATTGGTGCGTATACGCCCTTCGATCAGATATTTGAAAATCATATTATTCAAATGAAAACAGGCGATCGTGTATTTATGTTTACCGATGGCGTTACCGACCAGTTTGGAGGACCGATCGGTAAAAAAATGGGGCGCAAAAAATTAAAGGAAATGATATTGCATAGCTCTGCTATGGAAATGACAAAGCAAAAAAAGTATCTGCTTAAAAATTTAATGGAGTGGAAAGGAAATCTGGAGCAGGTAGATGATATGTTACTGATAGGAATAGAAATCAGTTAACTAATTAATTATAGTAGAAGTCTTTGGTGCGTTTGTATAAAGGCAATATCCATCCAAAGCGAATGCCCATAAGAACATCCAATCGTTTTTGAGTGTCGAGTAATCCTGTATCGTAATTGTATCCTCTTAAACTTTGAGTACTGGCTTCATAGAACTCAAAACCCAGATAGCAGTTGGTTAAACGGTTATCGCTGATGTATTTATATCCAATAAACTGAGAAAGCCCAAAGCCGCCTGTTAACCGGTCGTAGCCTTTTTTCAAATTTCCGTTAACCGCTGCAATTTTTTGATTAGCATCGTATAGCTTAATTTTGTGTTGGGTCCATCCACCAC
>JACQAK010000160.1 GCA_016194985.1 Bacteroidota bacterium
CTCGCTTAATTTCAACTTTTCTTCCGCAAGTTTTCTTTCTGAAATATCCCGCACTATTACCATGATATTGCCATCGCTCATTTGTTTTGCCGACAATTCTACCTCAATAGCGCTCCCATCTTTTTTCCTGAGTTTTTTTTCTTTCCTTAATGATTTTGTTGTAAATCTTAAGTCCTTAATTTTAGATGTAGTAGCGTTATTATCATCTTCATAAATAATATCCAATGTTGTGAGTTGTAATAGTTCTTTTTTAGAATATCCCAGTAATTCGCACCCACTTTCATTAATGTCAATGATCCTTTGTTCTTCTGATGAATCTATAATATAAATCATATCATTTGCCTGCTCTATGACAGAATGATAATATATTTCGCTTGCTCTTTGTTTTTCTTCCGCTATTTTACGGTCGGTGATGTCAAATCTAATAGCCAGATACTGATAGGGTTTGCCCTGTTCGTTCAAAAAAGGAACAATGGTCGTATCCACCCAATATATCGTTCCGTCTTTTGCTTTATTTTTTAGCTCTCCTTTCCATACTTTGCCATTCGCAATTGTCGTCCAAAGGGATTTAATAACATCGGCAGGATGGAACCCTGAATTAATAATACGATGATCCCGGCCAATCAATTCCTCCCTGCTATATTTTGAAATTCTACAAAAGTTGTCGTTAACATGTTTTATAACGCCTTTTTGATCCGTAATAGCAACAATAGAGGAATCATCAAGGGCAACTTTATAGTCAGAAATTTCTTTAACCGAGTCCCTCAATGCCTGTTCAGTGGCCTTTTGATCAGTAATGTCTCTGAGTATTTTAGATGCGCCAACAATATTGCCAAGTGAATCCTTAAGAGGAGAGATTGTAATGGATACCTCAATGATAATTCCATCTTTTCGGATCCTTTGTGTTTGATAATGCTTTATTTTTTCGCCTTTGGTAATCTTTTCCAGGATCATAAGTTCTTCACTAAGAAGATGCTCTGGAATAAGTATGGAGATGTGCTTACCTATAATCTCCTCAGGCTCATAGCCAAAAATTAATTTCGCTGCCGGATTCCAGCTAATAATTTTTCCATCGAGTGTTTTACACAAGATCGCGTCGTTCGATGAATCTATTATGGATTCAAGTATTTCCTTAGTTTCCATGATAATATGGATTAGTGTTTAACTTGAACATTGTCATTATCTAATATAAGTAAAAAACAGTGCCACCGGTAAAATATATTCCACAAATCAAATATAAATAAAGTGCTTTTTTTTCTTGTCATTGTTTGTCCTACATTCATATCATTCTTGTAACTATTTCTTAGGGGGTGTACCTGCCGTAATTTTGAATACATAAAGACAAGAAATCATGAAACGCACAACTTTTATCATTCGCCGGGTTATCTGCTTACTAATTCTCTCTTTTATTGCCGTAAAATACTATTGCACGCCCTCAGCTATAAAGGGGACAGGTGCAATTATTACCGCACAAACCCTTGCAAAAACTTCCTGTAAAGACGTGGTATCGTTAACCATTGACAGTTTTATTGGTGTTTGCAGCGATCAACAGATCATTTTAAAATGGGTAACATTATCAGGAATTACCAATGATCATTTTGTAGTTGAAAAAAGTGATGACGATATTAACTGGACCGAGTTAGCCATTGTTGCCGGGTCTTCTCCACTTTCCGGAAAATCATCCTATGTGTTCATTGATACAGAAACAAAAAACACTATTGTATACTACAGATTAAAGCATATTAATACTTTTAGTAATTTTTCTTACAGCACAGTAATAGATGTAAGTTCTTGTAATAAAAATGCAACGGAAGAAAATTTAACCCTCTATCCTAACCCATCAATAGGTGTGTATAACTTATCCATCTCAAGCGACAGCGCTTTGCCAGAGTCTATTGAGATTTTTAATGATTCAGGTGAAAAAGTATATCAATGCAGTAATTCACAAAGTGTAATTGACCTGTCGAAAAATCCTGTCGGGCTATATTTTGTTCATGCTACAGTAAATGAAAAAACGATCATAAGAAAAATAATACTAAAAAAGGATTAATCAGTTACTATATTACACGCGACAGGCGGCATTAAACATTACAAAGAACGGCGTCATACTTCATTGAAATATAATCCCATTTATATATTCGGGATGAAATTTCATACATTGCCAGAGCATTTTTCCTCATTCTCTCCATACTAAATGTATTAAGGTAATGATCGATATCGTCTGCATTCCTATAATATGAAGCTTTTGCCTCTGTCAGTAATTTATTATCCATACTCTCATATGCCAATACCGGAATACCCAAACTCATAGCTTCCAACATCGACATGGCATCAATTCCTGATCCCGATGTATGAATAAAAAAAGAGGCATTGCTTCTAATTAAATCCAACTGTCGTTTATCATGAATATAAGGTAACATAAAAATATTTGCATAGCCCGCATATTTATTTTTAATGCGCAGGCCCATTGCTGTTTTATCCCAACTGCCTATCATGACCAAGTATTTGTTTTTTACATCTTTAAAAGCATTCAATACCATTTCAGAGGCATCTGAAGTACTTTCATTAAAAAAACTCACCGCGTAAGTATATTTCAAAAATGGATGATATAAATGATCAGCATAGGTAGCTTCAACTCTTTCCACATGATCAGTTCCCTGCGCAATCAACTCAACAGATTTATCATAATTAGCTCCTATATAATCTTTTATCTGCTCGTTATTTGTAACAATTCGATGGCTATAACGAAATGCTGCTTTTTCTTTTAATTTGAACCAAGTGGTTGTGAATAGATTTCGTTTTTTTGATGTCATATCAGTAAAATTAATTTGCAATATGATCTTTTTACGAAAAATTACTCTTATAAAAGGGAAAAGCCAAACCAAAGATAGACCCTTAATCAATAAGACATCAGCGTAACACAATGCATGAATGATTGCAAAAATATTTCTTCTTAACGAAGGGACAGGTTTTTTATTTCTAACGGGAATGCGTTTATCATTCAAAGCACCTGAAGTGCGATACTTGAAAAAAGTATATTTTCCTTTAAGGTGTCTGATTAACTGATCATATTGCTGAGCAAAGTTAGAAGATGAATCTTCAAGATCTGAGTTTTCAATAATGGCTATAGTTTTCATAACATTTAAGTTTAATTTTGAAGATTTTTGCCTCCTGAAATATTATAATTAAAAGATCGGAGTCTGGAATCATAGTAAACACTTGCCGAAAGCAATGTCTGTTGTCCATTTTTTCCTGGGAAATCATACAAATACAGATCAAATTCAAAACAAAAATGATCTTTATCATTCGTATGAGTTGAAAACGATATCGATTTCGTGACATATCCGTTTTTAGATACGACCAGGATATAATCATTATCAAGATCCAGTTCTGTTTTGATTTTTTTACCGGTTCCACTATATAACACCTGTCCGTTTGAAACTAAGAGATAGTTAACCTCTATCATTTCGTCTTTCTGATTTTTAAAAATCCCTTTAATAAAAAGTGACTGTGTATAACAAACACGAGAAAATAGTGTGAGGATAAATGCCGTAATAATTATTTTTGTTTTCATAATAAATAGTTTTTATGAATAATACATGTAGTATGCCAATAATAATCCTCAATAATATCAAGGAAAAACAGACATTGTTGTTTTTCTTTGTTCCAGAGATTGGAACTTTTTCTAGAAATTATCTTAAGCAAACTTAATGGCACAAAAAAACCGTGAGGATATCACGGTTTTTACGCAAGCAAAAAACAATTATTGAAAATCGAGTTTCATCTGCTGAGTGACTATCTGTAATTGTTGATTAGTAAAATCAATCGTATGAGTGAGGTCAATACTTATTTCAGAAGCCTGCTCTATTTTTCGGATGCTTTGTGTAATAGAGTAAATACACAAGAGATCAACTGAAGGCTTGATATAATGAGCCAGTTTGTTAATCTGACTTATATCGCGGTCGTTCAGGGCTTTGTTCATACTCAACAAATACTCCTGAGACAATTTAATGAACATGTCAGTCATTTTTTTTATAAAAACAGGATTACTTTTACTCATCAGGTTGTCTGTGCTATAATATTTAGGCAAGTGTTCCATGATCTCAGTTTTATTTAATGAATCATATTTAGTCTTTTATTAAGTAAGGAAATAATATCCTGATTTACGTCTGGGCTTTTTACAAGAAAATCCAGGTTTCTATAACGGTTATATTCTTCCAATAATGGCGCCGTGTCCTCTCCGGATATTAATACAATATATTGATCCGGATTCAGGTTCTCAATATCAGTGATTACGGCATGTGCAGTGATTTTTTTAGAATTTTCCATGCCAAGGTTATAATCCAAAATAATGACATCGGGTTTATGCTTCAAATGACTCATCATTTCGTTTTTATTTAAAAACGTATGCGTATTAATAGAAGAAGAATAGCTGTAAATTATTTCCTTCATGTATTCCAAGTAAAATTTATCGTCATCTAAAATAAATATAGACGGGTGTTTGACAATATGTGTAGATAGGTTCATGATTTCGGCGTTTAAAATTTATAAATAAACCATTGTGCTAATGTTTTTGTAAACAAATATTTATCTTTTGCTGCATGGCGTTTACAGACATATCAATGTGTAACTTGATCTTCACAAAACGTGCAACAACTTTTATGTTTTTGTCTCTTAAATGATCTCTGTGTTCATCTAAAAGGGATTCGATCATGCATTTCATACTTATAAAATTAAAGGGTTTATACTATGCTACTTTTTTAGATTGCGAGTCAAATTGAACATTGTGTTCAAACAACTCTGTTTTATAATTAAATTTTACCGAAATGTTTTCCGATACCTGAGGAAGATATACGGCTTTTGATATAAGCGGTTTCAACGCTAATCCAAATCGATATTGTCTTTTTTCAAACGGAAAGCCATAAAGATTTGTATTAAAATAAATTACCCGGGTCTCTAAATCGCTTTTGGATATAACAATTTTATAAAGCTTTTCATAATCAAGCTTAAAATAAAAAAAGCCATTCAGGCAACAAATAAATTTTTGGACCAGGGTATCATGATCATAAATTAATATTTCTGTTCCAAACAAAGAGCATCCGCTATTATATAATTCTCCCGAAACAAATAATGCAGCATCAGATCCATCGTTTACCGATGATAGATTGATTAAATTTGAGTTTGTATTTTCCATAAATCTTATATTTGTTATTTACTAACTACTAAAAGCTGTGCCAAACCATTGATAGCTCTAAAAGTACTTATTTTACTGGGGTATAGCGGGCATGTGTGCTCCCTGAAAAAAATAACAGTCCTGAATTTGGAAAATTATTCCAAACTTAAAAAGCTCTTTTCGCTTTTTGCCAGATATGACTTTGCTCCGACATTATAAATCGTTTAAAGCCAACAAAAACAGAATAGTTCATCATTGTAAAGTAAAATGGAACGAAGAACAGTTTTTTTCGTGTTTTCAATACCTCATATTTCCATCCTATAAATGCCATTCCATAAAACAAAACCTGAAATGCCAACAGTATCTGATATATATATGGTCCTGTAAACGCCAGATATAGATTAAGAGGTATTAAAAGGAATAAGGCCAAAGGAGCGATTGTCCAGCGTAATACACGGTGAGACACATATTGAAACGTAAAAATTCCGTAATTAAACACATTCCATAAAGCTGCTAATCGAATAATGGATTGGAATCCGCCTGCACAAATTCTGATTTTCCGCTTTAATTCTTCCCGGATATTCGAAGAAGAGTTCTCCAAAGCGTATGCATTCGCTTCATAAGCTATTGTATATCCCTGCTCAACAATTCTGAGAGATATCATAAAATCATCCAATATCGTATCCGACTCTGTTTCAACAAATAAATTGGTTCTTATTGAAAATAATTCACCGGCAGCTCCTGCTGTTGAATAAAGTTCAGCGTCCCATTGTTTTAATTTGGATTCATATTTCCAATACAGCCCTTCTCCGGCTGCTGAAGCCTGGGTTGTTTCCGGAATCCGAACTCTTTTCTCTCCCGACACGCAACCCACTTTAGGATTAGCATAATGTTTTACTATTTCTAAAACAGCATCTTTATTAAGCATTGTATTGGCATCTGAGAAAACAACAACATCTGTCGAAACAAATTTCATAGCACGATTAACAGCCGCTGTCTTACCCTGACGTGCAGTTTCGTGCAACAAATGAATCCCGTCATATTTTTTGACAATTTGAACGGTTTTATCTGTTGATCCGTCTGTGACAAATAAAAAATGTAATTTATCTTTTGGGTACTGTAACTCAAATGAGTTCAAAATTTTTTCTTCGATTTCATTTTCCTCATTATAGGCCGCTATCAATAATGTTACGGAAGGCAGATCTATTTCTGCCAGGTTCGTCTGTTTTTTAAACACCGCTTTTTTTATTCCAACCAAAGCATATAGAACCATTCCATAGCCAACATAACTATAAAAGACAATAAAAAGTAACACGGCAAAAAGAATCTCCATAGATTTCATAATGAATAGTATTAATGTGAATTATTTTTTAACTGCTTTCCAAAAGCTTTCGATACATGCTTGCCAGGTATGTGATTGAGCAAATGCTTTACGCTTAGAGGCTAATGTAGAATCTGTTTCGCTGAGCGCTTGTTCAATCATTTGTATATATTCTTCCGAAGAACGTGCCAAGGATGCATATCCGGAAAATATTTCCATAGTGGGAGTGTAAGTCGCCACGGTTGGTTTCCCCATAGCCAGATATTCGTCTATTTTCCTGGGATAATTAGCCTCTGTAAGTTCATTTACTATTTGTGGATTTATACATACATCAAAATAATTAATATAAGAGGGCAGACTTTCGGGGGACTTATTTCCTAAAAAGAAACAATTTTCCAAATTGTGGAGATGACTTTTTTGAAAATTTTCTTCTTCCATTCCAACCAAAACAATATTCCATTCAGGATGACTTTTCGCAATATCTGCAATTAACTGAATATCCAGTCTCCGAGAAGATAAGAGTCCGGTATAGCCAATAATTTTTCCTTTTATGTTTTGTAAATCCTTTGGTTTCTCAAAAGGTTGATTCGTTGAAAAAGCACTCACATCACACCCTTGGCCAATATAAGTTGCATTGGAATTATATTGTTTTGCATATTCAATTAGAAATGGTGAATTACCAACAACAACATCTGATTTAGACATTAATAAAGGCTCCATACTTCTGCCATGTTTTTTCCAATACGGCACAGTCATTAAATTATCCCTGGTATAGTAGATATATTTTTTTGGGCGAAGATATTCTTTCAAATAAAAGCTTCTAAACATATCACTATCATTTAAAAGGTAATAGTTTTCAAACCCTAATTCACGAGCCGCTTTTGCAATCGCTTTGGCGAATCGTTTGTTGTTGAATTTATTGGCAATCGTAAACAAAGGAGATGGAAGCCAGTTAATGGATTCGATTTGAATTGGAGGATTAAATTCCCAAAGGTTGTTACTAACAGGCATCAGTGATGCTTTTTTTCTATTGATAACATCCATGCGCCTTTTAACAGAAGGATTGTTCTTTTCTTTATTAGCAGTGCTTCGGTCTAACGGAGCATTTACATATAATACCCGGTGATGTTTAGATAGTTCGAGGGCCATATTCTTACAGTTACTGCCGATCTGAATATCCCAGGGTTGAATTCCTACTATGATTATGTCACGCTGCCTTTCCATAATTTTGATTTTTAGAAATATCTGATACCTTTTCCCATTGCGATGTAGCCCCATTGTAGTGTTTAATGATTTTAGCAGGATTTCCTGCAACAATACTGAATTCAGGAATGTTTTTAGTAACAACACTTCCTGCAGCAATTACACAATGTTTCCCAATAGTTACTCCGGCTGTAACAACAACATTTGCACCGATCCAGCAATCATCTTCAATATGTATTGCGGCAGTACTACATTTCTGCGAACGTGGTGCCACATTAATATCTTCGTAGCCGTGATTCAATCCACTCATAACAACATGCTGAGCAATATTAACGTTATTGCCAATAGTAACCGGACCAATGATCGTGTTACTTAATCCAATACGGGTTTGATTACCAATAATCACAGGTCCCATTGCATTATTGATGCAGGAAAAATCTTCAATGGTAGACCACTCTCCCAAACTAAATTGATTGAAAGGAAAAACATCCATTCGGGTATAAAACCGTACCAAAGAATGTTTCCCTTTTTTGTGAACCAATGGATTGATGAATAATCTCACCCATAATCGAGGTTTTGGTCGCATTGGTGGTTGCAACATCCATAAGGCAATCTTTTTCAACGTTGCACTTGATTTCAAGAGTTCTATAACTGTCATGATCATTGTTTTAAATTATTTCCGAACTGTTTCTATGTAAAGCTGTTCTATCTTATTTACCATTTGATCTAAAGAAAAGTATTTCTGAATATGCTTCATGGCATTATTCCCTAATGCTTTTCTTCCTTCGGGATGCAAATGAAGATTAACAATATGTCGTGCAAGGCTGTGAGGATCTTTAGGTTCTATTAAAATGCCATTTTCTCCATCGTTCACTAATTCTTTTGTTCCATCAACAGCCGATGCGATGCATGCCTTTCCCATAGCCATAGCTTCCAATAGCCCTATCGGCATCCCTTCCCAAAGCGAAGGCAGGCAGTATATGTCAATCGCCTGCAAGATTGCCGGGATATCATTTCTGAAATCGGAAAAAATTATTTGCTCTGAAACTTCCAATTCACTAGCCAGTTTTTTAGTGGCACCTAATAACTCTCCGTTTCCAACCATTAAAAAAATAATATCCCTGTTTGTTTTACTCACTTCTTTAACAGCTCTTACCATCGTAAAAGGATCTTTTTGTTTGGTCATTCTCACAAGGTACCCCACTAAAGTTTTACCTGTCGGAATTCCAAATTCCGCTCTAATGTCAGAATAGTTGGAGCTTGGATTAAATTTTTCGTGATCAATTCCGTTATAAATAACCTGAGCTCTTTCCAAATCAAATTTGGCGATTCCATCTTTTTTGTTGCTTTCGGAAACTGTAATAGTTGTTCTGGCTCTTTTAGTCAAAAAGTTTTCGCTAAACTCTCTCATCTTTCTCATGACAACATTTTGATTATCATGAAAAGACCAACCGTGAACCGTATAAATTAAAGGAATATTTAATTTATTGTCTGAATAAAACACGTTAGATGCCGCTCTTGTTCCATGTGCATGCACAATGTCATATCCACCATCTGATATGAACTTTGATATGATCGACCACTTCGATACATCAAATGGTTTTTCTGTTTCGATCACATAGGTATTGATACCTAAGGCATTTAACTTATGCACCATTGGTCCGTCGGTAAATGATAGCACCTCCACTTCAAATAAATCTTTATTCAATTTACGAACCAGATCCAATACATGTGTTTCACCGCCACCCACTTGTCCCTGACGTATGGTTTCTAATATTTTTATTTTGCCCTGCGTTGTCATAATTTTTTATTTACTGATTTGCCATGCACTCATAAAACCACTGGCCATTTGATCTGGTAACTGATCGGCCATCCAGCAATCCAAACTTTGTAATCTATTAGAGCGTTTAGCTAATAACGAATAAGGGAATACACCTTCCATAAAATTAGATGGGCGAAATTGAATCAGTTTTAATCCGTTTTTACTAATCAAATTAATTAAGCTTCTCTTGGTAAAAAACTGAACATGTGTTAAATTTTCGGCGTCCGATTGAACGGTTGCTCCTGAAAATCCCAAAGCTCGTTTAAAAGAATTTACTGCTTTATAAATAAATGGTGTTTTTGATTTCATCCATTGTAAAGGTTTTGTAATAAACAATTCTCTGGGACCAAAACCATTGGGAACCGTTACTATTAAAATGCCATTTTTATTAATCAACCCACTCAGGGCTTTTACAACAGTAGAAGGAGCATCTAAATGTTCTATTACCTCACTGCAAATAACCAGATCAAATATTTCGGCGGCGGCAATTAATTCTTCGGCCGCGATATTTTTAAATCGTACATTGGGCATTTGAGTTAAACTGATTGCTTTATTTATGGTAGCTTCAGAGATATCGATTCCAAGCACATCATGGCCTTTAGAACCTATATATCTGCTAATATTGCCGTTGCCACATCCTACATCCAGCACTCTCAATGTTCGGTCTCCTAACTTATTTAAGTTGGTTTGGATAAACTCTAGGCGTTTTAAATCTTCCGCTCTTTCGTAATTAATATTGTTTAAATTGTTCATATGTTGGGGTTTTAATGATTAATAAATAGCTCCTGAAATTTATGACTCGTGAGGTGTATGAATAAATTTTTTATTGGCATGAAACATAGATGGGATAGATGACACTAAATGAAAGAGGGCATTAGGTACAGCAATCCCTAATTGAAACAATTGTCTTCCAATAAACTTTTTAGGAAATGCCAGAATAAATGCCATCATATAAGTAATGCAGAGTATTATCCAGTTATATAACATCATAGATTCTTTTGAAAACAGGCTCAGCCCTATTCCTATCAGCACGATCAATATCATGAACATCCGCGGCGGAATTAAAAGTTGAATAGATTTATTGAAATAGTCGACATCTCTGTTTTTCACTAAACGAATTATTCCGCTCGGCACATATTTCTTCATATAATGAATCTGAGAAGAAATCCAGCGAGAACGTTGCTTTACCATAACTTCTGATTTACTCACTTTTTCATCATACACAATAGCAGATGGCACATAATGTATTTTCGCTTCCGCCGCAATCAATTTCAGCTCCAATTCTTTATCAAACCCTCCAACGGCATCTATTTCCGACATTAGTTGTTTAAATAACAGGTACTCAAAGCCCATTCCTGAGCCTGTTAACCGGGATGACATGCCCAGATATTGCTGTCCTTTGCAAAAGATATGATTATTAATCTCTTCGCTAATTGCATCTAATAGCGCATATGGTGTATTAAAGTTTTTAGCTGTTCTGTGACCTTGAATAGCTCTGTGACCTTGAAGATAAGCCTCTCCCATTTTAGTTAAAAAATCAGGGCGGATGATGTTATCGGAATCTAAAATAACAACCATATCAAAATTGTCTGACAGATTATTCAATGCAGCATTCAAAGCTTTTGCCTTAGTACTGTTCTCAAATTGAACTTCCAACACATGTAAAGGAAGATTTTTAAGTTTATAAAGCGTTGACCTTTGTAAGCCATCCGCAACAACCGTTACCTGATATTTTCCCACAGGATATGATTGTCTTAATGCGCTTTCTGCCGTTTTAATGATGACATTGTCTTCTTTATAGGCCGGAATAATGACTGCGATTCTAGGTGCTGAAAGATCGGAGATTCGATTTCTCATAGTTTTCTGTGTAAACAACAATCCGAAAAAGGAATACATAAACATATAAGAAGTTGCCAAAGCGGCCCAGATAAATAAGGTTGTGCCAATGATTTGTGTAATAGTTGTTAAGGTTTCCATAAGTATTTGATTTAATGATAACTTTTTTTATGAGTGACATTCCATACTATACCTGCGAAATAAGCTGACAATTTTTCTTTTTCTTTGGATAAAGAAATAATGTTTTTAGGTATTGAGATACATATCAGATATAGCATAGAAATTAAAAACTGAAGGCCTTTAAAATTTTTTCTGGCAAACAAAATCCGGTTCCGGGATAGGTAATATGTTTTCAAGGGACTATTCTTGCCGGTTGACATAGATTCCTTATGAAACACCTCCGATTGAGGTACATAAAAAATATGGTACCCATGTCTATTCATCCGTTCACACCAATCCTGCTCTTCATAGTAGAGAAAAAAACATTCATCCATACTTCCTATCAGATCAATCACGCTTTTTTTAACTAGCATACAGGCACCATGAGCATAAGATGTCAATCTTGGTTCATTATATTGCCCATAATCAGTTTCTCCTGTTCCAATATGAGTGTTTCTTAACGTGAACGGATTAACAGCATAAGAGCCTGCATATTGAATTGTTGTTCCGGGAGTAAAGTATTTTATTTTAGGACTGACTGCTGCGGTTGTATCCAGATGTGAAAGTCTGGCAACCAAAGGCTCCAAAAAATCGGGAGAAACTTCTACATCGTTATTTATAAATAAAATATATTTCCCCTGCGCTTCTTTTAAGCCTAAATTATTTCCTCCGGCGAAACCCAGATTTTTATTACTGCAAACTAATTTAATACCAGGGAATTGATCCGAGATCATTTCTGTTCCTTCAGAAGAAGCATTATCTACTACAATGATTTCAATTGCCAGATAAGATATGCGACTCAAACTTTTTAATAATTCACAGGTTACTTTTGCCTGATTATAATTAACTGTAATAATACTGATCAATTCCTGAGTTGGCTTTTGAATATGTGACGGCGTATATTTCATAGTATGTCTGTGCCATACTATACTCCAATTACATGCCACTCGAGGATATGCTCTGAAACCCTTTATAATAAAGAGATTTCATTTTTGATGCGATTAGTGATTGTCCAGATTTTGGAAAAGCCTATGCTTTTTTAGAAGAAGTTACATGAGAATCTCGGCCGTTGGAATTTTTGATCCATTGCTTTTCAGCCATCAAAATATAACACATGCTGATATAACATATAATATTAGTTGGGAATTGGCTAAATACACTATTGCCGTAACTGGCCGCCATTATGCCAACTACACCACAATACAGGGCCAGTAGTTTATTTCTTAAAGCGGGATCTTTCATAAACCAAATAATCCACGCTCCTTTTAAGATAAAGTAAAAAAAGAAGAGTAAAATTAAAGACAAGCCCACCACGCCTGTTTCTGCCCAGATACGTACATAAAAGCTATCCGTAGCAATATTTGCCAAAACAGAATCCGGACGAAAACGTTTTCCCCAATCACCTGCCGATGCGATTCCTCCTCCAAATGGTTTATCGGCCAGATATATGTTTAATTTACGCTTATTCTCCGTTCTCACAACCATGGAAGCATCTTCCGATCCTTCTGTAAATGCTGTTCTCAAGCGTCTTATTTCATAGGTTCCCTGACCAATCTGAGTGAACGCCATAAAATAATAAAACCCTCCTACAAGTATGCTTCCCCAAATAAGCACTTTAAAATTTCGGCTCAATAATAAATACATAGCCATCCCTGCCGCAGGAACCGCAATGGCTCCCCTTGTGCCTGAGATCAGATATCCCCAAAAGAAAAACACGAAAAGAATAAAGAATATCAACTTTTTCTTTTTAACGTATGGCCCGGTAAATAATACAAAACTGGAAATAGAGGCATGTCCCATTGCTGCTCCAAATTGACCGGCATCACTATAAAAAGAAAAAGCACGAAGCTGGCCAAATAACACATGTGTGATGGCACCTCCCTGAGCTAACCATCTTTTTTCAAAAGGATCACAACCAATGTATTTTTGCACGAAACCTTTTAGAGCGGCCAGCAAAGATATAGCCAGCCATACCTTGATTACCCACATCATGTCTTCCTGTTTATTCATTAGTAAAAAAACAAGAGGCACCATTAAAAACATATACAACGAAATACCACGCATGGCATAAAACCATGGCTCCACACCAATAGACAAAGGGTTTAAAAGTTCAAGGCAAATAAATGCAAACCATATCACCGAAAAATAAATGATTAATGAATGAGTGTTTTCCCATTGCAATGTGCGCCACCCCGTAAGTACTGAAACAATCCAGCAAAACACCAACAAAAAATCAATTGCTAGACCAAAAGGTCCATCGATGTATCTGGTAATCCCTATCACAAAAAAACTGAAAATCAATACGGATTTAAGGGGAAGTATGGGAAACCTAAAGGAATAAATAATATAAAAAAAACCTACTACTCCTGCGATCAAACCAACAATAGCCATGAATTGCCCTCTCACAATAAGACATCCCAAAATAACACTTAGCAAAACAACAATTGCAATTTTCAATGTGCCTGATGAAAGTATACTATCCCGTTGCTTCAAAATAACATTTGTTAATTCAATGAAAATACCATTTTATTCTTTTTAATGTAATAATAACCGCTTTTGAGAATCATCAAAATAGTTGTATGAAAAGATTTTTTAAGGTATTTCAATCCCAGCATGATTCCAAGGCCTGTGGTAAATACTGTTCCAAGTGCAACCCACTTCAAATCATGTGTGACGTGTAATATCATTACATCGAAAATAATATTAAAAAGGGCCATTGCCAATACTTTCTTAAAATTATAAAAGGGCATGTTTAAACAATCTAATGTCACACCTGTAAACCGATCGATTGGTAACAATAGACCATAAAAACAAAACACGCGAAATACATTAGCCATTTGTACATACTCAGAGCCTCCTAATATGCTTAGCAAGTATTCGGCAAATAAAAAACAAAACAACATTACTGGTACGTAAATAAATGTCAGCATTCCGCTATAATCCTGAAAGATTCTTTTTACTTCGTGATGTTGTAATTTTATACTAAATCCGGACATTTTAGGCAGTGCCACTGATACAATACTTCTTA
>JACQAK010000161.1 GCA_016194985.1 Bacteroidota bacterium
GTAATGGTAAAAAATCATTCGCTTCATTCAGTACCCGAATTGGTGCCTGGTTGGTATTGCCTACACAATGGAAATACCTTAAGGCTGCTTATGAAAGAGGAAAACGTTGTAAGGATGTATCCACGCTTAATTTTAAAAAGATGTTGCATGATAATTTCTCTCAGGTAAAGGCTTCTTTATTTGCGTGAGGGATGCAAGCGAAAATCCTTTTACAAACGAAGCGAAGTAAAAGATTGTATCCGCCGGCTGGCGGACCAGTTCGGCTTCCGCCGAACACGCCCAATTTTTTTTTAACAGAGAATGACAGAAGCAACAAATTTCGATTTACTGACCATATTATTTATACTGATATGTCTTTTTATTTTATCAATTGCAACATTAACATTGGCAGTTTTTCTACTCTATAATTTTTTTAAATACGTTTTAAATATAATAACCAATAAAATATACCATGAAAACAAATGATTATTTATTGCTAACAGCCACAGGAGCCTATAGCTTTTTATTTTACCAGCAAAATGCAGGTATTAATTTTTTACTCTTCACAATTATATTACTGACTATTTTAGTGATCAAGAATAAAAAATTACTATCCTATAAAAAATGGATATGGAGTGCGTTGCTTTGTTTGTTGAGCGCTACATGTGTGTTTATTCATTCCAGTGCATTAAGCATCATTGCCAATATTTTCAGCTTACTTTTATTATCGGCCGTTTCGTTTAATGTAGCCACGTCGAGTTTATTTTCATTTGCCTTTAGTTGTTATTCGGTTATTTCCAGTGTAGTGTATATCATTATTGATTCTATACTAAGATTTCAGCCAAAACCAACCGAACAGCCTGCCAAACGAGGATATAAGGCCTTCGCTACGGTTATTGTACTGATGATAAGTGTATTGTTTTTTGCCCTGTATAAAGGTTCTAACCCATTATTTGCCGAAAACACCAAATGGATCAACCTCGATTTTATCAGTATCAGTTGGATTTTCTTTACTATATCGGGTTTTATATTGACCTATGCTTTTCTTTATCACAGGACGATTCAACCGATGGAAAGCTGGGAAAATAAATTACCGTTATCTAATACTTCTTTTATTGAAGAAACGTCTACTATCAAACAATATGAAACGGAGCGTTATGCGGGCTTATTGTTATTTGCACTATTAAATCTGATGTTGGTGATCCTTAATGCAGGGGATATACAAACGCTTTATTTTAACGGCGGATTGCCTAAAGGCGTGACACATTCGGATTTTGTGCATAATGGAGTAGGAGTCATTATTTTTTCGATCGTCATAGCTACCAGTTTGATCATGTTTTTATACAGAAAAGAATATAGCTCCGTAAAACATAACAAACTTTTAACGGGTTTTGTGTATTTGTGGATTTTTCAAAACATCGTGATGTTGTCTTCGACAGCTTTTAGAAACCAGATCTATATTCACGATTTTAACTTTACTTATAAACGTATTGGTGTATATGTATGGCTAATGTTGGCAGTTTTCGGTTTGTGCATCATATTATGGAAGATCTATAAAAAGCGATCCAACTGGTATTTGATCAGAACTAATGTGGCTGTTTGGTTTACGGTTTTGGTATTAAGCAGTCTGGTTAATTGGGATAAATTAATTACAACATATAATATCCAAAATAAGCCCCTGGATCAAGTTGATTTTTATTATTTATTTTCTTTGTCTGACGCTAATATTCCTGAACTGATTGCTATTACTAAGAAGCCTGAGTTTGTTTCTTTTAATGGAAAACTTAAAAATTACACCAGTAGTTTTTACAGAGAACGTTACTATTCAGAAACTTACCGTCAATTACTAAATCTGAAAATCACCCATTATTTATCGGATTACACCAATGACTGGAGAAGCTTTGATTTGAGGGATCAACAAATTGTGGAAAGCATTTATTAACTAACATATTATTGATTGGGTGTGGTCGGAATGAATCGATAGAATCTCTTTGTTCAAGACTCTGCCCTAACTGCATAAACTATTAAAATTCAATGATGAAACCAACATTCAAACAACTCGTGTATTCGTTTACATTATTTAGTGTTGTATTGCTAAGTTACCGACTTATTAAAAGTGAGGGATTGAGCTATATATTTTTAGCCTGGAATTTGTTTCTGGCTTTAATTCCCTGGTGGATCAGTAATTATTTAAAGCAAAGAGAATCCCTGCAATTAAAACATGTGCCGTTAGTTGGTATTTGGCTATTGTTTATCCCTAACTCGCCATATATATTAACCGACTTATTTCATTTAAAACCACGTCCGTATCTTCCTTTGTGGTTCGATCTGGTATTAGTATTATCCTTTGCTTTAATAGGAATGATCGTGTTCTTAAAATCATTAAAAGATATGTTGGGGATATTAAAAGGCTATATCAGCCCTGTAATGTTTACTCTTATTACTCCGGTTATTTTCTGGGTTATTGCGTTTGGTTTGTATTTGGGAAGATATCTGAGGTTTAATAGCTGGGATATTATTCATCCGTTCCGATTGGCGAAAGCAAGCTTTGGAATATTGCTGGAAAAGGATACCATTGGTTTTACACTTATATTCAGTGTGTTCTTGTGGTTTTTGTATTATATCACGATGTGCATACATCAAAATGAAAAGGCCTCGTGAGTACTACAAAATATCCTGATTTTATTACCTTTGATCTTCATACAGCAAGATGACTCCTTTTTTTAAATCATTTATATACGCTTTCAACGGCATTAAATTAAGCTTGAAGCAACGGAATATGAAGATTCATGTGGCTTGTGCTTTGTTGACTGTTGTATTAGGCTGGTTATTACACATCACTGCAACAGAGTGGTGTGTTGTTTTAATCTGCATAGGTATTGTTTTATCCCTCGAAACGATAAATACAGCAATAGAGTCTTTTGTGGATTTGGTAGAGCCTGCTCATCACCCGGTGGCCGGTAAGATTAAGGATCTGGCAGCGGCTGCAGTGCTGGTGTTCTCTGTTATTTCTGCTATTATAGGCTTGTTGATATTTGGAAAATATATAGTAGATTTACTACCTATTATTTAACAAAAATCATATGGCTCAATTTCCGGAAACCGAATTAATTCTTACCAAAGAGAATCGTGTTTATCATATTAATTTAAAGGCAGAAGATATTGCGGATGATGTGATCGTGGTAGGTGATCAGCATCGTGTTGCTCAAATCTCCAAGTTCTTTAGCAAAATTGAATTTAAAACCGAGCACAGGGAGTTTGTAACACATACGGGGATATTCAACGGAAAACGCGTAACCGTGCTATCAACAGGCATTGGTACCGATAATATTGATATTGTGGTAAATGAGCTGGATGCAGCCGTAAATATTAATCCGGAAACAAGAACCTTAAATCCGGTACTTCGGTCTTTAAATATTGTTCGTTTGGGGACCAGTGGTGCTTTGCAAGCTGATATTCCGGTGAATGGAATAGTGGTGAGCTCTCATGGATTAGGATTAGATGGCTTATTGAACTTTTATGCCAACTGGTCCAAGGTATGTGAGAACGATATTAGTGAGGCATTTATACAGCATACAGGCTGGTTGCCGAATTTACCTTACCCCTATTGTGTAAAAGCGTCAGATCAGCTACTATCCAAATTTAAAGAGGGTACGCATATAGGCATTACAGCTACAGCCCCTGGATTTTATGGGCCTCAGGGACGTCAGATCCGCTTAAAAGCGGCAATGCCCGATCTAAATGAATTATTAACCGATTTTAGGTTAGGTAATCACCGGATAACTAACTTTGAAATGGAAACTTCGGCATTATATGGTTTAGGAAAGTTATTAAACCACCATTGTTTAACAGCCTGTGTAATTATAGCAAACCGCGTCCGTAAAGAGTTTACAAGCGATTACGCCAAAAGTGTGGAGATATTAATAGAAGAAAGTTTACAACGATTAACAGCCTAATTGTTAAGAAAATCTAATTTATGATTCAAAATAGCTCCAATTCGGGGCTATTTTTGTTTTGTATGAGACCTAAGAAAAATGAAATGAATCTAAAAGAAGTAATTGCCTTAATTACTTTATTGGATGATCCGGATGACGGAATTTATTCAGAAGTGAAGAATAGGTTTATTATACTTGGTCCTCCTGCCATTCCACATTTGGAAACGGCCTGGGAGAATAGCTTTGATGCATTGATGCAAAAACGCATCGAAGGGATTATTCATACCATTCAATTTAAGGCTCTTCAAAATGCCCTGAAACATTGGTCAGAAAATGAACAGGATGACTTATTTAAGGGGTGTGCTATTATTGCCCGTTATCAATACCCTGATCTGGATGAGAACAAACTTAAAAAGCAGTTACATCAGATCAAACAGGATGTTTGGCTTGAATTACATGATGACTTAACGGCTATTGAAAAAGTGAAGATCATCAATCATATTATGTTTGAAGTACATCAGTTTGGTGGAAACATTACTAATTACCATGCGCCTCAGAATTCCTTTATTAATGTAGTGTTAGAGACCAAAAAAGGAAACCCCGTTATGCTGAGTGTTATCTACGCTTTGGTATGTAAAGAGTTGGGTATTCCTATTTATGGGGTAAATTTACCACAGCACTTTGTTCTGGCCTATGTGAACGATTTTGCCAATTTATTTGATCCTTCGCATAAAACTTTATCCGATAATATTTTGTTCTATGTGAATCCA
>JACQAK010000039.1 GCA_016194985.1 Bacteroidota bacterium
CATCAGGTACCTAAAGACCAATTAAATGCTCAGAAACTGGAAGCATCTTATGCCGGTATCCTTGGAAAAAAGATGGAACCTGTTATTAAACCCCTGGGGTTTGACTGGAAAATTGGGATTGCTCTGATTACTTCATTTGCAGCCAGAGAGGTTTTTGTGGGAACGATGGCTACTATATATAGCAGTGGCGATTCTGATAACACAGAAACACTCAGAGAAAAATTAATTGCCGAAAAGAATTTTGAAACACAAAAGCCCGCTTATACATTGGCAGTGTGTTGGTCGTTATTGATATTTTATGCCTTTGCCATGCAATGCATGAGTACACTAGCTACCACATATCGTGAAACCAAACACTGGAAATGGCCTGCTATACAATTGGTTTTTATGACAGGTCTGGCATACCTTTCTTCTTTTGTGGTGTATTCTGTGCTAAGCTAGTGTCCTTTTTGTAGTTTATTTTTTCTCTAAAAACTTTTTTGTATTTTCATACGGTGTTTAAATTCTTAGAAAAAATAGATCAAAAAAGGTATCTACAATTATTTTTAATAACGTTTGCAACACACGTTTTAATGTTTAAAAACGGATTTACGTTTTATAGCGATGATGTATACGTTTTATACAATCCTATCGTAAAACATATTTCTTTCGAGAATTTAAAACTAATGTTCACAACCTATTTTGATGGACATTATCACCCGCTAACCCTGTTAAGCCTTGCGATTAATTATGCGATAAGCGGAGATCATGCTATAAGCTATAACTTCACTAATTTACTAATTCATTCCTGTAATTCGGTTTTGATTTATATAATCTCCAAACAATTATTTAAACGACAGGACTTTGCTTTTGCAATAGCGTTGATTTGGGCCTTACATCCTTTACATGTTGAATCTGTGGCACGTATTACCGACAGAAAAGATACGCAGTATGTGTTCTTTTTATTAGTAGCATTAATTAACTATTTACGTTACAGACAAAGTACTCACACTAAATTTATAGTGTACGCGGTTGTGGCGTTTTTATTATCTCTATTATCCAAAGGCCAGGCCCTTATTTTACCATTGATTATTTTATTGATAGAGTGGTATTATGCCAAATCAGGAGATAAAAAGCCAAATTATAAGCTTGCACTTTATCTCCTTCCAATTAGTATTTTATTTGGCTGGTTGGCTTACCGGGCCCAATTATTTTCCGGTTACCTCAGTTCAATGGATACTATTTCGTTCACTCAAATAGTTTTCTATCCAAGTACCGTTTTAAGTCACTATATACTTAAACTTATTGTTCCGGTTAATTTATCTGCACAATACACAATTCCTAAAATCTCAGAGATTAGCTCTCATTATTATTTATTAATTATACCTGCTTTGATAATAGGACTGCTGATATGGTTTACCATTAAAAAAAAGTACATCTGTTTTTTTGGAACAGTGTTTTATTTGATAACAGTTTCTATTATGTTAAGAGTTGTTCCTATTGCAGAAAATTTTATGCCTGACCGATACAACTATTTACCCTCCTTTGGTTTTTGTATTGTTTTAGCAGAATTGTTTTTTTTCTTACAATCAAAATATGCCGCACTGAAGTGGATCAATTATTTAGCTTATGGTTATTTGATGTTTATTGGCGTTTCCTCTTTTTTAAGAGTAACGATCTGGAAAAACGGATTGTCTGTTTGGGAAGATGCCTATAAAAAATATCCTAATGATACGGATGTGTTGCAAAACATGGGAGATATTTATACGGCGAAACAACAACCTGATAAGGCAATTTTGTATTTTCAGAAAGCCATTGATTCAGACTCGTTAAATCTATTGGCCAGATTTTCGCTCTACAAGGTTTATAAATCAATATCGCAGGAAGAAAAGGCCGAAGCTGAATTAAGAAAGACACTTAAATTAAGCCCAATTACAGCGAATCAGTATTCTAATCAAAGCATTATTTTTTCTCAATTGGGAATGTATGACAAGGCAATACAGCTTAATAATGTGGCAATACAACAACAACCATTATTTTTAAAGTTTCAGGTAAATGATTTAAGTTATCGGTTATATACCATGAATTTTGATGCCGCGTATAAAAAAATTAATGAGTTGCTTCAGGAAAACCCTTATTGTTCCAATATTTTATATGAGATGAGGGCAAAGATAGATATGGCAGCATTTAACACAATAGATGCCTCTGCCGATATTGAAATGGCAAAAAATTTGGGAACATCAAAGGATCTGATAGCAAACCTAACAAACATTAATAACACTGTTGCTAAACATGCATCTACGTATAACTCTTCTGATTTTGATAAACTACTTCAGGCCGGAAAAGAATTGTACAATAATAAAGCGTATATTAATGCATTAGCATTTTTTGAAAAATGTAATAAAATAAAGCCAAACAACGAATCAGTGTTGAATAATATTTGCGCTTGTTATTTTAACTTGTCCAGACCAGACAAAGTGAAGGAATATTATTCGGAGATTCTTAAGAATAATTTCCAAAAGAATGTAAATCTCGAAAAATACCTTTTAAGTAATACTATAAACTTATAGCTAATAGCAGAAAGTGAACTACAGTCAATTACTTCATAAGGCCATAATCGCCGCCGTTTTAGCAGCAAAAGAAATCCTTGATGTTTACGAAACAACATTTGAGGTAGAATATAAGGAAGATAAATCCCCGGTGACATTAGCGGATAAAAAAGCAAGTGAAAAAATCATTGAACAACTGCAACAGTTTAGCGTCCCTGTGTTAAGCGAAGAAGGAACAATCGACAGTTTTGAAATCAGAAAAACCTGGAAAAAACTATGGATCGTTGATCCACTGGATGGAACCAAAGAATTTGTGAAACGCAACGGAGAATTTACAGTGAATATAGCATTAGTGGAAGATAACGTTCCAAGCCTTGGCGTTATTTATTCGCCAGTATTTAAAGATATTTATTTTGCAGCTAAAGGAATAGGGGCATTTAAAATTCACAGAAAAGCGATGACGGCTTTTGTTGGTACTATTCAGCAGTCAACATTGGAGGAGTTATTAAACAATGCTGTTAAATTACCAATTGGTTCTGATAGGCAAAACTATGTGGTTGTCGCCAGCCGCTCACATATGAGTTCAGAAACACATAAACATATTGAGCAGCTAAAATTAAAACATAAACATGTAGAGATTGTAACAACCGGAAGCAGTATTAAAATGTGTTGGGTGGCAGAAGGAGTCGCAGATGAATATCCTCGTTTTGGACCAACTATGGAATGGGATACCGCTGCCGGACAAGCTATTTTGCAGGAAGCAAATGCCTCATTAATTGATTTTGAAACCAAAGAGCCCATGACATATAACCGCCAAAACTTATTGAACAACTGGTTTATTGCTAAAAGCAATTTGCGTTAAGGAGTGAAGTGTAAATCTTTTTTGGTAGCTAATCATGCCTTAGCATGAACAGACGATAAGAGAGTACAATCAACTAAACTAAATTCAACTCCTTTTCTATAATTCTATTTATTTCATCCGCCTGAAAAACAATCATAGCATGCGAACCGTTAGTAATGCTGTGATCAGGCTTTACATATTTATATAACAAGAGTCGGTCCTTTGTTCCATGAATATGAACGATGTTATTCGGAAATGATTTCCCATTCCAGTTTACAATCATAGAAATACAATACCTGAAATAATCTTTTGTCATACTGTTTACCATATCTAAAAACTCCGGAATATAAGCTTTTCCAAACCCAATGATCCATCGCCCCTGATTGGCCATTTTACGATGCTGCCGCTCACTTGGCAATTTATAAACCGGTATATATTTAAATAAACGGATAAACCAGGGTAGTTCTTTTCTTAATTTAGAGCTAGATACTAAAAACGTTTTTTCAGGAGAAATAATTTTTGATAACTCCACGCACAACATCCCTCCAAATGATACGCCCAATAAACAAAAAGGAATGGCCGTATTTATTTGCGGTAAAAATTTTTGAGCATACGACTGCATCGTGTCATTTTTTTCGGGCACCGGCCAACTCAGTATAATGATTTCAACACCGTCAATTTTGGTATTTACATATAACTTTTCTGTGGTTCCTAATCCGGGTATAGCGTAAATTACCATTAAACAAAGGTAATAAGATAAAGAGACCCCATCATCCACCTACAGAAACAACAAATGTTAAATTTTTTCGGGTTAATAACTTTTTGAGGTATTTATCGTTATCGCATTATATTTGTTCCAACAAAATATAAATGAAAATGACAGTAGAAATGGCTTTAGAAAATATTACCACTGAGTTAAAGAATGATGTGTTGGTTATTACCATCAATCGTCCCGATAAATTAAATGCGTTGAATAAACAAACCATCGAAGAACTTCACGAAACTTTTGTGGATGCAGAAAACGATAAAAACATTCGCTCGTTAATTATTACAGGATCAGGGCAAAAAGCATTTGTAGCGGGTGCCGACATTGCAGAATTTGCAAATTATACCGTAGAAGAAGGAAAACAATTAAGTTCTATAGGGCACTTTAAAATATTTAATTTCATTGAGAATTACAGTAAGCCTGTTATTGCAGCCGTTAATGGCTTTGCCTTAGGCGGTGGATTAGAATTAGCGATGGCTTGCCATATCCGTGTAGCCAGCGCCAATGCTAAAATGGGATTGCCTGAAGTGAGTTTAGGGGTAATTCCGGGTTATGGCGGAACGCAACGTTTGGCACAATTAGTAGGAAAAGGAAAAGCTTTTGAAATGATTGTAACAGCCGATATGATAAGTGCTGAAGACGCTCTTAAATGGGGATTGGTAAACCATGTTACAACACAGGAAGAATTATTGAACAAGTGTTTTGAAATTACTTCTAAAATCAGTACAAAATCCCCGGTAGCAGTTAGAACTGCCATTAAAGTGATTAATGCGGGATACAACAATAAACAAAACGGTTACGAAGTTGAAATCGAAGAATTTGGTAAAAGCTTTTCCAGTGGCGATTTTAAAGAAGGTGTTTCGGCCTTTTTAGAAAAACGTAAAGCAAACTTCCCGGGAAATTAAGAACATAATTTTTCGTGATTGCATGTATAATTTTTTGTAAGTTCAAGTAATCGAAACAAGATCATTAGTCATTTATAGCATATTAATCACATGAGTGTAACACGCCCGTTCAACTTTAAAAAATGGATCGATGAAAACAGAGATCTGTTAAAGCCTCCTGTAAATAATAAAGTGGTTTATAAGGATACTGAATTTATTGTAATGGTAGTGGGTGGTCCTAACTCACGTAAAGATTATCACTTTAATGAAAGTGAAGAGTTTTTTTATCAGTTGGAAGGAGACATCATTGTTCAAATCCAGGAAAATGGGAAGGCTGTAGAAGTCCCTATTAAAGAAGGCGATATCTTTTTATTACCTCCCAGAGTTCCGCACAATCCCATCCGTTTCAAAAACACGATAGGATTGGTAATGGAACGGCGAAGAAGAGAGGGTGAGCAGGACGGCTTGATGTGGTTTTGCGAGAAATGTAATCACCAATTGTATGAAGAAAAATTTGTATTAAATGATATTGCCACTCAATTTCAGGGAATCTTTGCCAAGTTCTATAATTCGGATGAATTAAAAACTTGTAAATCATGTGGTTACAAAATGGAGCCTCCTCCGGTCATTTCTTAGCCAAATTTGTATAAATTCTGTATTTAAACTAGCAGAAGTACTGTTTTATCGAGTAAAGATGTCGCTTATCATCTGATTTTGCCGTAACTTTGCGGTATTAATTAGTTAACATGAGCAGGTTTTTAATATTCGCATTTATTTTTTTGTCGTTTTTTGCAAAAGCGTCACACATATCCGGAGGACAAATTACGTACAAGTGCCTGGGGAATAATGTCTATGAAGTGAAGCTTACTTATTTTTGGGATTGCCAGGGAGGCTTTAATCCCGGCACATCACAAACAATAGATGTGAACGGTTGTGGAAATGTTTTATCACTAACAGTAAATCAAAGCTCTTTAACTCCCGGAGATGGTATTCCGGCAGACGGTTTGTGCGCAAATAGCGGACTTACCACCTGTAAAAAGAGAATTGAATACATTGGAACAATCACGCTCCCGTCTACCTGTAACAGCTGGACATTCTCTATTGGAAGTTGCTGCCGGGGGGGTAATATTACAAATATTTCGGGAGGAACATCCGCAAGCTATTATCATTTCGCCACTTTAAATAATGTAGCAGCACCGTGTAATAACTCAGCTGATATTTCAATAGGCACATTACCTAATTTTTGTGTTAATCAATCGGCTTGTTTTAACTTAGGAGCAACGGAAATCGATGGTAACACTCTTAGCTATGCCTTTATTGATGCATATCAAACCGCAACAACCTTTGTAACATATAATGGTGGATACAGTGGAACAGTTCCTATTACAGGAATTACGATTGATCCCGCCACAGGTCAGATTAATTTTACCCCTACCACTATTGGTGATTTTGTGATCACCGTGCAGATTACCGAAAAAGATGCCAATGGAAATATTGTAGGAACAATTATGCGTGATTTTCAGGTTATAGTTACAAACTGTAATAATCAAACGGTTACCTGCGGACAGGGAGGAATCACAAATGTTACTTCAGGAACAGTTCCCTCCGGAAACTCCAATACCTTGCAGATTTGTGAAAACATTCCTTTTTGTTTTGATGTGAATTTTACAGACCCTGATGTTGGAGACTCCGTAAAATTATCATCTCCTAATATGTCTACTACACTTCCCGGGTCATCTATGGTTTTGACATATACTCCCGGAATTAAAAATAAAGTGAATGCCCATATTTGCTGGACACCACCACAAGGAAGTTCCGGATTAAACACAAGTTTTGTATTAATTGTAAAAGATAATGCCTGTCCTGTTCCGGGAACACAGGTGTTGAATTATTTTATTGATGTATTACCTGCAACAAGTGCAGGACCAGATAGAACTATTTGTGGAACACAAGCAGCATCTATCACTGCCACAGGATCTTCAACCGTGTTTGCATGGACGGATCTGGCAGGAACTCCTGTTCCGGTTGGTTCGGCCTTTAGTTGTAACCCTTGCAGCAATCCTGTTATTAAACCCGCAGTAACATCTACCTATGTTGTTACCAATGTTGGGGGTGGACAAAACTGTAAAAATAAAGACACCTTGGTTGTTAATGTAGTTCAGGACTTTACTTTATCAGCCAATGTTATTAATACAAGCGGCTGTTTAAATTCGGCAGTACAGTTTACAAGTAGTGTTAATCCTGCAGGGCCGGGATATACATATACATGGAGCCCATCAGCACCCTTAACCTCTACTAATACTGCTAACACAAGTGCTGTTTATTCAATGCCCGGCACGTATAATTATACATTAACGGTGTCAAATGCCCAGGGTTGTAAAAAACAAACTTCCAATATTGCGTTTACAGCTAATCCTGTTGTATCGCCGCAATTTACGGTTGTGCCAACAAACACGGTCATTTGCTCAAATGGATCCATACCTTTATCGGTTAATTTTGGAACTTCTTTACCAACCTCTTGTGGTTTGGCTGCTACGGGTTGTGTGAGTCCGGCTATAAGTCAAGTAGGAAGTGGCAGCTCACAGAACACAAATACAGGATGGCCTTGTGTTTTTGGGAATTATTATAAAAACAACCGTCACCAATTACTTTTTACTGCCGCAGAATTGAATGCAGCAGGTATTACTCCCGGAAAGCTAAGCAGTATCGCATTTAATGTGGTCTCCATGAATCCGGCCCAGGTTCCAACGTCCAGTAGTTCTTCGATCTATTCGAGCGTACCATTTAATTATACGATTAAAATAAAGTGTACAACAGCCAATGTGCTAACCAGTACATTTGATGATACAGGCCTAGTTCAGGTATATAATGGGAACTATTCTGCTGTTGTTGGATGGAACACGTTCAATTTTAATCAGGCATACGAATGGTCGCCCGGATCAAATATTTTGATTGACATTTGTTATAATTTACAAACATATTACACTTCAAACCCCATTATGAACAGCACAGCTACTCCGGGGATTATGTGTATTTACGATTATTCAGATAGTTCGCCAATGTGCGGTTCCTCAGGGTTTCCTACAACATCCAATAACCGTCCAAATGTTCGCTTTGGTAATTGTCCGTCAACTCCTCCTCCTTCTTCTTTTTCTTATTCATGGACTCCATCAACAGGTTTAAGTAGTACAAGCGTGTCTAATCCTACAGCCAATATTTCTTCTTCCATACAATATACGGTAACCGTTACACCGTTATCGGCTGCTACCTGCTCAAATGTTGGAACTACCAGTTTAACGATCATTAGCCCTGCCACCCCTTCAATTACAACCTCCACATCTACTATATGCTCAAATGCTCCGTCGTTTAGTTTAACAGGCTTACCGGCAGGTGGTACATGGAGTGTTACACCGGCAACATCAGCCTCTGGTATGTTTACGCCATCTTTGGCAGCTGTTTGAAACAATACCATAACGTACCAATATGGTGGTGTGGGCTGTCTGCAAACAACAACTGCGGTTATACCGGTTGAATTATATATTCCTTCAACTATTTCAGGAACCATTAGCCCTATATGCCTCCCAAGTCCTCCTATTAACTTAACTACAGCTCTACCAACATCAACACTGGGTCCTGGAGTTTGGTCGGGGCCGGGAGTTACGGGAACAACCTTTGATCCATCGATTGCAGGAACCGGAAATCAAATTTTAACGTATGGTACAAATCCTGGTTCAATGTTTTGTTCATCAACGAGTAGCATAGCAGTACTCATAAATTCTGCAAGTCAGCCAATAATGCCAATTATTAATCCTATGTGTACAAATGGTCCGACATTAGCTTTGTTGGGAAATCCAACAGGTGGTACATGGCAGGGATCAGGAATTAGCGCTCTTGGCATTTTAACGCCTTCTCTCGCTACCACAGGAACAAATACATATACCTATACAGTAGGCTCATCTACGTGTTCGGCGTTTAATACCACAACTATTACTATTGTGCAATACGCTCCTGTGTTAATAAGCCAGCCATTAGGTTCATTTTGTATTTATGACCCTGCTGTTAATTTGCAAAGCATTACTCCCACAACAGGCGGCGTTTGGTCAGGAACAGGAGTTACCGGAAATTATTTTACACCTGCATTGGCAGGAGCGGGAACATATACTATTTCTTATACCACAAATCCTTCACCTCTGGTATATTGTGGCGGTGTTGGAACCACCACGGTAGTGGTGAATGCTAAACCGGAAGCTAATGCGTATCCTAACATAACAGAAGGGTGTAATCCCGTATTGGTAAATTATGCTACATCTACTGTTCCAACAGGTCTCGGCATCTGGGATTTTGGTGATGGAACGGCCAGAGACACCGGGTTACAGGTAAGCCATCTATATAATGTTCCGGGAACATATACAGCTACTCTGTATTATACGGATGATGTTGGATGTAAAGACACAACGGTTGCAACCAGCGGAATAGAGGTTTTTGCCTTACCGGTTGCTTCATTTGAACCATCTTTAACTGAGACAACCGTTGTTGATGGTCAGGTTCAATTTACAAATCATTCAACCGTGTTAAATGACAACACTTACTCCTGGGATATTGGAAATGGTATGTATACAAGCGCTAACCTAAATGAAGCCTATGAATTTACTCATTCGGGACTTTATGTGGTTTCATTATTTGCTACCACCAGTAAAGGTTGTGTAGATGATACCTCTGTTGTGATTCGGGTGAATCCGGATGTGGTGTTATATGTGCCTAATGCATTTACGCCAGGAAGCGACGGATTGAATGATGTGTTCTATATTGGATTGCCACCTTCGGGAGTTGACTATTCTACATTTCATCTTACAATTTATGACAGATGGGGTGAGCTGGTTTACGAAACTAATGATGTAACAATGTATTGGAATGGCGCCAAACATAATTCAGGGCCTGTTTTAAAACAGGAAGTGTATGTTTGGAAAATTTCGTTTGAAGACGAAAAGAAACAGTATTATGAAAAAATGGGACACGTCTCCCTGCTTCGAAAATAATGTAAAAGCCCTGCTAACGTAGCAGGGCTTTTACATTACGCCTTTTTATAAATCAGTTCTGCAGGCGTATTTAAAAATTCTCCAAACGCTTTAACAGCCTTGGTTATAACGGATGTATCAGGCAAAGGATTTTTTTCAAAAAATTCCAGCTCAACAATTACCTTATCTTTTTTATGCGTCCGTTTCCAGATACCTGTCACACGACCATCCATAACAATGATAGGATAAAAGATGCCGTTGTTTGAAAACGCTCGGGCTTGGTGTTGAGAAGAAATGGCAGCACTTCGGTCTTTGTAGCTGATCAAAAATTCATCGAAGGAAGGTAATAAATGAACAGAAGATGAGGATTTTTTTGTGGAGGAAAGCGAAGAATGGAACCAATAAAGCTTAGTGTCTATGGTATCCGACACAAGTGTATTTTTAATCATTTCCAATGCATGATTGGCATCTTTAACCAGCAATCCCGACCACCAGGTAAAATCCTGAAGTGTTGCAGGGCCATGACTTGAAAAATAGATCGTTGCTAATTGTGCCAGAGCTTCGTCTTTACTATAAGACTTTACTTTCTTTACCCGCGTACTTAGCAGGGCATAGGTTTGTTTTTTATTTTTTAAGGCACCGCTGCCAACAATGGCATCCAGTTCGGCACGCATCATTAAATGGCTGGCGCGGTTATTATCAGTTTTTATTCCGGCTTTATGAAGGTGCAGCATGATCTCTTCCCTTGTTAAGTGCCCGCCATCTGCTAAAACACGTTCAATGATCGCGTTGCTTTTCAAATAAACGCTTTCAGAAAGTTGAAGCTCTTTATTACGCGATTGCATGATACGTTTAATTTGTGGGGCACTTAGCTCCAGCATCCAATATATATCTTCTGAAGCCACTAAATGCCATGTGGGGCGCAATACATGAGTTCGTATAATATCACCATTATTAATAGCTTCCTGAATGGATGTGTCTGTATGATTTTTTAATCTGCTTCCAATAGCCCATTTTGCCATGTGATAATCCTGTGCCTGTATGGCACCCATCCAGTGTACTATATCTGTTATTGTATCAAAGCTTCTGGCAGTGAGGTGTTGGGATCGAAGTCTGTAATGGGATATGTTGGTGGAGGTTATCAAAACAGTGATTCGTTTATCGTGTGAATACTACAAACAAAGATAGAACGTTTGATAGATTTACAAACGTTTATATGATGATTCCAAAAAAAACGCCTGCTAATTTAGCAGGCGTTTTTTAAACTTTAAAATATCAGTGTGATTAATGTCCACCACCATCATGTTCGCCATCAGCTAATGGTACAGTTTGAGGGATGAAATCATGCTCAGCACCCGGCTTGCTATAATCGTAAGCCCAACGGTGAACTACAGGTAACGGACCAGGCCAGTTACCATGAATATTGGCCATAGGAGTTGTCCACTCTAATGTATTTGAATTCCAAGGATTTTGAGGAGCTTTTTCTCCACGGAAAATACTATAGAAGAAATTGAAGATAAAAATAAATTGTGCTAATGCAGCAAGAATAGCAAACACGGTTACAATCTCATTAATATCTACTAAGTTATCAAACATTGGGAAAGCACTGTTGGTGTAGTAGCGACGAGGAACGCCGGCTAATCCTAAGAAGTGCATTGGGAAGAATACGCCATAAGCACACACAAATGTTACCCAGAAATGTAAGTATCCTAATTTTTTGTTCATCATACGTAAGAACATTTTCGGGAACCAGTGGTATACACCGGCAAACATACCGAAGATAGCACTTAAGCCCATTACAATGTGGAAGTGAGCTACCACGAAGTAAGTATCATGTACGTTGATATCTAATGTAGAATCTGCTAAGATAATACCTGTTACACCACCTGTTACGAAAGAAGAAACTAAACCAATAGAGAATAACATAGCCGGTGTATATTGGATGTTACCTTTCCATAAAGTTGTAATGTAGTTGAACGCTTTTACGGCAGAAGGAATAGCAATTAATAATGTAGTAAATACGAATACAGATCCTAAGAATGGATTCATACCGGTTAAGAACATGTGATGACCCCAAACGATGAAGGATAAGAAACCGATTGCTAACATTGATCCAATCATCGCTCTGTAACCAAAGATTGGTTTACGGGAGTTAGTAGAAATAATTTCAGAGGTAATACCTAAAGCAGGTAATAATACGATATATACTTCAGGGTGACCTAAGAACCAGAATAAGTGTTCAAATAATACAGGGCTACCACCAACGTTATCTAACGGGCTAATAATGAAGACACAACGAATAAAGTCATAGAAATTAACCACATGGTCATCCCTAATTTTGAACCAGGCATTGCTTCAGGTAATGCAGACAGAGGAGGGTAGATTGTCCATCCACCAGATGCAGGACCATTTTCAGTATATAAAGACGCTAACATGATCACACTTGATAAGAAGAAGAACCAGTATGATAACATGTTTAAGAATCCTGATGCCATATCGCGGGCACCTACTTGGTAAGGAATTAATAAGTTAGCGAAAGTACCGCTTAATCCACCGGTTAATACAAAGAATACCATGATGGTACCATGAATAGTAACCAAAGCCAAATACATATTTGGATCAAGAATACCATCTTTACCCCATTTATCGCCAAGGATAGCGTTAATGAAACCGAATTTCTCACCCGGCCATGCTAACTGCATACGGAAAATGATAGACATCGTCATTGCAATTACAGCCATGATGATAGCGGTAATCAAAAACTGACGTGAGATCATTTTGTGATCCATACTAAAGATGTATTTACTCACAAAACTTTCATGGTGTTCATCATCATGATCGTGTGCGTGACCGTGGTGACCTGCGTGTTCTGTTAAATCTGCTGAATGTGCGTGTGACATATGATATGCTTTAATTTAAGTACTACAATTTTTTTATTTATTCTGCTTTTGCGGCTAATGTTTTTACTGCTTTTTGTTTTGCTAACCAAGCGTTGTAATCTTTTTCGCTTTCTACAACAATGATCATTCCCATATTGTAGTGAGATGAACCACAAATTTTATTACATACTAATTGGTAATCAAACTCAACAGGTTCTTCTCCTTTTTTAGCACGAACCTCATTGATACCTGCCATTAACTGAATCACGTAAGGATCTTTACGCATTTCTGCAGTTGTTTTATTAGGCGTAAATTTAAACTCAGTTACCATACCCGGCACACAGTTCATTTGAGCGCGGAAGTGAGGCATGTATGCAGAGTGAATCACATCACGTGAACGCATTTTAAATTGAATTTCTTTTCCTACCGGAATGTGGAATTCATTTTTTACAATAATATCATCATAACCTGTAGCGTCTAATGTATCCAAGCCAACAGAGTTTCCTCCATCAATCTGACGGTAATCAGTAGACCCTAAGGTTTTGTCTTTCCCAGCATAACGGGCTGTCCAGTCAAATTGTTTAGCGTATAATTCAATTGTTATTTTATCAGGGTTTGCGTTTCTTGAAGTAATTTCATTCCAGTATTTTAAACCAAAAATAATGATGAAAGCTAAAACCACAGCAGGAACAATTGTCCAAAGCATTTCTAAGCGGTTATCATGAGCTAAGAATGTAGCTTTTGTATCTTTTGTTCCACGGTATTTATATGAGAAATAAAATAATACGGCATTGGTTAACACAAATACAAATGAAATTAAATAGATATTATAATCCCATAATGTATCTATTTTTAATCCATGAACAGAGGCTGCTCCCGGTAAAGAGTTATCACCCCAACGATTTATTTGCCAAAAGAAAAAAGCAAGAAAAGCAAATCCAAAAAGCAACATGGCTCTTCCGTTGAATGCATTATCACTGTCGCTAACCGACCACTCATTACCTTTCTTAAATTGGCGTGATAGTTCAACAACACGCATTAATTGGTGGACAGCGATGATTAAAAGTACAAGTCCGATTAAGATTAACAATTTCATATCTCGTTTTTATTTTTTTAGTTGTCTTGTGATTTAGCTGGTTTAAAGAGAACCTACTATTTCACATCAAATAATTTTACAGTTCTTTGTTTGAATTCTTTGTTTAACAATTAGTAAGAGTGGTGAGCACTTTCTTCCAGGAATGGGTGATTTTTTACCATTAAAGGACGTTTAGAAAGATTGGTTAACACTACATACATAAATACACCCAAGAAAAACAAGAAGTTACCTAATTCCATCCAGCTTAATCCTGTCCAGTGGTGACCAACTGTTCCAGGCATTACCACCATAATGATATCTAAATAATGTCCGATGAAAATAATAACACCTACAAAGATCAGGAAGAAATAATTTCTTTTTGAATCGCGGCTCATTAACATGATCATTGGGAAGGCAAAGTTGACAAATAATACAGTCCACATTAAGGCTTTATAAGATTCCCAACGTGTTTGGAAATACACAACCTCTTCCGGAATATCAGCATACCAAATTAACATGAATTGAGAGAAGTATAAGTATGTCCATAAGAAAGAGATAGCAAACATCCATTTACCGATATCATGAACAGTACTTTCAGTTACAAACTCGAGGTAACCTAATTTTTTTAACCAAACGATTAAGATTGTTACAGTAATCATAGCACTAACCCACATACCAGAGAAGATATACCAACCCATCATGGTAGAGAACCAGTGTGTATCAATACTCATGATCCAATCCCAGGCAGATGTAGAAGATGTTACAGCAAAAACCACCATGAACCAAGCGCTTAATTTCACATTTTTCCAGTGGAATCCTTTTGCTTCTTCGTGTCCTAAAGCGTCAGCATCTATAGAGTTTTTACGTAATTTCCAGGTAAACATAACCCATGCTACCATGTATAAAAGAGTACGAATCCACCAAAACACACCAAAGTAACCAATTTTACCGGCAATTACTTTATCGTAGTTTTCAGAACCTTCTGTAGCAACACCTTCTGTCATCCATGGATAAATAGCGTGCACATGAATTTGTCCTAAAATAAATACTAATAATAAGAAAGATAAACCAACAGGTAGATACCAGCTAACGGCTTCAATAATTCTTTTGATAGTAGTTGCCCAACCTGCTTCTGCAGCATATTGCAATCCTAAGAAGAAAGCAGCTCCTAAAGCAATAGCCATAAAAAAGAATGATCCTGCAAACACATTTGCCCAGGCACGTGTTTGGTGATAATGATGATCATCAGGTTGTTTATCAAACATAAACATACAGATGATGGATACTAAACCAACAGCCATCAAGATATATGATGTCATTTTAGCTTTAGCGGGTACTACGAAATTTAATTTATCAGTGTTCATATTAAAAAATTCTGTCGTATTTAAAAATTCGTTCTTAATTAATGTTTTGCTGGTTCAACGGTAGCGGTAACTGCTGCTGCTTTTGCTGTACTATCAACAGCTACAGTTTTTGGTCCTTGTAATTTTTGTACATAATACACTAATTTCCAACGTTCTTCCTGAGTAAGCTGACTAGCATGAGAACCCATTGAGTTTTTACCGTAAGTAATAGAATGGAAAATTTTTCCTTCCGGTAAATTTTTCAAAGCTCCGTTATATGCCGGTGGAGGCCCAGGTAATTTTAAACCAACTTTTCCGTCTCCTGCACCTGTAGCACCATGACAGTGTACACAAAATTTACCAAATAACACTTCTCCTTCTTTTTCAACAGCTTCTGAGTAAACAATAGGATTTTTTAAATATAATCCGGCTTGCTCATACCCTTCAGGAGTATTAGGATAAACATAAGGCATATATCCTCTTGCAATAGTTCCGGCAACAGGTAGCATCGCGTTATCTAAAGTATCGCCATTAATAACGTGGGTTCCATAGTATTCTACAGATGGGGAACGATACATATCCGGCATAAATTCAAAACCAGGACTGTTCGCGTCTTTTTTACCACATGATGTAAAACCTGCAACTAACATAACTGCAAACGTTCCGCAAGCTACTAGTTTAAGATTTTTGTATGATAAGTTCATATCGTTGTGTTTATCTAATTAATATTTTGGTTCAATTGTAATAGTGCCTTTGTAGTTTACTTCTTCAGCACCTGTAGCGCGTAAAATCTCATCAGCTTTTTTAGATTGCTCATCGTTTAACTCTAAATAAATCATGAATTTATCGTCAGTTGTACGAGGATCAGGATTTTTAGCTTTAGCACCCGGTACTAACCAGCAACGTAATAAATACGTTAATGACATACCATGAGCAGCACAAAACACTGTTGATTCAAATGAAATTGGAATGAATGCCGGAATGTTTGAATAGTAATTCCAGTTTGGTTTACCACCGATATCATTCGGCCAGTCATGAATCATCATATACCACATCATTAATGTAGCTAATGATAACCCGGTAATACCATAGATAAATGCACAAATAGCGATACGTGTGCGAGGTACACCAACAATTGGGTCTATCCCGTGAACAGGAAATGGAGTAAATACATCTTTAATACGGATACCTGATGCACGCAATTTTGAGCATGCCTCTAATAAAGGTACTTCGTCTGAATAGATGCCGTGTATAATTTGTTTAGTTGCCATATTATTATTTCTAATATCTTAATTCTAAATCGTTATTAGTGATGAGCGTGATTTGCTGCTAATTTTTTATGTTCTTCTCCGGAAGATTTCAGGATTGATTTTAACTCAGCCTGAGCAATTACCGGGAATGTACGTGAATACAATAAGAACAGGGTGAAGAACATTCCAATGGTACCAACAAAGATACCCACATCAATAAAAGTTGGAGTGTATGAGTTCCAGGTAGATGGTAAATACGTACGACATAATGTTGGAACGATAATTACAAAACGCTCAAACCACATACCGATATTTACTACAATAGATAATACGAATGTGAAAGGAATGCTGGTACGTAATTTTTTGAACCAGAATAATTGAGGAGAGATAACGTTGCAGGTCATCATACACCAGTATGCCCATGCCATTGGACCAGTTGCTCTGTTTAAGAATGCATATTGTTCCCATTCAACACCAGAATACCACGCAACAAATAACTCAGTTAAGTAAGCCACACCTACAATAGAACCTGTAACGATAATTACAATGTTCATGTATTCGATGTGTTTAATGGTTAAGTAAGCTTCTAATTTGTAAACTTTACGAACGATGATCATTAACGTTAATACCATGGCGAATCCTGAGAATACCGCACCGGATACGAAGTATGGAGGGAAGATGGTTGTATGCCAACCCGGAACTACAGAAGTAGCAAAGTCAAAGGATACGATAGAGTGAACGGAGAATACTAACGGAGTTGATAAACCTGCTAATACTAAGGATACTTCTTCGAAACGAGACCAGTGACGAACAGATCCACCCCAGCCAAATGATAATAAAGCATATGCTTTTTTCATTCTTGGTTTAACTACTCTGTCGCGAATCATGGCAAAATCAGGAATTAAACCGATATACCAGAACACGATAGATACAGTAGCATAGGTTGATACCGCAAATACGTCCCATAATAGCGGAGAGTTAAAGTTAGGCCATAAAGAACCAAATTGATTTGGCAAAGGGAATAACATATAATCTAACCAAGGACGACCAGTGTGTAAGGTTACGAAAATAGCCGCACACAATACCGCGAAGATAGTCATCGCCTCAGCAGAACGGTTAATTGCCATACGCCATTTTTGACGGAATAATAATAATACGGCCGAGATCAATGTACCGGCGTGACCAATACCAATCCACCAAACGAAGTTAGTGATATCCCATGCCCAGTCAACACCGTTGTTAGAACCCCAAGCTCCAATACCAACGCCAATAGTGTATGATAAACATCCGATACCCCACATGAAACCTAATACAGAGATGGTAAATAAAATATACCATAATCTGTTTGCCTTACCTTCAATAGGTGCAATAATATCATCGGTGATGTTTCGGTAAGTTTTATTACCTAAGATCAAAGGCTCTCTTATCTGTGATTCTGCGTGCATATTATTTTAATTCAGAATTTATAATTTAATTTTTTACGATTTATTATGAATGGTGTTCTTCTTTATGTCCTTCTTCAGCGTGAGCTGCAGGTTTTGCAGAAGCGTGCTCTCCATGATGAATAGGCTCTTCCTGATTTCTTACTTTTAATAAATAAGATACAGTTGGCTTGATACCTACTTCTTCTAACAAGAAATAGTTTTTATCATCATTTCTCCAGGTGTTGATTGCAGAAGCTTCATCGTTAACGTCACCAAACATGATAGCGTTTGTAGGACAAGCCTGTTGACAAGCTGTTTTGATAGAACCGTCTACGATTGGCATTTTAGCAGCTTTAGCTACCAGTTTACCAGCTTGTAAACGTTGTTGGCACATTGAACATTTTTCCATAACCCCACGAGAACGAACTACTACGTCTGGGTTTAATACCATACGTCCTAAGTCTTGTTGAGCTGGGTTAATGTCTGTGAACATTTCATTGGCATTGTAGTTGAACCAGTTGAAACGACGAACTTTGAAAGGACAGTTATTAGCGCAGTAACGGGTTCCGATACAACGGTTATAAGTCATCATGTTCAATCCTTCTGTACTGTGGCTGGTTGCTAATACCGGACAAACCGTTTCGCAAGGAGCGTGATTACAGTGCTGACACATCATTGGCTGGAAAGTTACCTTCGGATTTAAAGAAGGGTTTTCCATATCTAAATACATTTGTTTTGCACCTACATGTTCTTCATGAGCTTTTTCTCTGTTCATGTCAGATGTGTAGTAACGGTCAATTCTTAACCAGTGCATTTCACGTGTTTTACCAACTTCTTCTTTACCAACTACGTGTACGTTATTTTCTACTGTACAAGCTACAACGCAAGCCGCGCAGCCAATACAAGAAGTCATATCAATGGTTAATCCCCATTTGTTGTTCATGCGAGGATGTGCATCCCATAAATCAATTTCTTCAACCGGTTTTTTACCACCACCGTGCATTGGTAACATGGCTGCCGGATTCCAAACTTCTTTTTCTTTGGTTTTATATTCGTTTAAAGAAACTTCTCTTAAGATGTACTCTTCACGACCCATGATGGTATGGTGAATTTGAGTAGCTGCAAATTTATGTTCTTCAGCTGTTTTAGCAACCGCAACAGATAAGCTTACATTTTGTAAAGTATCGTTTGCAACAGTTACAAATGGATAAGCGTTAACACCTACACCGTTAGCAACTTTCATACTTTCTGCAGAACGTCCGTAACCAACAGCTAAACCAATGGTTCCGGCTGTTTGTCCCGGTTGAGGGTATACAGGAACTTTAATCGTTACGCCATTAACCGTTAAGTCAACAACTGAACCAATAATATCCTGACGTTTCATTTCATTTAAACCCAATGCAGTTACATCTGCCGGATTCATGGTAATGTAGTTATCCCAGGTTACTTTAGAAATAGGATCAGGTAACTCCATTAACCATGGATTATTACTTTGATTTCCGTTTCCTAAACCAACTTTTTCGTAAACTACTAATTCGAACTGACCACCTTTTGCAGAAGTTGCAGCAGCGGCAGCTTTATTGTAATCAGGGTTTGGTAAAGAAGACACTACTTCGGTAGTAGCGGCAGCAGTATGATGTGCGGCAGCAGCCTCGTGATGAGCAACCGGAGCCTCAACGTGAGCTGTAGTATCTGCTACTGCTTCGTTGATAATAGCTGCTACACCGGCCATTAACGGCTTACCTGTAGAGTCTTTAGCCATTGGCGCGATTACGGCATCTTTCAATACAGATACTTTTAATACACCATCGTGTAAAGTATGTGCCCAGAAAGAAGAGAAATCCAGGTATTTTCCTTGTTGAGGGAATACGTGATTGTTCCAGTAACCTTGTAAGTAAGATAAGTAATCAGATTTAATACCTGACCATTTTAATAGAGTGTCTTGTACCTGACGGGTTCCTTCATATCGAGGGGCCGCAAAGATTTGACGGATAGTTGGTTGTTGTAAAGAGTAATGACCGCGTTTTGGATTAGCATCACCCCAAGATTCCAGATAGTTATTATCAGGACAAACAAAATCAGCTAACTGAGATGTTTCGTCTAATGATTGAGAGAAAGAAACTTTTACAGCTGCTTTTTTATAAGCGTCTGCAAATTTTAAAGAAGCAGGTGCTGTATAAACAGGGTTACAGTTGTAGGTCATTAACACACCAACTTTACCTGCATTTAAATCAGCTACTAAGTCAATAAATTCTTTATCGTCGCCTTGTTTTAAATTGTAGTACATTTCAACATCTACCGTTTTACCGTAGTTGTCTAACATTTTATTGATTCCGTTTACCAATGTTTGGCAAGCTTCATCGTTAAAACCACATACAACAATTGATTTTCCTTTATTTTCTACTAATTCTTTTGCGGCTTTAGCAATTGCTTTTGCTGCATCAGGATTAGATACTTTAGCATCCGTTACTTTTGAGTTTCCGGTAGCGCCTGCTACTTCATTAAATAAAGAAGCAATCACTTTACCATATTCAGAAGCTTTGATCATGTAACGCTCATCAGCGTTAGCACCAGTTAAAGATAAATTGGCTTCGAAATGGTAGTGTTTACTCATTTCTAAGTTCTCACGGTTTACTTTACGTGTTTTGCTGTATTGGTTAGCAAATTCGATAGGGTTTAACCATGTTCCAAGGAAATCACAAGCTACACCAACAATGGTTTTTGCTTTAGAGAAATCATAAGAAGAAACAACAGATTTACCAAATACATTTTTATTAGCTTTAATCAACGCTGAATAAGAAACAGCATCGTAAGTAACGTGTTTGGTGTTTGGATATTTAGCTGTAAATTCAGCAATAACAGCCTTAGTTGAAGGACTGATGATCGTAGAACTTAAGATAACGTTAGTTCCGGAAGTTAATGATTTTGCTACGGCATCATCTACATTTTTCCAGGTAGTTGGATTTCCTTTAGCTAACGGGCCGTTTAAACGGGCACCATCATATAAACTTAAAACAGAAGATTGAACACGTGCACTTGTAGCACCATGGCTTACTTTTGATAAGTCGTTTCCTTCAATTTTAATAGGACGCCCTTCGCGAGTCTTTACTAAAACAGATGCGTAATCATGCCCATCATAAAATGTAGAGGCATAAAAGTTAGCAACACCTGGCGTTACCTCTTCCGGTTTTACAACGTAAGGAATAGATTTGTTAACAGGTGTTTCGCAAGCTGCTAAAGCAACGGCTGCTGTGGAGAAGCCCATTACTTTTAAGAAATCTCTACGGCTTGTTCCTTTAGAATTGGCATCATCACCGGTAAGGAATTCTTCCATCGGTAAAGTTTCTGCGAACTCATTGTTTTTGCTTTGTAAAAAGTCTTCGCTGTTGTTTAGTTCAGGTAGGCCTTTCCAGTATTTTTTCGACATAGTCATCTGTGATATTTCTTGTAATTACCGGTTTCTAACAATTAATAGTGACATTTAGCGCATTCAAGTCCTCCGATTTTATCAACCGTAAACTTAACATCGTACTGTCCTTTATATTTTTCTTTTAAAGCTTTGTGCATTTTGTCGTAGTAGGCGTTTCCTTCCATAGCTACTTCTGTTTTTCTGTGACACTCAATACACCATTTCATGGTTAATGGAGATTTTTGTTCAACAGTAGTCATTTTCTTCACATCACCGTGGCAGGTAGCACACTCTTGTTTACCTACTACTACGTGTTGAGAGTGATTAAAATAAACGTGATCAGGTAAAGTGTGAACTTTGATCCATTTGATAGGATTTTGAGGATTTGCATATGTTCCTGTTTTTGGATCGAAACCAGAAGCAGCGTAAATTTTTGCAATTTCTTTATCACCGTATTGAGGACCGGTTTGGATTCCTTTATGGCAGTTCATACAAATATTAACTGTTGGAATTCCGGCGTGACGTGATTTTTCAACGGAGTTGTGGCAATATTGACAAGCTATTTCGTTATCGCCGGCGTGTAATTTATGAGAGAATTTGATTGGTTGTTCAGGATGATAACCTTTTTGTGTTTGCCAATCATAGTAAACACCTAATCTGTAGCAGGCATCCCAGCATGATTTCATTCCGCCAAACGCAATAATGATCACAAATACACCAACTAAACGACGGTGACCGCTGATCCATTCTTTTACTTCCTGGCCAAAAGTCATTTCAGGAGTTTCAGCTTTTCCTTCTTTACGATTGTAAGAGTTTTGTAATGAATGACGAACACTGCGTAAAGCACCAATGATGATAGCAATGATCACAATACCACCTAATAATAAGTATAATGGATCAATACCGCCTTTTTCTTCTTTAACTTCTCCAGATTGATCTGCAGTAGCTACTTTATCACCACCTGCACCCGGAGGAGGAGGAGGGTTTTTGATATAAGCTAAAATTGCATCAACGTCTTTGTCGGTTAACTGACCTTCAAAAACAGTCATGGCTGCTTTACCATTTTCATTGTAAATTTTGTTGGCATACGCATCACCGCCTTTGATCAACTTTTCGTTGTTCAGGATCCAGTTGTGTAACCAATCTCCTTTTGGAGCACGGTCAAACACCCCTGCCAAGCCGGGACCTGTTAATTTTTGGTCTGTTACTGTATGACAAACGGCACAGTTTTGCTTAAACAATTTGGCACCATCTTGTGCGTTCAATCCAAAGGAGAAAGCAAAAAACAGGAAAACCGCGCCAAATAAGGATTTTAAAGAGAAATGAGACATATTATTATGCATAGAATTATATCTAATTTTGTATGTTTTAAGGCAGTTTAATGACACTTTAATGACAAAAAATTTCCGACAAAAATAACAGAAGATTATATAAGTCGGTAGATTTTTTTAGATTTTATTAACATCTTCTGTAATTTATAACAATTCTAAATAGCGCCTGAACTTTTTTGTTTACAGGGGATTTAGAGGGGTGTTTTTTTATATAGATGAACTATAACTTTTTTAAATCAAAGCCTTATTTTTTATCGATGAACTAAGGGATGAGTGGTTTTAAAAATCCTAGCTATATCGCCTGCCAAAGGAGGAGAATGTCCGTTTGGATTTAATCTTCCCAGTAATCGATAATCAGACCATCGTTTGGACTAATGCCAATTGAGCGTTTTTCGGTTCCAAAATTAATAATGAGGGCATCGTTTAAAAACTGCTCGTCTTCGCGGCTTAATTCAAAGGCTTCGATGGTTTCTCCAATCACATCGGTCCACATTTTGGTAGTGGATGCGTCAATAGGAATCATTCTGATCTTATCTCCGAATTCCTGTTTTAGTTGGGCTTTTTCCTCTTCAAAACTAAAATCTGCCAGAATATCAATGCCCGTACTTTCTTCGTTACAGGTAATCACTAAATTGGTATCGTCTGTAAATACTAATTCTACATTATCAATCAGGTCTACCTGTGCATCAGGGTTAAAGCGATTGACCCAAAAATAGATAACTACTTTTTTAAGTGTTTTGCCTTCGGCGGCGGTTAATAATTTTAGCTGGTGATCGGTAAAGTGAGACATATTTTTAGTGATGAGTTATAAGTGATGAGTTATGAGATGGGGTATAAATCATGAATTATAAAACTCATAACTTATAGCCCATCTCTCTTAACTTTATAAAGATAGCCATGCTTTGGCGGCGGTTCCCATAATGATCGTTTTTTCGTTATCGGAAAGTGGTGCTTCGCGAACTAACGTTCCAGGCACTGCTTCTCCTAAAGGAAACGGATAATCAGATCCCTGAACGACTTTATCTGCACCTACCAGATCAATAATGTATTGCAGCATTTTATGATCGCATACATGTGAATCGACCCAGAATTTCCCCAGGTATTTTTTCGGATTAAATTCATTATCGATGGCTACAAGATCAGGACGGCACTCCCAGCCATGTTCAATGCGGCTGATGGTGGGCAGGAAAGATCCTCCTCCGTGAGCAAAACAAACTTTCAGATTGGGGTATTTTTCGAAGATACCGCCAAATATCATAGAGCAAATAGCGCGACTGATCTCTGCCGGCATACCTACCAGCCATGGTAACCAGTATTTGGTCATGTGTTCTTGCCCCATCATTTGCCATGGATGTACTAAAATAGCGGCATTTAATCGTTCGCAGGCGGCCCAGAATTCGTGAAACTGTGGTTCTCCTAAATTTATATTATTAACATTGCTTCCTATCTGAACGCCTTTAAACCCTATACTCATGCAGCGTTCCAATTCCTGAACAGCTAACTTAGTATCCTGCATAGGTACGGTAGCCAGTCCGATAAATTTATCAGGATAACGGTTTACGGTTTGCGCTATATCATCATTTAAAAACTGAGAAATCTCAAGGCAATCGTTTGGTTTGGCATCATAACTAAACATTACCGGAATGGTGCAAATGACCTGCATATCAGCTTTATGTTCTGCCATCTCCTTAATACGAACTTCGGGATCCCAGCAATTTTCAACGATTTCCCGGAAGCGTTTATCGCCCTGCATCATCCAGGCTCTGCCAGGTTGATGGTGGTCTAACTGAATAAAATTACCATACCCGAATTTTTTAGTGAAATCGGGAATGTGTTTCGGGATAATATGTGTGTGAGTATCTATTGTAAACATGGGTTAAATTTACTACTTTGAAAAGAAAGTAAAGCAATAAATTATTTACCGGAAACAGAAAAAGCCTAGCGGGATGGTTTTAACTTCAGGTTACTGAGTAATGAGGCCAGCGCTCCGCTGTTGCGGTTCAGTTTACCAAAGATTCTTAGTACATAATCCAGATTATCGGTTTGGATAAAGTCCGGTTGTTTTGAAATGGCGTCGTAATTTTCTTTGTTTGTGTCTAAGCCATATAAGGTCACTCTTACATTGCGGCTATGCGCATCTGCTATCTGAGCAGCATTGATAGTATTGTTATCAACGGAGATGCCATAAAAGCCATTTTCAGACGCTGTTTTAATATCATTATCGATGTCTTGTGCCAGATAAAATAATTTCAAATATGCGTTTTGTGATTTGACTAAATTTAAAAAGGCGGGATCTGAACTCTCCACAAAGACATTTTGATCGAGGCCATAATTAGTAACGGTTGATGCGATGCTTTTGGCAAAACGTTGTTAGTACTCGTTATCATCTCCGGTTCCGGGCGTTAGTTTGCAATCGAATGTAAAGGTATATTTTGAAGGAGAGCCGATCGTTTGAATAAACTCCTCAAAGGAAATCACATTGAGATTTTTCAGGATCAATGAATGTAAGCGGCATGTTTCTATATCCGACCAGTTCAAATCTCTGATAACGCCCCCGCACTCTGTGATACTGGATAAATCGTCGTTATGAAAGATTACCAATACACCATCTTTGGTAACCTGAATATCCATTTCGGTTCCATCGGCTCCTTTATTTAAGCAGGTTTCGAGACTTAATAATGTATTGGCGGGATAAACCGATTTGGAACCCATGCCTGCATGGCCAAAACAGCCAATCTTGTCTCCGTTGAGATTATCTAATGAGATATTTTTTTTGCAGGAGAAGGCGCCCAAAAACAGGATAATAGCCAGGATTAGTTTAAAGTTCATAGGACAGCGGTTAAGTAAAAAATTCTTTTTACTCTGACCTTAGGTCGCTACGAAGGTTTAATATAAATTCCCTCAAAGTTATACTTAGAGGTGAATGGATAAGATGTGGCGGTTAATGGATTATTTACTGTTGGTCATCAACTCTTTAATGTACTTAACAGGAGCGCTGCCATAACTTAAAAATTTTTCATGAAACTGCTTTAAGTTGAATTTGTCGCCTTGTGCTTTTTTTAATTCTTCTCTGAAATCGTAGATCTCTGTAAAGCCTGTGAAATAGGAGCAAAGCTGAACCTGAGTTACTGATACGCGTTTCCACTTTCCTTCTGCCTCTGCTTTTTGTTGGAAGGCTTCGTCTACTAATAAATGCATGGCGTCTTCTTTGCTTAAGTTATTAGCATGAACACCATAATCTAAAATAGTGTTGCAGGTACTACGTAAATTCCATTTGTAATACATCAGCCACATTTCTTTTTCATTATTACCGTATCCGTTTTCTAACATCATACGTTCGGTGTATACAGCCCAGCCTTCTACCATAGCCCCATTACCAAAAATAGATTTGATAATGCTTGGCGATTGATTGGAGTATACTAACTGTGTGTAGTGTCCCGGAATGGCTTCATGAATATTTAAGATCTGAAGGATGTAATAATTGTATTCTCTTAAATAACTTTCGATGCGGTCTTTTTCCCAACCAGCAAAGCTGCCTACATTATAATAGGTGTTTCCGTTTTTATCATACGGACCGGGAGATGAGATAGAGGCACCTGCTACGCCAGCCATATACGCCGGTTCTTTGCGCACTACTAATGGTTTTGAAGGGTCGATATAAATTAAATCTTTTTGTTTGATAAAGTTAACGAGTCTGGGGATCTGGTGTTCGATCTCTGTTTGAAAAGAATCTGCCTGCACATGTTTCACAGAGATCACATCTATTAACTGTTTAATAGCCACCAATTTATCTTCCGGCATTTTTTTATCTTTCATATAGCCGGCCCAAAGCTCTTTGGTGATGTCAAACATTTTAGCATGTAAGTCGGCTTTATGTTCTACCGCTTTTTTATAGATCTCGTCGGCCGTGTAGCTCGACTGAATATCATGCTCGAATTTCCTGGCATATAATTCTTTTCCTAAGCGAAAGCTGCGCGGCGTGGTATTTTTAAGATCTTTTAAGAAGTTCGCGTAGTCATTTATGGCAGTGATAACCTCCTTAGCTCTTGCTAAAATTTGTTCTTTTTGTTTGGCATCTAAATGTGATTTATTTAAGGCTACTTTTAAATCCGTATCAAAGGTGGATATACCACCCAGGTTTTGATCAATGGCTAATTGTGTGTGTTCTATCGTTGGGTTTTTGATTTGCTGCTTGGCCGTTTCATAATACGCTTTTACGTTTTTCATACGTAAATAAAAATTTTGTAAACGAGTATCTAATGAGTCATAATTGTTGGCCAGCATTTCCGCAAAACTTCCGCACACATTGTATTCAGAAGGATTCCATTCGTAGGATTTGAATTGAGTGGTGTACCATTCGGTAGATGTTAATTGTCCTTCGATGAGGTGATAATCCGTTTTGTTATTATCCGATAAGGCATTTAGATCAAATGTTTTCAAAGAATCTGAGTTGGCTTTGCAAAAAGCCAGTTCTTTTGTTCGTTGTGCCTCATCCGGAATCGTTAATACACTATCATAGTTATGAAAACCCTGACTACTGGCCCATCCGGGGTATAGTTCCCATAAATGCAGAATAAAACGCTCTTTATAGGCATCAAAGGCGGCATCCTGATTTTGAGAAGTTGCTTCTGATTTTTTTTCGCTGCTGCAGGCAGCAAAAACAATAAGGGCACACAGTGTAATGAGGTTTTTCATGAATGAGGTTTAAAATAGATTATTTAAAATAGTTTCGTCTACCAAATTAGGAAGCGTTACTTTTAGATTAGGCGTGCGTTCCATTTCGCGTTTGATGGCAAAATTCGCTTCTTTGTTGCGGGCCCAGCTACGACGGGCAATTCCATTATTCACATCCCAGAATAACATGGACTTTAAACGTCTGTCGGCATCGGCACTTCCGTCCAACACCAATCCAAAACCACCGTTAATCACTTCTCCCCAACCAACACCACCACCGTTGTGCAAACTGATCCAGGTAGCGCCACGGAAACTGTCGCCAACAAAATTTTGAACGGCCATATCTGCGGTGTATTTGGAACCATCATAAATATTGGATGTTTCACGATAAGGCGAATCGGTTCCGCTTACATCGTGGTGATCGCGTCCTAAAACCACCGGCGCTGAAATTTCTTTATTGGCAATAGCTTTATTAATAGCTTCAGCTATTTTTACTCGACCCTCGCTATCAGCATATAAAATGCGGGCTTGCGAACCAACCACTAATTTATTTTTCATCGCATCACGAATCCAGATGATATTATCGCTTAGTTGTTGTTTGATTTCTGCAGGAGCTGTTTTGTAAATTTCTTCTAACACTCCCAGGGCAATTTCATCGGTTTTGCGTAAATCATTTTCGTTGGCACTGGTGCAAACCCAACGGAAAGGCCCAAAACCGTAATCAAAACACATGGGCCCTAAAATATCCTGCACATAACTTTTATATTTAAAAGTAGCGCCAACGTGCCCGCCTTTAATGGCTTTTTCTGTTTCGTAAATATCGGCACCCGCTCTTCCGGCTTCCAATAAAAAGGCATTTCCGTAGTCGAAGAAATACATGCCTTTGGCGGTTAATGTATTTACGGCATTTGCATGACGTACTAACGTTTTCTGAACTTCCTCTTTAAATTTATCAGGATCAGAAGCCATTAAGGCATTACTTTCTTCTAATGATAAACCGGCGGGATAATAACCACCAGCCCATGGATTGTGTAAAGACGATTGATCAGAACCAATATCCACAGGCATGTTTTCTTTTACCAAACGTTCCCATAAATCAACCACATTGCCCTGATAGGCCAATGACACTGCTTCTTTAGTTGATTGCGCTGTTTTGATGCGAGGGATTAATAAATCCAGATCATCAAATACCTCATCTACCCAACCTTGTGAGTGGCGCGTATGAACTGCTTTAGGATTAATCTCTGCGGTTACCGAAACCAGATTGGCAATTTTTGCTGCTTTGGGTTGAGCACCACTCATACCTCCCAAGCCACAGGTAACAAATAATTTTCCTTTACGCTCTTCTTCTGTTTTACAGATTTTACGGGCAGCATTCATGACTGTGATGCAGGTACCATGTACAATACCTTGCGGACCAATATACATGAATGAGCCGGCTGTCATTTGCCCGTATTGAGTAACGCCTAAGGCATTAAATTTTTCCCAATCATCCGGCTTGCTGTAGTTAGGAATCATCATGCCGTTTGTAACCACTACTCGGGGAGCATCTTTATGCGATGGGAATAAACCCATTGGATGCCCACTATATAATACCAATGTTTGTTCATCGGTCATAGTAGCCAGATACTGCATGGTTAACAGATACTGGGCCCAGTTTTGAAACACAGAGCCGTTACCGCCATAGGTAATTAATTCATGCGGATGCTGTGCCACCGCATAATCTAAATTATTACTCAGCATATGCATAATAGCAGCTGCCTGCAAACTCTTATGAGGGTACTCATTAATAGGGCGGGCAAAAATTTTATAATCCGGGCGGAAACGATACATATAAATACGGCCGTATGTTTTTAGTTCTTCTGCAAACTCTTTGGCTAAAATAGCATGATGCTTGGGCTCGAAATAACGCAAAGCATTTTGAATGGCCAGTTTTTTTTCTTCTCCATTTAAACTATCTTTACGTTTTGGTGCATGATTAATCGTGCTTTCGTAAGATTTTGGCTGAGGTAATTCGGAAGGAATACCGTTAAGTATATGTTGTTGAAATGCGTTTAATTCCATAACGTAAGATTGAGTGATATTGATTTATTTGACGTGTTGAATTTACAAGATTTTTTATTTAAACGTAATACTTACCTGATGAAGATCGTCTTTATAAACATAAGAGATGCTGTACAGGTAGTAGTCTACTATTTTTTTGATGATGGACAAACCTAATCCCAGTGATTGTTGAGGTTTCTGACTATAAAACCGATCAAAAAAGCGATCGGTTGATTCGGTTGGCGCTATTCCGGTATTGGCAATGGTAAGCTGATAACCATTAAGGGTGACAAATATTTTTCCATTTTTCAAGTTGTGTTTAATGGCATTTTTAAATAAATTATCAATAAGTATTTCCGACAGATAGACATCCATCACGATCGTTTTATCTTCTATATAATTTTCGGATAAAACGATTTGCTGATCCTCCATAAAATCCGAAAAATAATCTATTCGCTGTTGTAAAAGTTCTTTGAGGCTAATCTCTTTTAACGAGTTATATTGCCTGTTATCCAGTTTACTTAATAAGGACAATCCCTTATTAAGATTAAATAAATTTTTCACGGCTTGTGCGGCATCCATTAACAATACAGCCTGTTCGGCCGTTAAATGTTTATCCTGAAGGCAACGTTCGATCTTGGTATTTATAATGGCTAAGGGTGTTTGTGTTTCATGAGTCATGTTTTCTATAAACTCTTTAATAGAGTTATAGTCGTCTATCATTTTATCCGACATTTCGCCCACTTTGGACCCCAGGATCTCAAATTCTTCGGTATTTGTTTTTGGGGGAATAATCCGTTCCAGTTTTTGTACGGAAAACTTCCCGATGATTTTTACTAATTTATAAAACGGGCTGTAAAGTGTATAATATACATAGATATTAATGAGCACCAGTAATATCAACATAATGGTACCCGAAGTAAACATCACCGATCCAATGCTTTCGCCTATTCCTTCACCTTTGTCGACGGTTTTTGAAATAGTGATCCGGTAATATTTTTTGGCCTGATCAACATCGAACAGTATTTTTTTTAGTTTAACAATTCTGTTTTTATGACTGTCCCAAACAGCCATGTCTTCAATAACAGGTTCTTTATATTGAATGGCATTTATATAATGGATTTTAACGTTGTCACCCATGTTATATTTCAGAACATCAATATCCACACCGGCGCTTAATCGCTTTTTAATAAAATTTTGCTGAACATACAAATCCTCCAGTACTTCTGTATTTAACTTTCCCTTCAAAAACTGAAACAACACCAAGCCTCCTAAAAACAATATAACAATTGCAATGAGGGAATTTATAAGGATGTTCTTATAGACAATTTTCATCGCTTAAAAATAAGTATATATAATTGTAAATTGGGTATAATTTTTTACCCTACGGAATGCGTTGTTTTATTGGTTAAACTTTTTGCCATATCAGATGTTTAATAGATAGATGGAAAAAATAGCGTTGTTTTGGTTTAGGAGAGACCTGCGGTTAGAGGATAATGCAGGTCTTTATCATGCACTTAAAAGTGGAATTCCTGTTTTACCTCTGTTTATATTCGATAAACAGATACTGGATAAGCTGGAAGATAAAGCTGATGGCCGGGTGGAATTTATTCACACCGCCGTTTCAAAATTAAATGATCAGTTAAAGGAACTGGGGTCTTCTATTCAGGTATTTCATTCAACACCAGAGCTTGTATTTAAAGAGTTGGTTAAAACATATACTATTGCCGCTGTTTACACAAACCACGATTATGAACCCTATGCCAACGAAAGGGATCAGTCGGTAAAGGAATTGCTTCTGCAACATCATGTAGATTTTAAATCGTATAAGGACCAATGTATTTTTGAGAAGAATGAAGTGACGAAGGATGACGGAAAACCGTACACAATTTTTACGCCCTATAGCCGAAAATGGAAACTGAGATTAACAGATTTTCATGTGAAGCCCTATCCTAATAAAAAGTATTTTAAACAATTTCTTAAAACCAACACGGGCATCATTCCTTCTTTGAAAGAGATTGGATTTGAGCCAAGCGGATTGGAAATGCCATCTAAAACGATCAGCAAATCGGTCATAGTTAATTATAAAGAGCAGCGAGACTTTCCGGCCATGAAAGGAACCAGCAGGCTAAGCTTACATTTGCGTTTTGGAACAGTTAGCATCAGGGCGTTAGCTAAGCAAGCGTTAGCATTAAATGAGACATGGCTGAACGAATTGATCTGGCGGGATTTTTACATGATGATTTTGCATCATTTTCCGTATGTGACAACAAATGCATTTAAGCCTCAGTATGACCGCATTGAATGGAGAAACAACGAACAGGATTTTAAAGCCTGGTGTGAAGGAAAAACGGGATTTCCCATTGTGGATGCCGGAATGAGAGAATTGAATGCCACAGGCTTTATGCATAACCGCGTACGAATGATTGTGGCGAGTTTTTTGGTAAAAGATTTGTTGATTGACTGGCGTTGGGGCGAAGCCTATTTTGCACAAAAATTATTGGATTTTGATTTAAGTGCCAATAACGGTGGCTGGCAATGGGCAGCTGGTAGCGGTTGCGATGCAGCACCTTATTTCAGAGTGTTTAATCCTACTGAACAAATGAAAAAATTTGACCCGACATATGAGTATATTAAAAAATGGGTCCCTGAGTTTAACACAGCGCAGTATGTTCAACCAATAGTAGATCATAGTAAAGCAAGAGTAAGAGTACTGGCGGTTTACAAAGAAGCGTTATCAGAAAACAAACAAACGACCTTATTTTGATTTTTCGCTAAAATCAATGGTTACCTGATGATGTTCATTTTCATAGTTATATGAAATGGAATACGCGTAATAATCCACAATTTTTTTAATGATGGATAAGCCTAGTCCTAATGATTGGTATGGTTTCTGACTGTAAAATCTATCAAAATAATTGGTGGTAGGAACTTTAGGTTCTTCGCCGGTATTGGCAACCGTTAACTGATTGTTTTTGATGCTAATAGATATATGACCGTTTTGGATATTATGCTGTATGGCATTTTTTATCAGATTGTCGATCAGTATTTCAGACAAGGAGGCGTCCATGAATAGTTTTAAATCGTTCGCATATGTTTCGGTAATCGTTAGTTTTTTATTCTCACTAAAATCCGAAAAGTAAATGAGTCGTTGTTGAATAAGTTCTTTAACAGAGATTTCTACAGGAGTGTTGTATTGTTTATTGTCTAAACGGCACAATAAGGTTAATCCTTTGTTGATATTAAATAATTTGGTAACAGCTTTAGAGGCATCACTTAATAAAATAGCTTGTTCTTCGGATAAATCTTTGGCCTGAAAACTGCGTTCGATTTTAGAATTGATAACTGCTAATGGCGTTTGAATTTCATGCGTCATGTTTTCCATGAACTCTTTGATAGAGGCATAATCGGCAATCATCTTCTCCGACATTTTACTAACCTCTTCTCCAAGAGTTTTAAACTCCTGCGTGCTTGTAGTTGGTGGAATAATTTTTTGAAATTGTTGAGTCGAAAAACCTTTAATGTCTTTAATAAGTTTATAAACCGGCGAAAATAATTTATGATACACAAAAACATTAATGAGTACCAAAATGGTGAACATACATAAGCCCGAGATAAAAATGATAGCAGACATACTCCCTGCCAAGCCCTCATCTTCATCTATGGTTTTGGAGATAGAGACTCTGTAAAATTTATTGTTTTGCTCCACATCAAAAACAATTTCTTTTGAAGTGAAATGTTCTTCTTCCCATTCTTCTTTCACTTCCACATCCTTCATAATGGGTTCTTTGTATTGCAATGTTTGTATAGGCTCTATGCTCAGCCGATCGCCAATGTTGTAGTTAAAATAATCGATATTAACGCCGTGTTTCAAATGCCTCATCATAAAATGACGCTCTATTTGAAGGTGTTCAGTAACTTCCTTTTCCATGTTCTGTTTCAAGAAATAGAACAGAGAATATTCTCCCACAAACAGGATCATTAAAGAGATAATGGCGTTAATGAGGATATTTTTATAAACTAATTTCATGAGTTACTTAACAGAATTATTTATCAAATTTATATCCGACACCATATACAGATTGTATATAATCTTTGCTGCCTGCCGCTACTAATTTTTTACGAAGATTTTTAACGTGGGTATAGATAATTTCATTGGAAACGTCCATATCGGAGTGGTTATTCCAAACTGTATAACCAATGGCTTCTTTGGTGATCACTTTTCCGGCATTCGAAATAAAATACAGGAGTAATTCATATTCCTTAGATGTTAAATTGATAACCTGATCGAGAACACTTACCTGTAACTTAGTGGTATCAACTTTGATTTCGTTATAGTCGATCACATTATCTCCTTTGTGAAAATTTCTTCTGATTAGAGATTTCACCCGGGCGTTTAGTTCGGATAAATGAAAAGGTTTTGTTAAAAAATCATCAGCGCCGGCATCAAGTGCTTTAATACGCATGTCCAGCTCATCTATGGCTGAAAGCACAATAATACCAGAAGTGATTTTTTTCTTTTTGATGTAATGAATCAAATCAATACCATGTCCGTCAGGCAGTTTCAGATCAATTAAGGTGATGGCAAACTCCTCATAATTTAAGGATTGCAAAGCGTCATTGTATAAATTTACAACATGACACTTGTACTTAAAGTCGGATAGATATTTTGCGACCTCATCGGCTAAATTTACTTCATCCTCAACAATAAGAATATTCATACACAATTGATAAAACGTCTATACAAAAGTATTTAAAATTAAGGTATCTTGTTTTGTAAACTTTTTGTAATTCCAAAAATAATCCAAAAAGCCATAATTTATAAGGCGTCTAAATAAAAAATCAGCGTTTCTTCAGATTTTAAAAGTACTTTTGATAACATAATTTCACATCAATATGAAACAGTTTTTTTGCTCGGATACTTTTAAATCTTTAAGCATTTTTATTGCTTTAGGTATTATGTTTGGTTCATGTAAACATAAAACTAAATTCGAAGAATTGCTGCCGGTAAGCTACTCTACCAGTATAGCGCCTATCATTAGTTCTAATTGTGCCTTTAGTGGTTGCCACGGTGATTCTGCTTTTCAAAAATTCAGTCTTACGTCATACGATGCATTAATGAACGGAGGAATTTCAGCAGGTTCGCCTGAAAAAAGTAAAATCTACTCTGTTATTAAATCATTGGATAAGGATAAGATTATGCCCAAACAGCCCTATGCCGAATTATCTGAAAAACAAATTCAATTGATTTATATTTGGATTGGACAAGGAGCAAAAAATAATTAATTTAATAAAATCTATGAAAAAAGTACTACTATCAGTTTTATCAGTGAGTGCACTCTGCCTTTTGAATAGTTGCTATTATGACAATTTTAAGGAACTGCACCCACAATCGGCACCCTGCGATACTTCCAACACGGTTACCTATCAGGCTAACGTGAAAGCTATTATGGACGCTAATTGTATTAGTTGTCATAGTCCGGGTGGCGGAACACAACCTTATTTGGATAGCTATCAAAATCTATCGACTTACTCTTCAGATCAATTACTTGCTGTTTTGGCGCCAAATGCATTAAAACCAATGCCGCCATCTTCGGCTTTATCTGCTTCTGATGTTGGTTTGATAACCCAGTGGGTAAAAGGTTGCCGTCCGTTTGGGGCTATTATTAATACAGCATGCGACACTTCCGCCGCTATGAGTTTTTCTACAGACATAGTGCCTATTTTAAGTGCTAATTGTACAAACGGGTGCCATGACAATGTTGGCCTTGGTCATTCATTAATAACGGTTGCAGACGTTCAAAATGATACGTTTATAGTTTTTAATAATGTTTCTTCTTTAGTGTATAGTTTAATAGACACCGTACCTAGTAGACGAATGCCTTTAGGACGCCCTCATTTATCTGACTGTCAGATTGCCAAAATAAGAAGATGGGTTTTAGAAGGAGCTAATGATAATTAATTAAATGCAATCAATTCATATGAAAAAATTATATATAACATTCCTGGCAATTCTTGCCTTTTCAACTGTTGCATCTGCTCAAAGTGCCGACGATCTTTTAAACATGGTGCAGGAAAAACCAAAAAAAGAATATGTTACGGCTACATTTAAAACAACCCGTTTGGTAAATTTTCATACGGTAGAGGTGTTGAGTCGCCGAAGTCTGGATTTTAGAATCTCTCACCGTTTTGGTGATTTTAACTCAGGAGCCTATAATGCCTGGGGCGTAGATGGCGGAGCTAATATTCGTTTATCACTGGAGTATTGTCACGGTAGTCGTTTAATGTTTGGTATCGGAAGAACGTCCGGGAAAAAAATTGCAGATGCATTTCTAAAATACCGCTTATTAAAACAAACAACCAAAGGAGGCGGTATGCCGGTGAGCGTTACCTTGTTTACAAGCGTTTATCATACGTTTATGCAAAACGTGATCATCGACGGAGAAAATAAATATCAGTCTATTCCCGACAGGTTATCTTTTTGCCACCAGATTATGATCGGTAGAAAATTCAATTCCCGCTTTTCTTTTCAGTTAACAGGAGCCATGGTGCATGTTAATCTGGTAGATAAGATCACTGATAAAAATGATTGTTATATAGTAGGAGCTGTAACACGCTTTAAGTTTGCGAAACGTCAGGCTATTACTTTAGAGTATGGCTATAGATTGAATAAATACAGCAAAGATCAATACTTTATGTATACCAATACAAGCTGGAGCAATTGGGGAATTCGTTTAGGATTTAATATCTCCAGAGTGTTTAGCTTACAGGGAAAAAATAAAGAAGAGTAATAACAACTATAAAAAACAAGTATGAAAAAGGGATTATTAGTAGGTTTATTGGCTATTGGATTAAATAGCTTCTCGCAAATATATGTGGGAGAAAAATGTAAGATCACATTTTTTAGCGAAACAAAATTAGAAAACATCGATGCTACAAACTCTGTAACCAAGCCGGTATTTAATGCTAAAACAGGAGATTTTGCGATCAAAGCATCTCAAAATGCATTTGTGTTTAAATCCGCATTTATGCAGGAACACTACAACGAGAATTATGTAGAATCAGAGAAATTTCCATACGCTACGTTTAAAGGTAAAGTACAAGAAACAATAGATTATAGTAAAGACGGAACTCACAATGTAACCATGGTTGGTACGTTAGATATGCATGGGGTTGAGTTGCCAAGAACTATTTCAGGAACGATTTCAGTGAAGGGAGGAACTATTACTATGGATTCGAAGTTTGATGTAAAAGTAGCAGATCATAAAATCAAGGTACCATCTTTATACGTTGAAAAAATTGCAGAAAGTGTACAGGTAACATTTCACACAGAAATGGCGCCTCTTAAAAAATAAGCATGAATTCAGTTAAAAAAATCCCATCCACCAGGTCGATGGGATTTTTTTATTTTACAGCATAGACGATTTGCCCAATGCATAAAGCAAAAAACCCACTTATATTTCTTTTTATAACGGTATTGATCGATTGTATTGGGATCAGAATTGTGTTTCCTGTTTCGGCCAGTATTATAGAAGAAGTAAGTGGTGCCAGTATTAATGAAGCCATTGTGTATAGCGGGTGGATGATGACAGCCTATGCCGTGATGCAGTTTGTTTTTTCTCCTTTATTAGGAAGCTTAAGTGACCGTTTTGGTCGCAGGCCTGTTTTATTACTGTCGTTATTAGGATTGGGGATAGATTACCTGTTTATGTCTTTTGCCGACACATTACCGCTGTTTTTTGCAGGAAGAGTTGTTGCCGGAATTTGCGGGGCCAGCTTTGCTACCTGTTTTGCCTATATTTCAGATAGTAGCCCGGCAGACAAGCGAGCTCAAAATTTTGGACTCATAGGAGCGGCCATAGGCATGGGATTTATTATCGGTCCTTTTGTTGGCGGTTTGTTGAGCGAATTTGGCATACGGGTACCTTTTATGGCCGCTGCCTGCTTATCCTTCTTTAATTTACTGTATGGCTTTTTTATCTTACCCGAATCCCTCAAGCCTGAAAACCGACGAGCGTTTGACATTAAAAGAGCCAATCCTTTTGGCGCATTCATGCAGCTCCGTAAAAACAAAGAGATCCGCAATTTAGTGGTAGTAATGTTTTTGATTTACCTGTCAGGACAGGTAATGCCATCTATATGGCCTTTTTATATCAAGTATGTGTATCACTGGAGCGATCTTGACATTGGCTATTCATTGGCTTTTTTGGGAGTAATGGTGGCCATTGTAAAAGGAGGCCTTATTCAATGGAGCCAGAAGACGTTTGGGCCCGTTTATTCTGTTTATACGGGGTTATTATTTTGCATGGCAGGTTTAGTATTATTTGCTTTTGCAGATCAATCCTGGATGGTTTATGCCATTACACTGGTATATTGTTTGGGAGGTATTGCTCCGCCATCTATACAGGCCATTATTTCAGGTAAAATGCCTGCTAATGAACAAGGCGAGTTACAGGGAATGATGACTTCGTTGGTCAGCCTGGCCAATATCATTTCACCTCTTGTGATGACACATTTGTTCTATGGCTTTACAAAGCCAAATGCTCCCTTGCATTTTGCCGGAATGCCTTTTATCGCCGCCGCCGCTATTATTTTGGTCGGTTTATGGCTTTGCCATTATGAGTTTAGAGGGAGAACCATGTTTGACACCCGGCGCCCCATTTTATGAAATCCAAAAATACTACAAAAACCCTTTATTTATAGGGATTTTAAATAAGAACTCAGCATCTCTTCAGAATTGTGAATTATCTTTGAAGCAAGTTTAAAAACAATAACAATGAAAAAACTTTTACTAGCAATCAGTACTATGATAGTGGCAACTTTTGCTACTTCTAAATTAATAGCACAAACTACAGGAACGCTGACGTTTGTGTTTACAGAAGCATCTCACCCTACATCTGCAACCTATAACGGAAATGCTCAACATGATTTAGCGGTTTGGATTCAAACAAGCGCAGGGGCATTTGTGAAAACAAAATTACGTTATGTGGGTTCAGGAACAAACGATCACTTACCAACCTGGGCCACTCAGGCTTCTTGTACGGGAGGTAGTGCTACATCTGCAGGGTGCAATACATTAGACGGCACAACCGGAGCAACCAGAACAGCCTGGTCTACCTATACAGTTACCTGGGATGGAAAAAAAGGAGCGGCAGCTACCGGAACGTTACAAGCTGATGGCGTGTATAAAGTAGCGATTCAATCTACTTGGGATCATGGTACAGCAGGAACTGCAACATCAACGTTTACCTTTACCAAAGGACCCAATGTAGATCACCAAACACCGGCTAATACAGCAAACTTTACCGGAATCACCATTAACTGGCAACCATCTACAGTAACAGGTATTGATGAGAGCATAGCAACTAATCCTGAGATTTCTGTGTATCCTAATCCTACAAACGGGGTTATTAATGTTGATTATTCAAACGCAAAGACTATCAGAGTGATTAATGCCTTAGGAACATTGATATATGAAGAAAAAATTGAGCAATTGTCACAAGGCACAAAAAGCATTGATCTGAATAATTTTGCCAATGGTATTTACATGATCACGGTTTCTAATGAAAACGGCTCATCTAATCACAAAGTTATTTTAAATAAATAATTCATACTAGTAACGATTTAAAAAGCTGTTTTCATTTGGGAACAGCTTTTTTTCTGTTATACGGTTTTCTGCAGCGTGCGTAAAAGTTTTTACATAATTGTTTTGTTTTTTATTTATCTGAGCAATTATTCATGGTCTCAGAATGTAACTATTAAAGGGGCAATACAAGATAAGGAGACCGGAATAAACGTAATAGATGTATACGTTAGTATCGATAAAACAAACAGTCACGCTCATTCTGATGATAAAGGAAATTTCCTTTTTGTGAATATGCCTTTTGGTAAGTACGATCTTGAGTTTGAAAAAGCCGGTTACGAAAAACAGGTAATAACAACGGAAGCCTTTTCCGGTGATACTATAAACATCACCGTTCTGTTGGTATCAAAATCGGTTAATTTAAATGAAATAGCGATTGCTGCCGACAAGCCTGTATCAGCTGCTTCCTCCACGTACATTAGCCAATCGGGTTTTGCAAACAGACCTAAAAATTCGGCGCAGGATCTATTGCGATTAGTGCCGGGTTTATTTATTGCCCAGCATGCCGGAGGAGGGAAGGCCGAGCAGATTTTTATACGAGGCTTTGATTGTGACCATGGAACCGATATTGCCACATTTGTGGATGGCATGCCGGTTAACATGCCCAGTCACGGCCACGGACAAGGATATGCTGATTTGCATTTTTTGATTCCTGAGGTTGTGGAAGGGATGAACGTATTTAAAGGAACGTCTTCGCCTTTATATGGCGATTTTGCAACCGGCGCTGCTGTTGGTTTTAAAACCTATGATTCGTTACCGGCTAATTTAATTCAGCTGGAAACAGGATCTGTGCCAAGCACTAATGCTATAACAAGTACAAGAGGTTTGGCACTCATGCAATTGCCGATTAAGAATAACCGGGTGTCTTCTTATTTTGCAGCAGACGTCATCAATAATAGCGGATATTTTAAAATTAATCAGGATTTTAAGAGGGCAAATATCTTTTCAAAAACAACGATTACCTTAAATGAAAACAGCAGGGTACAATTTTCGGTTTCAGGATTTGGTTCTTCCTGGAATGCATCAGGGCAAATACCGGAGCGGGCGGTTGCTGCAGGATTAATATCACGTTACGGAAGTATTGATCCTAATGAAGGAGGAACGACCCAACGGAATAATTATAATTTAATCTATAACGCAAAATTAGGTTCGGGAGAGTTTGAAACACAGGCGTATGTGAGTACATATCGCTTTAAATTATTTTCCGACTTCACCTTCTTTTTAAATGATTCTGTAAATGGCGATATGATCGAACAGGATGATAATCGAACCGTGAGAGGATTAAATGCCAAATACACCGTTGGACATAAGCTCTTTCACATGTATAATAAATTTACCATCGGTGCCGGTTTTCGTTCAGACGATATTGAAAATCAATTATGGCATGCTCCACAGAGAGAACGGCTTAGCGCCACAGCACATTCTAATATTCATCAACGATCTAATGCCATATTTTTGAATGAAGTGTTTCGCTTCAGCAGTCATTTCAGGATAGAGCTGGGAGCCCGCTATGATTATTTTATATTTGATGTAGAGGACTTGTTGCCAACCGATTCTGTGCATACTAATTACTCCGGGTATAATTATCAATCGGCCATTAATCCCAAATTAAATTTAATTTACACGGTTAACGATAGGCTTCAGTTCTTTTTTAATACAGGGAGTGGTTATCATTCTAATGATGCGCGTTCATCAGTTCAGGATAAGAAGCAACACCATTTACCTATTGCAGTGAGTTCGGAAATCGGCACTTTGTTTCATATTAAAAACGCGGTTGTTTCGGCGGCTGTTTGGGGAATGGATTTAAGCAACGAACTGGTATATGTTGGTGATGACGGAACCACTGAAAATAAAGGAGCCAGCAGACGTTATGGTTTTGATGTAAGTGCCAGAACACCATTAGTACCCTGGTTATTTTTAGATCTGGATGTAAACATGTCTCAGGGACGATTGATTGATACACTATTCGGATATCAAAAAACAACGAACTACTATATTCCTTTAGCCCCTACGTTAACATCAGCAGGAGGGCTGACAGTAAAAGTAAATGGATTTGAAGGAGGCCTGCGTTATCGCTATATGAAAGACAGGCCAGCTAATGAATCCGGTACAATTATAGCGCATGGATACCATGTAGTGGATTTAACCGCGAACTATAAAACCAAACATTACAAGATAGGATTGGTTATAGAAAACCTATTGAATACTAAATGGAATGAAGCGCAGTTTGATACCGAAACACGTTTGAAAAATGAAAGCAAACCGGTAGAAGAATTGCATTACACGCCCGGAACCCCCTTTTATGCAAAACTTATTTTGGGCTATATGTTTTAAGGAGTGAGAGAGGAAATAGGATTAACGGGAAGTTCTCATTTCAAGGAATAGTGCAACATTTCAAAAATTATTGTACCTTAGTATCGGTGAAAAAATTAGTACCCATATTTTTATTGTCAATTTATTTGATTTCTGTAACAGAGTTGCATGAGTTTTTTAAATTGCCACAATTGGTGGAACATTTTATGGAACATAAATCCGGAAATAAGAAAACCACCATTCTGGATTTTTTAGTGATGCATTACACAAGCTCTGATGACGGGGATGGAGACAAAGCAGAAGATATGAAGCTCCCGTTTAAATCCCATCATGATTGTGAAAACTTAGCGAATACCGGCTTTATTTCATTTAACTCTTTTTCATTGGCAATAAAATCAAGCCCTATCGAATCCAAAGAATATAAAACCTATTCCACTAATTTTATTAGTTCTTCTTACCTTTCTTCTATCTGGCAGCCGCCAAAATCCTGTTAATTTCCATTTGATTTTTTAATGGCCCGTGTACACCCGTATACCTGTTATTGTTTTAATGCTATCAAATAAAATTAACACATACTCATATGCTAAATAAAATTATTGAGTTTTCCATCAGGAATAAACTCATTGTAGGGCTTTTTGTGATAGCTCTGATTGGTTATGGAACTTACGAAGTGACCAAACTACCAATTGATGCGGTACCTGATATTACCAATAATCAGGTACAGGTTATTACAGTGGCACCATCGTTTGGAGCTACGGATATCGAGCGTTTGGTAACGTTTCCGATCGAACAGGCCAATAACAATATTTCCGGATTAAAGGAGATCAGAAGCTTTTCCCGTTTCGGATTATCTTTGGTAACCATCGTATTTAATGATGAAACCGATATTTATTGGGCGCGTCAACAAGTATCCGAACGCTTACAAAAAATACAATCACAGATCCCTCAAGGGATTGGAACTCCCGAATTGGGGCCCGTATCAACAGGATTGGGAGAAATTTACCAATATGTGGTGCGCGCCAAAGCGGGCTACGAAAAAAAGTATGATGAAACAGAACTACGAACGATTCAGGATTGGTTGGTTCGCCGACAGTTATTAGGAGTTAAAGGCGTGGCTGAGGTAAGTAGCTTTGGTGGTAAATTAAAGCAGTTTGAAATTGCGGTTGATCCTAATAAACTACAATCCTATAACATTACCATTCATGATGTATTTAACGCGCTTGAAAAAAACAACCAAAACACCGGAGGTACCTATATTGAAAAAGGCCCGACGGTTTTATTTATCAGAAGTGAAGGCTTGCTTGGAAGCATCCATGATATTAAAAATATTTCGATTAAGGCTACCGAAAGCGGGAATCCTTTATTTATAAGGGATGTAGCTGATGTAAGGATTGGACATGCCACCCGTTATGGTGCTATGACGTATAATGATGAAGGAGAAGTATCGGGAGCGGTGGTAATGATGCTGAAAGGCGCCAATAGCAGTGATGTGATCAGGAATGTGAAAGAACGCGTTATTCAGATTCAGAAGACATTACCCGAAGGAGTAGTGATAGAGCCGTTTTTAGACCGAAGTAAAATGGTGAATAATGCCATTGGTACGGTGGAACAAAATTTAATGGAAGGTGCCTTGATCGTTATTTTTGTTCTGGTATTATTCTTAGGGAATTTCAGAGCGGGATTATTAGTTGCCTCCGTTATTCCTCTGGCCATGCTATTTGCCATCATTTTAATGAATACGTTTGGTGTTAGTGGAAACTTAATGAGTTTAGGAGCTCTTGATTTTGGATTGATCGTGGATGGCGCTGTTATTATTGTAGAAGCAGTGATGCATCAGCTCACACACGGAAAAAAATTCAAAACGATTGCTCAGTTGAATCAGGAGCAAATGGATAATGAGGTAACACTATCGGCCAGTAAAATGATGAATAGTGCGGTGTTCGGACAGGTGATCATTTTGGTTGTTTATCTGCCCATATTTACCTTACAGGGCATCGAAGGTAAAATGTTTAAACCCATGGCACAAACAGTGGCTTTTGCTCTGTTAGGCGCTTTTCTGTTATCATTAACCTATATACCCATGATGAGCGCTTTGTTTCTGAGCAGGAAAACCAAACACAAAGAAAACATATCGGATAAATTAATGATCAAAGTAGAGAGAGCTTACCAACAGGCATTGGCCACTGTTTTACGTTATCCTAAAATGGTAATTACTACCGTTATTGTATTATTTATATCCGCAGTTATTACCTTAACATTTTTGGGCGGCGAATTTATTCCTGCTTTAGAGGAAGGCGATTTTGCTGTTGAAACCAGATTATTATCAGGAAGTAGTTTAAATACAACCATTGAGAACACACAAAAGACAGCTCATATATTGAAGACCCGGTTTCCGGAAGTGATCAAAGTGGTTACTAAAATAGGAAGCGGGGAAGTGCCTACAGATCCTATGCCTATGGAGTCGGCAGATATGATGGTAATTTTAAAGGATAAAAAAGAATGGACTTCTGCAAAAACATTTAATGAATTGGGAGAAAAAATGAGTAAGGCGGTGGCAGATGTACCGGGTGTTACCACCAGTTTTCAATATCCTGTGCAAATGCGTTTCAATGAATTGATGACCGGAGCCAAGCAGGATGTGGTGTGTAAAATTTTTGGTGAAAATCTGGACACACTGGCGTCTTATGCCGAAAAACTCGGAGCCATTGCCACACATGTAGAGGGGGCTAAAGACTTGTATATAGAGCCTGTTACGGGTATGCCTCAAATCATCATTGATTATAACCGTGCGGCCATTGCACAATATAATTTGAATATTGCGGATATCAATAAAGTTATTAATACAGCTTTTGCGGGACAAAGTTCAGGGCAGTTGTTTGAAGGAGAAAAACGATTTGATGTAGTAGTCCGTTTGAGTACGGACAAGCGAAAAAATCTGGAAGATGTGAAAAACCTTTTGATTCCAACAGTACAGGGCACACAAATACCGCTGTATCAACTGGCCGATGTGAGCATTAAAAACGGACCTAATCAAATACAACGTGAAGATGCAAAACGACGAATCGTTGTAGGGTTTAATGTTCGTGGCAGGGATGTGCAAAGCATTGTGAATGAGTTGCAACAAAAAGTGGATCAGCAAATTAAATTCCCGTCGGGTTATTATGTTACCTATGGCGGCGCTTTCGAAAACCTGAATGCGGCTAAACAGCGCTTAATGATAGCTGTTCCGGTGTCGTTGGTATTGATCTTCATTTTGTTGTTTTTTGCGTTTAATTCGGTAAAACAGGGATTATTGATTTACTCGGCTATTCCCCTGTCTGCTATTGGAGGCATTTTCTTTCTGGCATTAAGAGGCATGCCTTTTAGTATTAGTGCTGGAGTCGGGTTTATTGCGTTGTTTGGAGTCGCCGTATTAAACGGAATTGTATTGATTGCTGAGTTTAATCGATTGAAAAAAGAAGGCGCTAAAAATCTGCACCGGATTGTTTTAATGGGAACTAAGGTTCGTTTACGTCCGGTGATGATGACTGCTTTTGTGGCTTCTTTAGGGTTTTTGCCGATGGCTATTAGTAACGGAGCAGGAGCTGAGGTTCAGCGACCATTAGCAACTGTGGTAATAGGAGGGTTGATGATTGCAACATTCTTAACACTGTTTGTATTACCGATACTGTATATCCTGTTTGAAAAAGGGGTGAAAACAGGCAATAAGCAATTGGAAATAAATAAGGAATTATAGAATAAAGACCAAATGAAATATTATAACATAAAGAAAAGGAAGTATATAACAATTAGCGTTTGCCTGTTGCTGGTGGTTTGTTGCTCATTCTTAAAAGCTCAAACACCTATTAGTTTGCAAGCGGCTCTTGATACGGCCCTTAAAAATAATTTATCTGTAAAAAACGAAAAACTGAAATCAGATTATCAGAAAAAAATTATTAAAACATCTGCATCTATTCCACAGGCAAATTTAATGGGAGAGTACGGGCAAATTAATAGTTCCTACAGCGATAATCGTTTAGGAATGTCACAGTCCTTTAATTTTCCTACAGTATACGTTCGCCAAAAGCAGCTGCTTAATGAAGAATGGAAAACATCGGTATTGAGCATTGCTTTAAAAGAGTCGGAAATAAAAAAGCTGGTGAGACAAGTGTTTTATACTTATGTCTTCTTAAAACAAAAAGAAATACTCTTACTAAAAAATGATAGCATTTATGCCAATTTTTTAGAAAAAGCCAATAACCGTTTTTCAAAAGGAGAAAGCAATATTCTTGAAAAGACAACGGCAGAGTCTCAACGAGGTACGATGGCTATTCAGCTGAAGCAAGTGCAACAGGATTTAGAAATAACACAATTGCAATTCAGCCTACTGTTAAATACGAGCACTCGTTTTACACCGAATGATGCGTCGGGTAAATTGTCTGTTGAAATTAATTTAGATAGCAGTGTGGTAACACAACATCCGTTCTTAAAAATGATCGAACAACAAAAAAAGATATCTGGCATTAACCGAAAGCTGGAAAAATCAAGATTGTTGCCGGATTTGAATATTGGTTATTATAATATGACTATGAGAGGCTCCGGTGCGGACAATGTGGTATATACCACTTCTGCAAGATTTCAGTCGGTACAGCTGGGCGTGGGTGTTCCTTTGTTTTTTGGTGCACAAAAGGCAAAGATCAATGCTTCTAAGATCACACAGATCATTTCCGAGAATAGTTATTTACAGGAAAAGAATTTTCTGCAAAACCAGTATCAGTCTGTATTGAGCCAGTACGAAGCCAATGCCTCAGCGGTTAAGTATTATGAAACAACTGCACTGAAAAACGCAGATCAATTATTTGGAATGGGTGATGCTTACCAATCAGGCTATCGGCATACAATCCAATTATCTGGATGCTGTCAAAAATTTAAACGAAACAATTATTCAAATTAATTATTTAATCAGTAAATAACATCATTATGAAACACGTATTAATTTTATGTATTGGTCTGCTACTGCTAACCTCTTGTGGCGGCCATAAAAGCGAAGAAACAGAAGCGGCTTCGTCAATCGAAACATCTGTGGCTCTGACGGAAGCTCAATATAAAAACTCCGGGATAATGATTGGTAACGTTGAGAAAAAAGAGATCTCCACCGTCCTGAAATTGAATGGTAAAATTGATGTGCCGCCGCAAAACATGGTATCCGTGAGCACCCCATTTGGTGGATTTTTAAAGTCCACCAAATTATTGCCGGGGATGCATGTTAAGAAAGGTGAAGTGATTGCCAGTATGGAAGATCAGCAATACATTCAGTTGCAGCAGGATTATCTGACCACGAGATCAAAACTGTTGTATGCTGAAAACGAGTATAATCGCCAAAAAGAGTTGAACCAGAGCAAAGCCAGTAGCGACAAGGTTTTTCAGCAAACACAAATGGAGTATACAACACAAAAAATTGCGTTGAGTGCTCTGGCCGAAAAATTAAGGTTGATCAATATTAATCCGGAATCGCTCAATGAATCTAATTTATCCAGAACCATTAATGTGTACTCTTCCATTGAAGGCTTTGTATCTAAGGTCAATGTTAATATCGGGAAATATGTCAATCCATCGGATGTATTGTTTGAATTAATTAATCCGGAGGATATCCATTTAAATTTAAAAGTGTTTGAAAAGGATCTGAGTAAGTTATTCATCGGACAAAAATTAGTAGCTTATAACAATAATCAGCCGGATAAAAAACACCCCTGCGAAATTATTTTAATAAGCCAGGATTTGTCTGCCGACAGGAGTGCCGATGTACATTGCCATTTCGAAGACTATGATAAATCTCTGCTTCCGGGCATGTATATGAATGCAGATGTAGAGTTAAAACTGGCCAATGTGAAGGCGATCAACGATGAAGCCATAGTTGGCTTTGAAGGAAAAGACTATGTGTTTGTTGCAAAAGGAGATCGTCAGTTTGAGCTGCTGGAAGTGATCAAAGGGAGTTCTGAAAATAACTTTACCGAAATTAACGCAGCCGGCGGTAAAGATATTTCCCAATTACACATTGTAACAAAAGGTGCTTACTCGTTATTGATGCAACTGAAGAACAAAGCCGAGGAGTAATTTACTCTTCTGCTTCTGTTACAAATGTATTCAATCCAGGGGTTTCATATACCTGATAATTTCCTTTATCGTCGGAATAGATGAGGTAGGCTTGTAGCTCTGGGTGTGCTGCTAAAAACACCTTTGCTTTTTCAAGCCCCATCACTAATACTCCGGTAGCATTGGCATCCGAAGAAATACATTCTTTAGAAAAAATGGAGGCGCTTAACAAATTGTTTTTTGTTGGATAACCTGTTTTTGGATCAAGATGATGTGCATATTTAACTCCGTCTTCTATCACAAAGCGCCTGTAGTTTCCGGAAGTAGCAATGGCCAGATTCTCAAGTTTCACAATCGCTTTCACAGGGTTTTCAGATTCTTTATTGTCAATTGGTTTTTCAATACCTATCGTCCAGTTATTACCGTTTGGTTTTTTCCCTTTGGCGTATACTTCTCCGCCAATTTCAACCATGTAAGCTTTAATACCTTTGGAATTTAAAAATCCGGAAACAACATCTACGGAGTAGCCTTGTGCAAAGGCATTAAAATCAAGGGATACGCGGGGATCTTTTTTAACAACGGTATTACCTTTTAATTCTATTAAATCAAAGCCCACAAATTTTAAGATACTATCGATCTTTGATTTTTCTATTTTTTGTTTTTTACCGGGTCCAAATCCCCAGGCATTTACTAAAGGATATACGGTTGGATCAAAGGCGCCATCGGTATTTTTCCATACTTCCTTTGCCTTGTTAAAACAAGCAATAAAGTATTTGTCGACCTTCACATTTTTTTGATTCGAGTTGATTCTTGAAATAATGGATGTTGGCAAATAGGTGGAAACGGATTTATCAAAATTCTGAAGGATCGTTTCTATTTCTGGTTGAAAATTTCTGTTCAGCGAATCAAAATAGGTGATATGATAGGTTGATCCCTGCGCATTTCCCCATAGTTTGATAGGCTCTGATTGTGCAAGTGCCAGCATGCCGGCAAATACAGTAAGCCCGATAGTATATAATCCTTGTTTCATCATGATCTCTCGTTTTCCTGAATAGCAAAGGTATTATTTTAAGGCATAAACATGTTGGAGTATTTTTGAATATACGTTAAAAAAATAGCAGGATACAAAGGAAACTACTAGCTTTGTAGCGGATATGAAAATAGTATTTGCGTTCAGTTTTTATTTTTTGATCTTCCTTGCCGGACATGGACAATCGTTAAAAGATGAATACAACGAGTGTGCCGTGGAAAGAATTAATCAGGGAGATTATAAAGGAGCCATAGAGTATTTCACCAGAGTAATTGAGATTAGTCCTAACGACTCCATGGCTTATTTCGACAGAGGAATGGCTAAAGATGTACTAAAAGATTATAAAGGAGCGATTGAAGATTTTACGAAACAAATTGAGATCGATCACGAAAGTGTGGATAGTTATTTTTTGAGAGGTATTACAAAAAACAAATCAAAGGATTATGAAGGTGCCATAAAGGATTTTACAAAAACCATTGAATTGGAAGATTCTAACGCCGATGCCTGGTTTTACAGGGGACTTCTTAAGTTGAACATGAAAGATTATCCAAATGCCCTGGCGGATTTCAACCATGCGATTAACTATAATGCGAATAAGCCGGAGTATTATCTGGAGAGAGGAAAACTAAAACTTGTTTTAAAAAAGAAGGACGACGCTTGTTCTGATTTTATGCTCTATAAAAAGGTAGGAGGTGATCCTAAAAAGATAAGCATCAAAATGCCTTGTGATTAATTGAAGGGAAATACCAGGCTTACACAGGCTCCCGGTTCATTTCTAAACACTACTTTTGCATCGATCTGATCAGCTAAAGATTCTATTAAAGAAATTCCTAAGGATGTATCGCTTCGTTTTTCAATATCAGAAAAACCAATACCATTATCGGACACCGAGATCTGAATTCGGTCGTAAATGATCTGCATCCTGATATAGATCGTAGGATTTTCGGGATGATGCTGAAAGGCATGCTTTAAGGAGTTAGTTAAAGCTTCATTAATGATTAAGCCTATGGGAACCGCTTTGGTAATTTCCATTTCCACTTTATCCAACTCCTCTTCAATTTTTATTGACCCGGTAGCATTAGAAAAGCTGGTAATGACTTCCTTAACAAGTTCGGACACATAGATCTTAAAATCAATTTTTGACAAATTATCTTTTTTGTATAGTCGTTCATGAACCATAGAGATACTCATCACACGGTTTCTGGATTCGATCATTAATTGTTTGGAGGTATTGCAGGGAGCCTTTTCTGTTTGAAGATTAAGTAGTCCTGTAATAACTGCCAGATTGTTTTTTACGCGGTGTTGTATCTCTGCCAGTAACACATCTTTTTCTTTAAGAGATTGCGAGATCTTTAATTGAGCCTCTTGCTCTTTATGTAATAAGGCAATGGCTTCATTATTCTGGCGATTTATCAGCTTCACTACCAGATATACCAACAGGATGGTTAAAGAAACGGTGAGTCCGCAATTATACATTAGCAAAATCCTGTTATCGGCTTCTGTTATATTTGCCAGCTTGAGACTATCGATATTAAACGTCATGGCAGCCACAAAACCAAGCAAAATAATAATGAAGAAAATAATAGTACGGGTATTTGTTTTGGTAGGATTATGGAGCAAAGCCACACAAAACACTACCGGAAAATAATAGAGATAATTGCCAACGGAAATATCGTATTGTTCGTTTAGGATAAATATGCAAAAGTTGATGCAGATAACGAAAATGTAGGTAGCGGTGTTGTATTTCTTTTGCCAGTTAAAAAACAAAATAGACAACGATGACATGGCTGTAAAGAGTACCACCGGGGTAGGGTAGTTTCCGGTAATAAAAAAAACGGTTGTAATACCAAGCACCAACCCCAAAAGAGTAATTAAGGCGAACAGATTTACAATTCGCGCTTCACGCTTTTGGTAAAATTCCATTTCAGAATTTACCCCAAGATTAATTAAATTTCCAAAAACCATTTATGGTGAAATATGGTTCAAGATAATCATTTTTTCTAAAAATAAAAGTCCTGTAATTATTAATTACAGGACTTGAAATGTAAGATTTTTTTGAGATAATGTTTAAACCACCATATTCACAATTTTCTTGTGAACCACAATTACTTTTTTAGGCTGCTTGCCATCCAGGAATTTGGAGGTTTGTTCGTTGGCCATTACAATCGCCTCTACTTCAGGAGCGGTTAATGTAGCTGCTAACTCCAGTGTAAATTTAACTTTTCCATTAAAGGATACAGGATAATTCACGCTGTCATCTACTAAATAAGCTTCGTTAAAATCAGGGAACGGAGCAGTGGAGATACTTTCAGCATGCCCTAACTGTTTCCATAATTCTTCGGCAATGTGCGGCGCATAAGGCGATAAACAAATCAATAAGGGCTCAAGAACAGCACGCTTATTACATTTGGCATCCGTTAATTCATTTACGCAGATCATAAAATTACTGATGGAAGTATTGAACGAAAAACGCTCAATGTCTTCGGTAATTTTTTTAATGGTTTTATGTAAGGTTTTTAATTCACCTTTAGTTGGTTCATCATCACTTACTGCAAATGTTCCTGTACCATAAAACAATTTCCATAATTTTTTTAAGAAGCCGTGCACGCCTGTAATACCATTAGTATTCCAGGGTTTACTTTGTTCTAAAGGACCTAAGAACATTTCATATAAACGCAAGGTGTCAGACCCAAATTTTTCTGCAATGTCATCTGGTGTTACAACATTGTATTTTGATTTAGACATTTTTTCTACTTCAGTACCACAGATATAATCTCCGTTTTCTTCTAGAAGAAAGTGAGCACTTTTGTATTCTTCCCGCCAGTTTTTAAAAGACTCGACATTTAATATATTTCCTTTGGAAACGAGATTTACATCAACATTTATTTGAAATATACTTTCATTAAAAGATAGTTTACCAACCTTGTCAGGATGCAATGCCTGCAATTGTTTAGTAATTATATTTCCAATTTCAGAAATTTTATCTATAGCCATTTGTCTATCAGCGGTCCATTCTTCTTTATTAAATGAATCAAATAGACTCTTGGACACAAAAACAGGAGGAATCTCTTTTACTGGCAATAACTCTTTTTTTGAATCAGGTGAATCTGCTATTGAAGTATGAGAAACACCAAAGGACACTCTAAATGCTTTTGAAGATAATCCCTGTATCATTCCTTGATTGATCAACTTCTTAGCCGGTTCATCAATATCAATGTAGCCAAGGTCTTTCAGGAATTTGGTCCAGAAACGTACATACAATAAATGCCCTGTGGCGTGCTCACTACCACCAATGTATAAGTCGACCTGTTGCCAGTAGTCAGTTAATTTTTTATCCGCAAATACCGAACCATTATGAGGATCCATATAACGTAAAAAATACCAGCTACTGCCTGCCCAACCCGGCATTGTCGAATGTTCATAATCAAACTCTCCTTTGTATTTCCAGGACGAGGACGCACGAGCCAAAGGCGGCTCACCATCTTCCGTTGGTAAATATTTATCTACCTCCGGTAATACCAAAGGCAATTCATTTTCTGCCAATACATACGGAATATCATTTTTGTAATACACCGGAATGGGCTCTCCCCAATAGCGTTGACGGCCAAACACGGCATCGCGCAAACGGAAATTCAATTTCTTTTTTCCTAAACGCTGGATCTCAATTTCCTGCATGGCTAGTTTCATGGCGTCCTTTACCTGCAAGCCATTCAAAAAATCAGAGTTGATCAAAATACCCTCTTTGGCATCATAGGATTCTTTTTCCAGATCACCGCCTTTTACCACTTCTATAATCGGTAAGCCAAAGTGTTTGGCAAAACTATAATCTCTGCTATCATGCGCCGGAACAGCCATCACCGCACCTGTGCCGTATCCTGCCAATACATAGTCGCCAATCCATACCGGAATTTGTTTTCCTGTGAAAGGATGTTCCACATACGAACCGGTGAACACGCCTGTAATTTTAGTCACATCCGCCTGACGCTCGCGTTCGCTTCTGTTTTTTGCCTGTGTAACATAAGCCTCCACAGCAGCTTTATTTTCTGCAGTGGTTAAGCTTTCTACTAATTCATGTTCAGGGGCGATGGTTAAAAAGGATACACCGAATATTGTATCAGGACGAGTTGTGAATACTTCAATGTCATGCTGAACTTGTTTCAGCATCTCTTGAGACCCTGAAACAAGTTCAGGGTGACGAATTACTTTAAATCTCAATGAAGTTCCTTCACTTTTTCCTATCCAGTTGCGTTGTGCTTCTTTTAAGCTGTCTGTCCAATCCAACGTATCCAATCCGTCTAACAATCTTTGTGCGTAAGCGTTAATGCGCATACTCCACTGTTTCATCAGTTTGCGTTCTACGGGATATCCGCCGCGTTCACTCACGCCGTCTTTCACTTCATCGTTGGCCAACACGGTTCCTAATTGCGGACACCAGTTAACGTAAGCCTCGCCTAAGTAGGCAATACGATAGGCCATTAAAATATCGGATTGTTCTTTTTCTGTAAAGGCTTTCCATTGCGCCGCAGTAAAGGATTGCACAGACTCTTCGCAAGCTGCATTTACCTTGCTGTTTCCATTAGTTTCAAACTCAGAAATCAGTGTTGAAATGGTTTCTGCCTTATCACTGCTTTTGTTGTACCACGAATTAAAGAGTTGTATAAAGATCCACTGGGTCCATTTGTAATACTCCGGGTTGGAGGTTCTTACTTCTCTGTCCCAGTCAAACGAAAAACCAATTTTATCCAGTTGTCTGCGGTAAACAGCAATGTTGTTTTCGGTGGTTATTTTAGGATGTTGCCCTGTCTGGATCGCATATTGTTCGGCAGGCAAGCCAAAGCTATCGTAACCCATGGGATGTAATACATTAAAGCCTTTATGGCGTTTGTAACGGGCTACAATATCAGAAGCAATATATCCTAAAGGATGTCCCACATGTAAACCCGCACCGGATGGATAGGGGAACATATCCAATACGTAGTACTTAGGTTTATCTCCACCGTCTTTGGCGGCAAAGGTTTTATGTTTTGCCCAATATGCCTGCCAATTACTTTCTATCTCTTTAAAATTGTATTCCATAGTTCGTTGATTTTGCGAGGTGTAAAGATAAGATTTACCAGCAAAGAGACAAGGAGTTTTTGAGGTTTAGGATTTGGGCGTGTCCGCCAGCCGGCGGATTCAATCTTTTACGCAACGGAGTGGCGTAAAAGGATTTATGCTCGCATCCCTCACGCTTTTAGGTACGATTGAAGTTTAAATTTCGATTGGGAATATGAAATTGCGTGAAGGATTTCCACTACAATCCCTCACGCAAACTTTATTTAAATTGAGGTAGCGGTTATTCTGCGATTGTATGTAAGGCAAAATTATCAGGATTGCGCCCTATTTTGTTTTTATAGAACTCCATGATCAATTTCATATCCTCGTTAAAGTTACCGGTTGGATAAATTAATTTATCAATACCGCATTCTTTTTTGGCATAGTCTATAAAGCCAAGCGCAATAGGCACTTTGGCCTTTAACGCTACATGATAAAATCCGGTTTTCCATTTGTTAACGGCAGAGCGCGTTCCTTCAGGAGTAATTAGTAATAAGAGGTCTTTGCGTTCATTAAATAAATCAACCATCGCATCCACCGTTCCCTTTCTTGATCCATCAGGGTTTGTGCCTCTGTCAATGGGGAGTGCTCCTAGCTTTTTCATTAAGCCTTTAAACGGAAATTTATACCATTCTTTTTTGATCGTAAAACGCGAATTGATATTCATGTCTTTTAATGCGCCCATTGCATAGATAAAGTCCCAGTTACTGGTATGAGGGGCTGCAATAATCACACATTTTAAAATATCTTTAGGCAAATAGTGTGTTACTTTCCAGCCTTTTAATTTGAAGAAAAAATTGAACATAGAACCAAAATTAATGAATGAGTATAATCAACCCTATACCTTTTTAGGAATAGATATACAAGTTACAAATAAAATATTAATTATTAAAATATGGAAAAAGGACTAATACTTGATTCCGGAAACACCAATGTTTTCAATAGGATGCCAGGTTGTTTTAATTTCCTGCAAGTCGGTAATATAATAAGGCCCTTGCTCTTTTTCGTCGCTCCAGTTTTTATTCCAGGTAAACACACGCTTCACATTTAAGGATGCATTTTCGCCAATGGTTTTATTGAAATCCTTTTCGGCATTACAATTAATAACGGCATTCACATCCATGTGAGAAGAAAAATGAGCGTGTAATTCTTTTCGGTTTCCGGTCACAATATTTACAACACCTCCGGGAACATCACTGGTAGCAATCACTTCAGCAAAAGTAATAGAACAGGTTGGCTTGCTTTCTGATGCTAACACAATGCAAGTATTTCCTCCGGCAATGCAAGGTGCAACTACTGATACCAGGCCTAATAAAGCCGTTGATTCATCAGCCAGAATAGCTACTACACCCATTGGTTCCGGTACCGAAAAATTAAAATGCGACGTTGCCACAGGATTAACCGCACTGAATAATTGCTGATATTTATCGCACCATCCGGCATAATATACTAATCGATCGATACTTTGTTCTACTTCTTTTTTGGCAGCAGTAGCCGTATAACCTAATTGTTTCAATTCCTCTAAAAACTGTTCTTTGCGTCCTTCCAGCATTTCGGCTATACGGTATAAAATTTGTCCGCGGTTAAATGCTGCACGGGAACTCCAGCCGCTAAATGCCGCACGGGCTGCAACAACAGAGTTTCTAAAATCTTTTCGGGAAGATAAACTAACGTTTACAGTCATGTTGTTTTTTAATTTTAAAGGATAATAGCGTCCACTCTCAGTACGGGGGAATTGTCCGCCAATAAATATTTTGTATGTTTTTAAAACTTCTATTCTTTCCATAATGTTTAACCGCAAAGATCGCTGAGTTTTTTTCGCAAAGACCTCAGAGAAAATCTGCTATATTTTAATTGTTACTGGTTATTATTTTTAATCATTATATTTTTTGCGTTCTCTGTGTTTTTCTCTCTGCTTCTTAGCGGTTACTAAACAATTACTTTAACCGCAAAGATCGCCGAGTTTTTATAAATTATTTACTACTCTTTTAATTCCGTCTTTTACTCTAGTCACATTGAAATTAATTAATAATCCCAATTTTACATGACTTAATTTTAAATAAGTTAACACTTGTGCTAAATGCACATCGGTTAGCCCTTCGCATGCCTTTATTTCTATAATTACTTTGTTTTCTACTATTAAATCCAATCTATAACCAACTTCTAATTTTACTTCTTCATATACTAAGGGCAAAGCTTTTTGCTTCTCAACTTTTAATCCTTCTTTAATCAACTCATAATACAAACACTCTTCATATGCAGACTCTAATAATCCTGGGCCTAATGCAGTGTGAACTTTTATAGCACATCCAATTATTATTTGCGACAAATCGTTCTCAATCATATTCACTTATTTAACCGCAAAGACCGCTGAGATTTTTCGCAGAGGTCGCAAAACAGTTATGTTACTATTCTCTTTTGTATTATTTAACCTTCCTCTTGCGTTCTTTGCGTTTTTCCCTCTGTCTCTTTGCGGTTAAACCTTAAAACTTCAAATAAGGCATTAAACCATGCAATCCGCCTTCACGGCCAAATCCACTTTCTTTATAGCCTCCAAACGGAGATGTTGGATCGAACTTATTATAGGTATTAGCCCAAACCACCCCGGCACGCAATTTAGAAGTCATATTAAAAATACGGGAGCCTTTATCGGTCCATACGCCGGCACTTAAACCATAAGGAATATTGTTGGCTTTTTCAATCACCTCTTCAATGGTTCTGAATGTTTGAACCGCTAATACGGGTCCAAAAATTTCTTCCTGAGAAATGCGGTGTGATTGAGAGGTGTTTAAAAATAAGGTTGGGCGAACAAAGAATCCTTTTTTAGGAATAGAGCAAGAGCTTTGATACATCTCAGCTCCATCGTTTACCCCAATTTTTAAATACTCATTGATTTTATTCAATTGCATTTTAGAATTGATAGCACCGATGTCTGTATTTTTATCTAAAGGATCACCAACAATTAACGTTTCTAATCGGTCTTTTAATTTGCGGATCACTTCATCGGCAACGCTTTCCTGAACAAATAAACGGGATCCTGCACAACATACATGTCCCTGATTAAAGAAGATACCATTTACAATTCCTTCTACAGCCTGATTAATGGGAGCATCTTCAAAAATAATGTTAGCTGCTTTTCCACCTAACTCAAGCGTTAATTTTTTATCTGTTCCGGCAATGGCTTTCTGGATCCATTTACCAACGTTTGTGCTGCCGGTAAAGGCTATTTTATTAATGTCTTTGTGATTCACCATAGAAGCACCAACCGGGCCATGGCCTGTAATGATATTAACAACACCATCCGGCAATCCGCTTTCCTGAATAATTTCGGCAAGCTTCAATGCGGTTAAAGAGGTGGTTTCAGCTGGCTTCAATACAACCGTATTTCCTGTGGCCAAAGCCGGCGCAATTTTCCAGGCAGCCATGAGTAATGGAAAATTCCATGGGATCACTTGCCCTGCAACGCCTAAGGATTTTGGATGACGGTTAGGAAACGCATATTCTAATTTATCGGCCCAGCCGGCATAATAGAAAAAGTGATTGGCTGCTAAAGGCACATCAATATCACGGCTTTCACGAATGGATTTTCCACCATCCATGGTTTCAATAACAGATAGTTCACGGGCTCGCTCCTGAATTAAACGCGCTATACGGTAAATGTATTTAGCACGTTCTTTCGCCGGCATTTTGCTCCATGTTTTATCATAGGCACCACGAGCTGCTTTCACAGCAGTATCTACATCTTTATCATTAGCCTCTGCAATGCTCGAAATTTTTTCTTCGGTAGCAGGATTAATAGTATCGAAATATTTACCTGAATTTGGTTTTACAAATTTACCATTGATAAACAACTCATATTGTTTTTGTAAACGGATATGATCGGTTGCTTCCGGTGACGGCGCATATTTCCAATCGGTAAAGTATTCTAATTTTTTAGCTTCTTTTTTTGCCATTTTTTGTTTTGTTTTTGAACGCAAAAGATTAATATTCAAGCGAATAAAAAAATTAATTTACACGTTTAATTTCATACTTATAGTTAGTCGTTTTAGCTATCCAGCTTCCATGGCCATTTATTGTTTGGGTTGAAGTTAAGCCTCCACCAATGGTCAAGATAAAAGTTGAATTTAAAGGAATAGATAAAAGTTCAGGGGCTTTAATTGTGTCTACAATAGTATGTGATAATGGAGGATAACTAATTTGAGTATACATTTTAATAAACGGATAAACATATCCGTCTTGATCAGATAATATAATTGAAGAACTCCGTTGTGGATTTATAATCTTTATAGGAATTCCAATATTAGCATCAAATGTTAGAGGAACTATAGTTGAATCACCATCAATAGTAAAAATTGAAAGGGAATCATTATATTGAAAATTTCCAAAGTCAGAAGATATAATATTCCAAGACGACTTGTTAATCAGCTTTAAAAAATTTGGAGATGAATTTACTTGACCAGAAAAACTATTATTTATATCTGAAACATAGCCGTTATAATTTGTACTTGTAAAAGGAAGCCAAGGATTGTTTGTGTAGGTCGTTTCCGTATAGAGACCATTAAACAAAAAACTAGTATCAAATGTGCCCCCAGAATTTTTTGTCATTATAAGATAGGTATGCAAATTGCAGTCATATGCTAAAGGTTGTGCATTATTAACAATCGGGGTTTCTGCAGGCGAAGAAGACTTTTTCTTACATGCGAAAACAATCATAAACAAAAAAAATGGTAAGTAACTTTTAAATCTCATATTGTAATTTTTAGGTTTTAATCCACTGAAATATAATCTTTACTATAATATACACCTTTAGCTTCTTTTTCTAATTGCAGGATCAGATCATTGGCTAAAGAGCTTGCTCCAAAACGGAACCACTTATTATCCAGCCAGGCACTGCCTACAGTTTCGTGTAACATCACTAAGTATTGTAAGGCGCCTTTTGCCGTGCTGATACCACCGGCAGGTTTCATCCCCACCATGATCCCCGTTTTATAATAATAATCTTTTATAGCATCTAGCATCACCAGGGTAACAGGCATGGTTGCTGCTACTCCGATTTTACCGGTAGATGTTTTAATAAAATCCGCTCCTGCATAAATAGCTATATCGCTTGCGCGGCGAACATTATCTAAAGTAGAGATCTCTCCGGTTTCGAAAATAACTTTCAGGCGGGCATTGTATTTATGTGTCAGATCTTTGATAGCAGCAATTTCATCAAATACAAAATTATAGTTCCCTTTCAAAAACTCACCACGACTAATTACCATATCAATCTCGTCAGCACCATTATCCAAAGCAAATTTGGTATCCAGTAATTTGATTTGCATGGTGGAATTACCGCTTGGAAACGCTGTTGATACCGAAGCAACTTTTACCTGACTCCCTTTTAACGCATCTTTGGCTGTTTTTACCATCGTGGGATACACACACACGGCTGCTGTTGTTGGCAAGTCGGGCAAAGCAATATGCGGATGCATGGCTTTGTAACACATTTGAATTACTTTTCCTTCAGTATCTTTTCCTTCCAGCGTTGTTAAATCTATCATGTTCAGTGCAAGTTTCAAAGCCTGCACTTTACTTCCTTTTTTAATACTGCGTGTATTAAAACGAGCCACTCTTTCCTCTATTCCTACTTGATCAATAGTTGGGCTGTTTCTAAAATCGTATGCCATGTTAATGTTTATTAAAACAGGTTATTTAGGTCAAAAGTAAGATATTTAATTGTATTTTTAAATTCTAAATTTGGAAGATCCGGAGTTGTTAAAATAACGTAGTTCCTTTTGAAATAATTGACATAAATGGATAGAGTTAGTTTAACAGAAATAGTGTAAAGCTGTTGACGGAGTTCTTCAAATAAGGAATATTTAATGTTTGCACTTTGCGATAAAATAATTTCGAAAAACAAATTGAAACCACACAGAAAGCTGTTTGGAAAATACAACTATTCCGCTTTCGAAGAAGTTAATGCTATTCCTGAAACAGATTGGAACACCGCTATCAAAGATCATAACGTATTTTTGTCCTATGCTTACCTAGGCCTCATACACCAACAAAAAACAGAGAGCTTCCGCTTTCGATATGTGATTGTATATAACCGTCAAACACCCATTGGCGTGTTATATTTTCAGATCAATGACTTTTCTGCTTCATTATTTGGGGAATTGATTTCTCAGCAAATAAGCGAACTGCAAAGTAAACGAGCCTCTGTTTTCCAAAAATACATTAAGCATAATGAGAACGAAACAATCATGCGCTTGGTAACCTGTGGCAACAATTTTATCAGTGGCGAACATGGATTCTTTATCAATATCAATAACAAAAAAACAATTTTTAAAATTGTGGAAGGGGTAATTGATGCGGTAGCCCGAGAAGAAAAGCTAAGAGGAAAAATATCCGCTATTTTAGTAAAAGACTTTTATGAAGAAGGCTTTGGCGATAAAGATTGTTGGTATTGTACAAAGTTTATTCATTTCAATGTAGAACCAAATATGATTATTGATTTGCCGCAAGGCTTGTCAAACCTTTCAGACTACACAGCGCATTTCTCTAAAAAATACAGAAACAGGGCAAAGCATATTTTAAAAGCAAGTTCGACACTCACCAAAAAGAGATTGAGTCCGGCCGATGTGATCAAATATAACGATACAATGTATGAACTCTATACTCAGGTATTTAATCATGCTAAATTTAAGCTTGCGCATTTATCTAAGAATTACTTTAAGGATGTTGTCTCCACACAAGCCAATTTGTTTTACATAGATGCCTGGTTTAAAGATGAACAAATGGTATCGTTTGCAAGCGGCTTTTATTTAACCAACGAAATTGAAGCACATTATATAGGGTTTAATTATGAACTCAATAAAGAATTTGATTTATATCAAACCATTCTTTACAGTTACATTGAAGAAGCAATAAGGGCAAATAAGCAAAGAATTAATTTGGGTCGTACGGCCTCCGAAATTAAAAGCACAGTTGGTGCAAAAGCACATGAGCTTATCTGTTATATTAAGCCACAAAATACGGTATCAAAACTAATATTGAAACCCTTTATGCAGTTTTTGCAGCCAACCGATTGGGTTCCAAGAAACCCATTTAAAGATGAAGCATAAAAAAAGCAGGAATTTAAATCCCTGCTTTTTGATTTCAATACGATATACAATTAATCGTCTGTTGGATCCGGAGCCTTTTTAGCAGCCGCTTTTTTTGGCTTTATTTTTTTAGGCCATAACACATTAATTAATTCGTTATGTACAGTGATCATTGATTCGCTGATACCATTTACGATATCCACATCTTTATTGGAGTTGTTTTTCCAGGTACGTAATACTTCTTCTTCGGTATTATCTTCTTTAATAATATAGAATTTAACTAATTTTTTCTGGCGTACTTCTGCTTTTCCGCTCCAGCAATTGGCTTTAGAGCCAATACGGGAAGTAATGATCACATCTGTATAAACACCATCTTCTACTTCGTCGGCACCACGTTCATCAAATTTCTGGGACCATTTATTGTAACAGGTCAATTCTCTTGGTTCTTCCGTTTGAGCCTGTACTTGAATTGTTGTTGAAGATATAGCAAATGCTAAAAGTAATTTTTTAATCATGGGTTTGTTTTTTCGAAACATAAATATATAATATATCACATGTAAAGGCAAATATTTTACGGCAATAATAAAAAATTATTTATATGAAGGCAGAATGATTTGAAAAAGAACTTGTTTTTTTGATTACTTCACGATAATTAATTTAAATTTCTCTTTTTGATTTATAGATGAACTGTTTGCAAAAAGCTGACTGGATTTTTCATCTACACTGACATATTTCCCATTTGTTGCTTGCAAGGCGATAATATCGTTAGAGAGCTTTATTAACTTAAATAGTTCCCATGAGCCGGCATTTAATCTTGTGGCTGTCATTTCGCATTTATTATTAAGTTCGGTGGATATAAATTTATTGGCATGAGAATAGAGAAGTACATGTTCTTGATCCAATTTTACCATTGAGAATGTTTCCCAAAGCCCTACATTATCTCTGTTAACTACTAAGGTATTATTTATGTTTTCGTCTGCGCAAACAAATTTTCGATTAAAAGAAGATTGTAAATTAAACGTTATTCGTTCATCCCATTTATGCTGAGCTTCAATTCGTATCAAAGAGCCTGTTTCTTGTTGTTTAGATTGAGCTTCTTTGGTTAGTTTTTCCATTAAAGAGGGTAGTAAGGGTATAGATTTAGCAATCTCATCTACCATAGTGTTTGAACTATTATTAAGGTAGTAATCAGCAACACCAAAAGGGAAAGTCTCAAAATTGCTAATATTACTTATTAAAATAACATAATTGGAACTATTTAGTTCCCCTATTATATCAAGGTCTTTTAGTGGGATGCCCGGCGCCTCATTTATAGGAAAGGATGTGGTTGAGAAGTAATACCAGTATTTTGAATCATCCGAAAGAATATATTTTAGAGCGTTTTGATCTTTGATTTGCCAGAAATAACTATCACCAATAATGATGGCTTTTGGACGGTAATTAGTTTTACTGGACTCTATAAATTGATGTCTGGGGTAAACATATTGTGCCTGACCTAAGCTGAATAATAGATTTAGAGGACCTTCGAAATCAGCGTCTGCACCTCTGGCGGTATCTGAAAATTCGACATCCAAAGGAGTATATTTTGGAATGGGTCTTGGTGTTGTTTTTTCGATATAATGCACTAATGTATCTTGCGCAATTGATGCACCATAAGTAGACCAATGAAATCCTGTTTTTGTAAACAAAGGATAAGGGCTGGTAGGTTTTAATTGCCTGAAGTAGGCACAGTAGTCAATAACCGGAATATTTCGTTTTTTGAAGCCTTCAATAAAATCTTTATAATCAGTCTGCGTTTTAGGAGGGCTATTTAAATAGGGTCTTGGAAGGTATTCCGGAATAACACTTTCTTTTGAAGGCGCTATTAGCACCAAAAAATGACCCCCATGTTTCTCCACTCCGTTTTTCAAAAACTCTATTTTATCAAGCGTTGCATTATTTTTTTCCGAACCATTATATGCAATTCCTAAGGTTCGTTTGGTAGAGCCCAAACTGAATATAAAATCGTCTTTCCCGGCAATATTATCAGAGATGCTAAGCTCATGAAAAAGCAGGTAGTTTATGCTGTTTTTCATTTTCACAAAAAAAGGTCTGAATCCAAAATCAAAATTTTCATAATCTTCAACCTGTTTTTGAAACGCCAGTGTTTTTACAGAATCAAGAGAAAAATGAGGACGTTCGGGTTTAATATATGCCCCTTTTAATTCAGATTCTTTAAATAGTTTAAAGCGTTGCTGGATAATAGGTACCCAAAGCACAGCAAAAAACATCACAAATAGTCCTATTTTAAAACCTTGCCGCATGGATTAAAATTTAAAGTAGATAAAAGGATTAAAGTCGCTGGATGTTATCTCCCCAACACAAATACCTAAGCTAAGGATAATACATAAGATAGTTAAAACAGTTCGCTTAAAACTAAAATTAAGAGGAGAGTCATCTGACTCTGTTATTTTTAATTTATAGAATAAAGGAATAAAGGATAGGATAACGGCTACCCCTAAAATGGAAAGCAAATGGTTAGAAAAAAAAGATTCTTTGAATGTGAAAGAAAACATTTTTTTAAAGAAACTCATTGCTTGTTGGATATTTTGAGAACGGAATAGTACCCAACCAAGTGTAACGACAAAAAATGTAAATAATACACGAAAGAAGGCCCCTATTTTTGAGGTAAGCTTGAGAAGAAATAAGCGTTCTATTGCCAGAAAAAAACCATGATAAGCCCCCCATAAAATAAAGCTCCATTCGGCCCCATGCCAAAACCCCGAGATTAAAAAAACCACCCATAAATTAGTCCAATAGCCATATCCGAGTACCCCGAAAAGTCAAAATAAATTTGCATGGTATAGGTAATAGCACCCATCCAGGACAATACAAAATCCAACTCATCGGCCTGTAAGGCAAAAATACGATCAGCTTCTTTACCTAATACATTAGCAATTAATACCTTTTTTGCTAATCCAATCGAAAAACGTAAAAATCCTAATAAGACTTCGTCAACATTAAATTTTTTATCTCTTCCCTGAATCTGGTCGGAAATTTCATTGTACCTAATAATTGGTCCTGCAATCAATTGAGGGAATAGTAATATGTACAATGCATAATCTGATATTTTTTTCATAGGAGGCTTTACGCCCCGGTATACATCAATAATGAAACTTAATTGATGGAATGTAAAAAATGAAATACCTATCGGCAACGCAATTCGTAATATGTGTATTGGATTTATACCTAACATACCAAAAAGAACATTGGCATTATCAATAAAGAAATTGGCATATTTAAAATATAATAAAAGGGATAGGTTAATAATAACTGCAAAAATTAATAAACGAAATTGCAGTTTTTTTTCTTTTAATCGAACAATCCAGTGAGCTATACCAAAATTAAAAATAATGGTAGCTAACAACACAAAAATGAACTGAGGGGCCCCCCAAGCATAAAACAATATGCTGGTTAATACAATAAAATAATTCTTTAAAACCGGAGGTAAAAGAAAATAAACTGTAAAAAAAACAGGCAAAAAATAAATTAAAAATAAAGCGCTGCTAAAGAGCATATGATTCTAGTAAGATTGTTTTTTAGCCCACTAATATAACCAAATATCTTTGATATTTATTGTAGTCAAAGTGACACGTAATTTATTTTTGCTACAAATTATAGCACGACTTTGCTTTTTTTTGACATTACTTTTGCGAAAAAATTTGTTATGCTGGTAAAAACATTTGGTAGCGCGGTACACGGAATCAATGCCACAACCGTTACGGTTGAAGTACACATGGGACAAGGAATCAATTTTTATTTGGTAGGCTTGCCGGATAGCGCCGTAAAAGAAAGTCATCAACGAATTGACGCGGCTTTAAAAAATAACAATCTTAAGATTCCCGGAAAACAAATCACCATAAACATGGCCCCTGCCGATATCCGCAAAGAAGGTTCGGCCTATGATTTAACCATTGCGGTAGGTATTCTGGCGGCATCGGAACAGATTAAATCTGAAGAGATCTCTAATTATGTCATGATGGGTGAATTATCCTTAGATGGCGAATTGCGCCCCATCAAAGGAACACTACCCATTGCGATCAAAGCCAAACAAGAGGGTTTTAAAGGGATTATTCTGCCGGATGCCAATGCCAAAGAAGCAGCAGTAGTGGATGGAATAGAGGTATATGGCGTGTCGCACCTTAAACAGGTGATCGACTTTTTTAATGAAACAGGCTCATTGGAGAAAACAAGTATTGATATTGAACAGGAATTTTTAACACGGTTAGATGAAATAGAATTTGATTTTGCAGATGTAAAAGGACAGGAAAACATCAAACGGGCTCTGGAAATAGCGGCTTCCGGCGGACATAATGTTATTTTAATAGGCCCTCCGGGAGCCGGTAAAACCATGTTAAGCAAGCGTATGCCTTCTATTTTGCCACCCCTGACATTAGACGAAGCCCTGGAAACTACCAAGATACATAGTGTGGCCGGGAGAACATCCAAAACCATGGGGCTGGTTACCAAGCGCCCTTTCCGCAGCCCACACCATACGATCTCCGATGTGGCTTTAGTAGGAGGCGGCATGAACGCCCAGCCCGGCGAAATATCCCTGGCACATAACGGGGTTTTGTTTTTAGACGAATTGCCCGAATTTAAACGCACAGTACTCGAAGTAATGCGCCAGCCTCTGGAAGACAGAATTGTAACCATTTCGCGCGCCCGATTTAGTGTAGAATATCCGGCCAGTTTTATGTTGATGGCCAGTATGAACCCCTGTCCTTGTGGCTATTACAACCATCCCGAAAAAGAATGTGTGTGCGCGCCGGGTGTGGTACAGAAATATCTGAATAAAATTTCCGGACCATTGTTGGATCGAATAGACTTACATGTAGAGGTAACACCCGTGCCCTTTAGCGAATTAAGCAAAGCACAAAGCTCCGAAACCAGTAAGGATATCAGAGATCGCGTGATCAGGGCAAGACAACTACAAACCGAACGATATAAGCTGTCCGACGGGATTTATTGCAACGCACAAATGCGCTCTAAAGATCTGCGGACCTATTGTCATTTGGACGAAGCAAGTAGTACCTTGTTGAAAACAGCTATGGAACGTTTGGGCTTATCTGCACGTGCCTATGACCGAATACTAAAAGTAGCCCGTACCATTGCCGATTTAGAGGCTTCGGTTACTATTCAAACCAATCATATTGCCGAAGCCATACAATACAGAAGCCTTGACAGAGAGGGTTGGGCGGGGTAATGTAAATACATTGTTGATTTCTATTCATTCGGTTAAACAAAAATGATTTAGCTTTGTTACTGTTTAAAATTACAGATGTCGACACAATACGCTATAAAAGATCTCGAGAGGCTTTCGGGCATTAAAGCCCATACGCTGCGTATTTGGGAACAACGTTATGGGATTTTAAAACCCGAACGTACGGATACCAATATCCGCTATTACACGTCGGATGATTTAAAAAAGATTTTAAATATTTCCCTGTTAAATAATAACGGATTTAAGATTTCTAAGATAGCCAAGTTGCCCGATGAAGAGATCATCAAGCAGGTACAATCTATTTTGAATAACTATAATAAAGAGAGTGATCAAATTGATAATCTGGTGCTTTGCATGATGGAAATGAATGAACCTAAATTTGAAAAAATCATTTCAAATTGCATCATTCATTTTGGTTTTGAAAGTACCATCGAAAAGATCGTGTTCCCTTTTCTTCGTCAGATAGGGAACATGTGGCAGGTGGGCATCGTCAATCCTGCGCAGGAACATTTTATCTCTAACCTGGTACGCCAAAAATTAATTGTTGGTATTGATGGATTATTTCCCGAACCTTTAGCCAATCCAAAAACCTTTTTGCTATACCTTCCGGATAACGAGTTGCACGAATTAGGCTTATTGTATTGTCATTTCCTTATAAAGTCAAAAGGCCACAAATGCCTTTATTTAGGGCAATCCGTATCGTTTAATGATCTGGTATCCGTATCGCACATTACACCTCCCGATGCTATTGTGACTACTTTTACAAACCGTTTCGAGAATATAAGTATTCAGGAATATATCAATAATATGTCAACCTCATTTCCAAATTCCAGCATCATGGTATCCGGACGAGTATTTTTTGACGAAAACGAACCGATTGAGCTCCCAAAAAATGTTATTTTGTTCGAATCTCACGAACAATTTAAAAATGTCCTGCAGAGTGTTAACTTTGTATTTAATGTATACAAACCTAATTAAATTAATTATTGTTTCTTGCTTACTTTTTTCATGCAAACCTGTGAAAGAGGAAGATCAGCCTATTCCTGATACGGTCATAAGTGAAGACCAACTCATTAAAGTCTTAACAGATATATACCTTGGAGAAGGCGCTTCCGGCATTAATGTGAAAAATGTGCCCGGCGAAAAATTCGATTCGGTTTATATATTCAATCCTTTAAAAGATAACAATATCGAAAAAGCAGCGTTTGATTCGTCTATGGCCTATTATACAAGACATCCCAAGAAATTGAAAATCATTTACGATAAAGTGTTGGATCGGTTAAGTGTGATTCAGGCTACAGGTAAAGTACAATAAAGATGTTAAAGATTGAGCAGATAAAACAATTAGCCCATCAGTATTTTGATGAGGTTGTGTCTTTTAGGAGACATATCCATCAACATCCCGAATTATCATTTCAGGAATTTAAAACCTCTGATTATGTGTGTGCCGTGTTAAATAAATATAACATCGCCTATACCAAAGGCATTGTAAAAACAGGTATTGTAGCTATTATTGAAGGAAAAAATCCTGCTAAAAAAACACTATTACTAAGAGCGGATTTAGATGCTTTACCTATCGAAGAAAAAAACACGGTAGAATATAAGTCGCAAAACACAGGTGTGATGCATGCTTGCGGGCATGATGTACATACAGCTTCTGTTTTGGGAACGGCTATTATTTTAAATCAGTTAAAAACAGAATTCGAAGGAACCGTTAAAATTATGTTTCAACCGGGCGAAGAAGTACTCCCTGGTGGATCATCACTCATGATTAAAGAAGGCGTTTTGCTAAACCCTCCGGTAGATATGGCAATTGCACAACATGTGTTTCCAAGCATGGAAGTTGGCAAAGTAGGGTTTAGAAGCGGGATGTATATGGCCAGTACCGACGAGCTACACATTACCATAACCGGTAAAGGCGGGCATGCCGCTATGGCTGCCGAGTATAACAATCCGCTAGTGGTAGCAGCAACTATTATTAAAGACATAGAAAAGCAATTTCCGTTTGCTATAGATGCCGAAGGCGTAGCAAGAAACACGCAAAACCATATTCCAACAGTGATTGCCTTTGGGAAAATGGAAGCCAAAGGTGCAACAAATGTCATTCCCGAAAGTGTATATTTAGCAGGCACATTCCGCACGATGGATGAAGCCTGGCGAAAAGAAGTAAAGGAAAAAATAACGCATATTATTAATACAGCTTGTGAAACCTACAAAGTAAAAGCAGACATTAATATCATGGATGGTTATCCGTTTTTAATTAATGATGCGTCAACAACTGATCATTGTAAGCTGGCGGCGATAGACTATTTAGGAAAAGAAAACGTAGAAGAATTGCCATTACGAATGACTGCAGAAGATTTTGCATATGTGACACAACAAGTGCCTAGTTGTTTTTACCGCTTAGGAACTGGTAATGCCGCGAAAGGGATTACTTCGGGTGTTCACACGGCTACCTTTGATATTGATGAACAGGCATTGAAGCTCTCAACGGGCTTAATGGCCTGGATGGTTTTGAGCGCTAAATAATATACTTACTTTAATCTTTTATACTTCTGATACAAATAAGAGCTGCCCAAACACGCGATAAAGAAAGCCAATAATTTAGCCACTTCCGGAAAGATTTCCCTGAATCCAAAATTACGCAGGAAGATACCATAAAACGCTTCCAGTCCCCAGTTTAAAGGAGAAATAACAGAGATGTTCTTCATTACTTCCGGCATCACAAACGTTGGAACCCAGATACCGCCGATAGCTGCTAAAATAATAACAAACACAGCGCCAAACAACGAAGCCTGATCGTGAGACGTAGCAACCGTTCCAACCAATAAACCAAAACCGGTAGCTGCCAGCCCTGATGAAAAGGCTACTAAAAATAATACGGGTAAATTATTGCCAATATTTAATTCCGGTAACCCTAATAATGGCAGGATAAATACACCTACACACAGCATCAGGGCAAATTGAATTAAACTTACTATAACGTAGGTAAGCATCTTCCCTAAGATCACAATCATGTATGACCCCGGCATGGTCAATAAACGGAAGGCGCTGCCGTCATCACGTTCTTTAATAATATTTCCGGCTAAGGGAATGCAAATAAAGAACATGGCGAATAAAGTCCATGCAGGAACATTATGTTGAACGGAGTTCGGAATGATTGTAGAGTTATTATAAGAAGCATACTCTTCTTTCAAATTTACCAAAGGCGTTAACTCTAATTTGGAAGGTGTTGCCAAAGGAAAACTCTCTTTCATTTTTTCATTCAACGAACTCACCATGCTCTGCATTTCTATCTGAGAAATGATACGCTCCATTGAGTTACTGATAGTGGTCTTAAATGATTTTTTGGTAATAGGGTCAAAGTAAAGCTGAACGTTCAATGTATTGGTATCGATGGGCTCTTGTGTTTCTGTGCTATCACCGCTAAAGCTGCTTAATAATTTAGAAATCCTTGCTGAAGATTTCTGACGTAAGCGTTTGCTGGTATTTTCAGGAACAATGATGCCTATAAAAAAATGCCCGGTGGCTATTTCCTTTTTGGTCTCTTCATCACTCAGTTGTTTTTTGGTGATCACAAAAAACTTGGAATTAACCAACGATTTTTCTAAAATATTGGATAGTGAATCGTGGTCTCTGTCAACCATTAACAAAGGCACAGAAGCCTCATTCACCGAACGAAAAGTAGTATCCTGAATTAAAGTGATAATTAAGATCAATACCGTTGGCATAATAAAGGTAATAGCCAGTCCGGCTCTATCGCGGGTAAGAACCTTGTACTCTTTATATATGCTGTATAATAATTTCATTTATTTTGTCACGCTGAGCGGAGTTGAAGCGCTTCTGTTTTGGGTTACAATTATTTCTAATAATACTAAACTACTTATCCCTGAACTTTACGCCTGTTATTTTTAAATACACTTCTTCAATACTGTTGCAATGATTGGCGGCGATCAACTCTTTAGTGGCGCCTTGTGTAATCAGTTTACCATCATCAATAATGGCAATGTGTGTACAAAAATCTTCTGCCTCATCCAAATGATGGGAGGTGTATAAGATCGTCATACCGTTTTCTTTATTCAGTTTTTTCAGATGCTCAATAATTGCCTGTTTCGACTGCACATCTACACCAACCGTTGGCTCATCTAAAATCAATAGCTGAGGATTATGTAATAAACCGGCAATTAAATTCACGCGTCGTTTCATCCCTCCTGAATAGGAAACAACTTTTTGATGCATGTTTTCTTCTAAACCAAGGATCATTAAATTCTCTTTTACCTTTTCTTTTAAAGACGTTCCGCTTAAGCCATACATATGCCCTAAGAACATCAGGTTTTCCCAGGCCGTTAATTTTGGATACAGAGCTATTTCCTGTGGCACCACACCAATCACTTGTTTGCATTCTTTACTGTGTGTTTGGTGTGTGTGGCCATTAATGAAAATATCGCCACTGCTGGTTGGAAACAAACCACATAGCATACTGATGAAGGTTGTTTTTCCGGCACCATTAGGGCCAAGTAAACCAAAAATGGTTCCTTTATTAATGGTTAACGACAGATCATTAACCGCAGCTCTTGGAGCATCTTTGTATTTTTTAGATACGTGTTGTATGTCTACCAGAATGCTCACGTTAGGCGTTTTCCTGTAAAAAGATTTTCATTTCACAAGTCGCTACCAGTTGGTTATTGCAAAATGATTTGGCATCAATGATAGAAACATTCATCACTTGCGTTTTAGTAGAAACTTCTGTTAAGACTTCATTACCCGATTCAGGTAAATGATGAATGGCTAAATTTTTGATATTGGCAATAAAACCAACACGGGGCTGGGATTTATGGATAACTGCTTCGTAACCCGCCATACTGGCTGCTGTTTGAGCCATGTTTTCTATAATACCCGATTCGGTTAATTTCCCGTTTTGCGTAAAGATATGTTCGGCAGTAATATCAAAACCTGTGATGACAGAAGCCTCATCGCATTTATAGATCCTGCTGATCAGTACAATGGGCGGACGTTGCGGAATGTATTGTAAAATAGTATCCGAATTTACGATAGGTTTGTCAACAGTGATCATGGTTTGTTTTTGTATTGCTTAATAAACACCTTGGTAAGGCCTTTGTTTAACAGGCTACAAAAATAAGCTTATATATGATTTTGGCAACAATAAAAACATGGTGACTTCCAGAGCTTAAGTCACCATGTTTCAATTTAGGCAAACCATTTTTGTTTAACAATCAGTTTAATAAGAGCAATAATACCGGTAACCAGTAAAGCAATAGGCCAAAGTTTAACGAAGAATAATAAAATCTCGGCAAACACACTTGCTCCATCTGTTACGGCTTCTATAAACTTAGTTCCAAAGCCGGGTTTATATGGCTCTGACGGAATTGTATAGGCGTACGCCTCTTTTTTTGTGGTTTCTTTTTGATAAATGTTAATAGATACGGTACTGTACGATACATCATGAGCCAATTCAAGTGTATTTAATTTAAGATCATCTGCCGATTCCTGTCTGGCCAATAAGGCATTTTCAGCATCCAGCATCTGATCAAGCTTTTTGCCTTTCGTGTCAATGGCTTTTTCTAAACGTTGTTTATGATTCACAAAACGACTTTCCGATAGTTTAGCAGCCTGAAAATGTCTGGTAACATCATCCGCTTTTATTTTCCGATAATCCAGATAATCAATTAAGGTGGCTATTTCGCTTAATGTTCCATCAAGTTCAGTATTGGGAATTCGCAAAACAATATCATTATGCACCGTATAATTAATAATGTCCAGCATACTGTCTTTACCGGTTCGTATAGAATTCTTATAATTTATCTGACTCTCCAGTACGGATGAGGTGATGTAACCGCCATGTTCAGTCACCATGCGTTCAATATCAAAGGTGGCATTTTTTACATCCTTTACTTTAAAAGACAGATCAGCTGTTCTCACAAAAGCACGGTTGCTATCAGCTGTCAGCCGGGGTTGTTTAATAGATTGTATGGCAGTTGATACAGAATCAGCAAATACTTTTGCTTCATCTTCTCTGTCCGACATTTCATGAGCCGATGGGCCGCAGGAAAACAATACAATAGTGGCGCTTAAAACTATGCCTGATAGTTTTAAGAAGGTTGAGGTTGAATGTTTCATAGAGTGTGTGGGTTTTATTATTGATGCCACAGCTATGACTTTAGTAACCTTGATGTTTTGTTAAGTTAGGTTAAAACAAAAAAGGCGTTACGATATTCGTAACGCCTTTTTTAACTCTTGAGCAAAAAATTATTTTTGTTCGAATTTTTTGTATTCAGCAGGGATCGTTAATTTAGAAGCATCAATACCGCCTTTAGTGATTTTAGAAACCTCTAATTTGCTCACTATTTTTCCATCAGACAGAGATTTTTCTTCAGATAATAATGGCATAGACCCTTTTGGTAAATCTTTAATTTGGTTGAAGTAAATACTTTGTTTGTCTTTTCTGTTCCACATTTTTACAACGGGAGCAAAGAAATCATACTTACCTGAAACGATCCAATAGGTAATTTGAGTATTCTCTTCTGTGTTTTTTACAATATACTCTGTGCATTTTTGTCCCTGAACCATTTTGGTATTTGTTCCTTTTGATGATACACAGGTACCTTTAATCATAGTACGAACCGGGTTCACGAATTTAATTTCGTTGGTTTCCGTGTTAAACACAAAACTACCTTCTACTTTTCCCGATTTACGGCCAATTTGATCTAATTTTACATCGTTCCCTTTTACATAGTAAATGTTGGTTGTTGTATCCTTAGAAGTTTCCATTTTAAACTCGATACTTCCTTCATACGATTGTGCAATGGATATTGCAGATAATGAAAGACTTGCTACTAATAATTTAATTTTATTCATTTAATTTGAGGTTTAAATTTTACACTAAAATAATATAATTTTAGTTATAAATAAAAATTATGCCAAATAATACCGAAAAAGGAACTCGGGGCGAAGAAATAGCCGTTGCATACCTGTTAAAACACGGGTATCAAATTATTGAAAAAAACTGGAGACATTCTCATTTGGAAATTGATATTATTGCCAGCATTAACGATACTTTGGTGATCGTGGAAGTAAAGCTCAGAACCAATGATTTTTTTGGAAATCCGGAAGAATTTGTGACCAAAAACAAGCAAAAAAAAGTGATTAAAGCAGCGGATGTTTATATCAAAGAAAATAACATAAATTGGGAAACACGCTTTGATATTATCGCCATTATCCAAAATCCTCAGGAGCTAAAAGTAGAGCATTTCATAGGCGCATTTTATCCGACCTTATAAATTTCCCGATTTGTGGGTGATGTTAATTCCGCCGAGTGTTAAAGCATAAGCGGTTTTTTCTTTCGAAGCCTCTTCGTCACCATTCACGGATTTTAATCCTACCTGGTTCAGGTTTTTCAAAGCTCTGCTGGCTGCTGCCCAAACTCCTTTTTTCTTTTTTTCTACTACGGCTATCAATCCCTCATCTTCACTCTCGGTTATTACCTGCACCACGGTTTGTGAAGATTGTTTGGCAACAGGTGTCAAGTTTTGAGGAAGAATGGTTTCGTTTTTATGGGTTTCTGTAATCGACGGAATGTTTGATGCCATTAAAGGAGTAGTTGTATCTTTTGGAACAGAAAGATTAGCTGGCTTTTCTTCAGGGGTATTTGTATTTGCCGGTAAAGTCAATGATGCTTTTGCACTACCTTCCTGCTTTTTAGAAGCACTATGTTCTTTTACAAGATTGTCAGCAATAACAGGGGTATTGGTCGAGTGCGGAGCTATACGCGAATGAGTTGTTGGTGTATTATTTGCTAATGAGGGAGAAATACCGGCACCATTATCTTTTGGCCATAGCATAAATAAACCGATCAGGCATAACACACAGGCCGCTGCCGCATATTGAGTTAAGGAAACATTAAACCAAATGACTTTCGGTTTGCGTTTTAAATTTGGTTTACCGGTGTATACAACCGATTTGTCGGCGATAGCGATAGTGTTTTGATAAAGCGCAAGCTCCTTTGACAGAGATGGATTTAAGGCACAACTTTTTTCTAAGGCGATCCTTTCATGTTGCGAAAGCTGATTTTCGATATATGAAACAAATTGTACTTCGGAAACCAAATCTGCATCTGATTTTTTTAAACTGTTTTTGTGCGAAAAAGAAACCGCTTCATCATTAAGCGACACAAATGATACATCTGCCAAATCAATATTCAGCTCAGGATGTTGAATTAAAAATAATTCCAGTTCCATTTGCAACTCATCCGTTAAATTTCCTTCCGAAAAATCTAACAGATACGCCTCATAATTATGTATATCAATTGTATGCATTAAATAACCACTTCTGCTTTTCCAATATAATTTTTTAAAAATGCTCTTGCTCTGAAGATATAAACCTTTACCTGGCTTTCCGACAGGTTGGTTATTTTTCCAATTTCACTGTAATCATAGCCTTCATAATCTCTCAGCAACACCACACTTTTTTGTATGTCAGGTAACCTGTCTAAAGCTTTGTTCAATACATCTTTTATATCTGAATACTGTTTTTCGTGGTGTAAGGAGTTTTCTAAAGCCTCCGTATAATCTCCTTGTTTCTTGGCCTTTCGGGTATAATCCACTAGGGTATGATGCGCTGCTGTAAACAAATAAGACTTGGCATTTGTACTCTCAATATCATTTACTTTGCGCCATACCTTTTCATAGGTATCCTGCACAATATCCTTGGCCGCCTCTTCATCTTTAATATGCTTTAAAATAAAGCGATATAAAGCATCGGAGTAGCTATCCACACATTGGTTATATTCGGTTACCGTCACAACGTTTAATTATTCATAAGACGCCCAAAAGCTTTGAAAAGTTACAGCGGCTGTAAAAACAAAACCCTCTGATAATCAGAGGGTTTGTAATTTTTAAGAAACTAATTTGATTTTTTGTCCCATCAATAACTGAGGATTTTTCTTTAGTCCGTTGATTTCGATGAGTTTATCAACGCTAATACCGTATTTTTTAGAAATCCCATATAAGGTTTCTCCTTTTTTTACTTTATGCACTTTTGCTGCTGTTTCAACGGAGCTATTGTCTGCCAATTTAACGGTTGTATCAGCATTGGGCTTCGAAGCAATAATTACCTGAGGATCTTTTGGTGCATCAGATTTTGTAGCCGGAACAGCTACATCCTGTTTTACATACACAATTAATTTTTTGCCGGCTCTGATACCTTTTTTTCCAATGTAGTTCCATGATTTCAAATCAGCAACAGTAACGCCATATTTGCGGGCAATGGTGCTTAATTTTTCACCATTTCTGACAGTATGGGTTTTTTGAACCTCTTTAACAGCCATAGAGCTTTCGGCGGCAATTAATTGCTGTGATTTAATAGCAGCATAAATTTCGGATTCGTTGGATAAAAAGGTGCCGATTTTTGCTTTCGGAAGTGTTAAGCAGTTTCCTCCGGCCGGAATTTCACCTTTGCGGTATTGAGGGTTGAAATAGGCGATCTCTTCAGCCGAAATATCCAATGCTGTAGCAATTTGGTTAAACGTCATGGATTCCTTTACTATAGCCGTATCTACCTCGAAATAGGTTTTGCGGGGTGTTGCTGCATAAATATTGTGTTCGGTAGGATAGTTCATCACATAATTGGCAGCAATAAAGGCAGGTACATACGCCTGAGTTTCCAAAGGCAAATACGGACGGATCTCCCAGTAGGTTTTTTTTCCACCACTACGGCGAATCGCTTTACTAATAGTTCCGGGGCCTGCATTGTAAGCCGCTAATACCATTTGCCAGTCGCCAAACATGGCATATAAGCTTTTTAGATATTCGGCAGCCGCTTCCGTAGCTTTATAAACATCCGAACGCTCATCAATGTAGGAATTTACGTTTAAACCATACATTTTACCGGTTGGGTACATGAACTGCCATAACCCTGTAGCGCCGCATCTTGAGCGGGCGTTAGGATTTAAAGCCGATTCAATGACCGCTAAATGTTTTAATTCCAGAGGGATATTATGTTTATCGAACACTTCTTCAAACATTGGGTAATACAATTGAGATAAACCCATCATGCGGCTTACTAATTCGCGTTTACGAACAGCATAAAGCTCAATAAAGCCCTTTACGTGAGGGTTATATACCAAATCGAAAGGAGAAGTGGCGTCCAGTTTTGCCAAACGGCTTTCATAAACAAAATCTTCGAAGCGGGGAACACTGTCAACCGCATACTTGTATTTGTTTACCTTAGGATAAACCGGCTTTAACAGGGCTTTTTCAATCACTTTTTGATTCGCCAAACTGTCCAGCATGGCCGCCACTGGATTGTCGGTCATGGTAAGAGTGTTTTGTGCAAACAAACTACCGCTGGCCAAAACAGACACAAATAGCGCCTTATGGATGGTGTGTTTTAGTGTAGTGAACATCGCGTTTGGTTTATTAGTGTAACGTAATAATTTACAAAACGTTACATAAATTAATAATTCTTATAGACAAGTATAAAAAATATATTTAATAAACAAAAGTTAAAGTACTTTAATTTTTAACTTTACCGTGTGAAAAACAAGGACGAAGAACCAAAAGAATACTTTGAACGCAATAGTTTATTAGTGATTATAGTAACGGCAGCGGCTTTAGGGCTTGATTGGCTGGCCATCGATATGTTAATTGACGTTAATCCATGGGGCTCTGCCGTGGGTATTCCGGGATTAACATTAACCCTACAGGCATTATGGTTGATCGTGAACCCATTTGCTGTGGTATACGACGACCGATTTGAAATTAAGCAAAGTCTGTTATACAATAAGGAATTCTACTATCTGGATGCCAAAGCCATTGCTGATAAATCTGCCATCGCTTTAAATCTGGTGTATAACGATGATGATGTGGAAAGCCTTCCGTTGCTGGGCATGAGAGGGACTCATCAGCCGGCATTTAAAGCACGCTTATCCGAAAAAATCAAGGAAAGCCTTAAAAACAGGGATTTTTAACAGAAAGATATTGGCCATGAAAAACAAAAAACTCCTTTTCTTTATCATTCTCTTGTTTCCGGCCTTGTTTAAGCTTATTTTGGAATTCACTACCATCAATTCCAGTAAATTACCTTATTACGGACCAAAAGTACCAACCGGAAAGGATACCCTGTTTTATACGGTAAATGATGATTTTAAAACATTGCCCAAACACGGAGACGGGCAGACCGGGTTACAGGACATGAAATTAGATACGGTTAATTATCCTTTGTTTGCTGTATGTTTCATTAAACAGAGCTACCAAAAAGATAACTATCGCTTAGCTGGATTGAGCGAATATGCCCAATATAAGAAAGACAAAATAAAGTTAATTCCCTTTGTGATTGTGACGCCCTGCGATGGACAGAACGATGCGACATGCCTGAGGGAGATGGAGAAGCTATCTGTTGGAAACAGTAATATTTTGAATGCTTACTGGCATCCTTCGTCATTTGATAGTTTAAATCTTTCCTATTTCAAAGAGAAACCCACGTATGTGGATTATAGTTATTTTGTATTGGTGGATAAGCGCCGCCATATCAGGGGATACTACGATGCCCGTTATATTTCCGAGATTAAGCGGTTAACCGAAGAATATCAGCATTTGAGATTAAAAGAAGAAAAAGAGAATATGATCAATGCTAATAAAATTGAGAATAATTAAATGAGAACACAATTTATCATACTACTATCGGCGTTTGTGCTTTTGGGATGTGAACCAAAATCAAGCGCTACCAAAAAATTACTTTTACCGGTTATTGGAGAAAAAAAATTAGCCGGAGCAGACGGAAAGGATACTATTTATCATACGGTTCAGTCTTTTTCCTTCATCAATCAGTTTGGAGATACGGTGTCGGAAAAAACAGTTCAACATAAGATCTATGTAACGGATTTTTTCTTTGCTACCTGCCAGAGTATTTGCCCTAAAATGAGTTCACAACTGGTGCATGTGCAAAATGCATTTAAGGATGATGACAATGTGCTGATTTTATCGCACACCGTTAATCCGTCGCACGATACAGTGGAGGTTTTAAATGGCTATGCGCAAAGTTATGGTGCCATTAAAAACAAATGGCATTTGTTAACAGGCAGCAAGAAAGCTATTTATGATATGGCCAGATACAGTTATTTGGTAAATGCCCTGGAAGATGATGGTACAGCCGAAGGGTTTTTGCACAGCGAATTATTTATTCTCGTAGATACTCAAAAGCGAATCCGTGGCATGTATGATGGAACAGACAGTGTAGCAGTGGCCAAGTTAATCGCTGATATTAAACTTTTAAAACAGGAGTAATGAAAAACACGTTGTTTGTTATATTCTGCCTTCTAACAGCAACATTATTTGCCAAACGTGAATTGGTTACGGTTTATTACGTAGACAGTACGCAAACCGTTATTTTCTCAGAGAACATGTCACTAGATGACAAAAAACCAAATCCAATTTTTCAGCTATTCCGTAAAAAACAACGATTAAATAAACGTATTACAGCTGCTGTATTGGCATTCCCTTTTCCATTTGGAATTGTGGGCCTGCATCGTATTTATTTAGGAACCAAGCCTCATGTTCCGGTGGCCTATATTGCCAGTCTGGGTGGCGTATTTGGCGTATTGCCTTTTATTGATTTCTGCGCGATTACCTTTGGTAAAAACTTTGACCATTATCGGGATAATGGAAAAGTATTTATGTGGATTAAGGAATAATTTTATTATATAACGTCATCAAAAGAATTTCTCGAGGCTCTACCTGAGATAATTCATTATGATAATTTGCACCTATACATTAAACTTAAGCATTCGACCCCGAAGGGGTCGTACATGAATATAATCATGAGTCTCTATTGAAATGCGACCCCTTCGGGGTCGAACAATTCGAGTTAATTTAAGTGCTACGGCATTCTAATAGCAAATAAACACGTAACCTAATCAATTAAAACAGGGACTACTCTTCCTCAAATTTATAAGAGTACTTACGCCATTTTTCAATCACCTGCTGCATATCGTCCGGTAAATCACTTTCAAAAAAAACAGGCTCTTTAGTAATAGGATGTGTAATACCCAGTGTTTTGGCATGAAGTGCCTGACGAGGTAAGATCTCAAAACAATTCTCAATAAATTGTTTGTATTTGTTGCTGGATAAGCCTTTTAAAATTCTATCGCCTCCATACTCATTATCATTAAACAAAGGATGCCCTAAATGTTTCATGTGTACACGGATCTGATGTGTGCGTCCTGTTTCCAGTTTACACTCTACAACCGTTACATAGCCAAAACGTTCCAATACTTTGTAATGGGTAATAGCATGCTTACCATGATCGCTGTCGGGGAAACAAGCCATTACTTTTCGATTTTTCAGGTCACGTGCTACATTACAATTAATAGTGCCACTATCTTCTTTAACATCTCCCCAAACAATAGCAATATATTTTCTATCTAAATTTCTGTCAAAAAAATCCTTTGCCAAACGTGTCATGGCTAATTCTGTTTTAGCAATAATAATAATTCCGGATGTATTTTTATCAATACGATGTACAAGGCCCGGTCTATCAATGGTAAGATTATCTGCCAGTTTTTGCCTAGACGAAGGAAGATTCTTAAATCGGTAGGCCAGTGCATTAACCAATGTTCCTGTATAATGTCCATAAGCAGGATGAACCACCATTCCGGGTTCTTTATTTACCACGCAAATGTAATCATCTTCGTAAACCACATTGATGGGAATATTTTCTGCTACAACTTCCACGTCGCGTGGAGGAGATGTCATTAGAATAGAGATCTCATCGAAGGGTTTTATTTTGTAACTGGATTTTACAGGCTTCCCGTTAACCAATATGCATTCTGCATCGCAGGCCTGTTGTAATTTAGTGCGGGTAGCATTTTGAACACGAATCATTAAGAACTTATCTATCCGCATCATCACCTGGCCTTTTTCTACCTTGATGTGATGATGTTCGTAAAGTTCTTTTTCTTCTTCACCGGATTCAACCTCTTCAATATCGTCTGTCATGTTATCTGGAAATAATTAGCTTTTGAGAGCTAACGTTTAGGTTGCTACCTTTTAAGTGAATGAAATATAAACCATTTGACAAATCGCTGACATCAATAGTTTCGTTACTAACAATGGATTTGGAATACACGACTTGTCCTAATGAGGTTAAAATCTCTAGTGTCGTGTTCTCTACTTGATTTCCGGGATAGGTAATGGAAATGGTATTTTGAGCAGGGTTAGGAAAAATCCTGATCAAACTGGATTTTTCATATTTGGCTAAGCCAACGGGAACCGGAGGATCTGTGCAGCCCAATACAGGATTAATCATAATAGAGCCATCGATATTTGATTGAGACCATGAACCGCTGGTATTATAATATAAAGCGTCTTTATGGTTAGTGTTTTTATCAAATCCTATATTTAATGGTTGTCCGGTGGTTTGCTGAATGCCAACATAATAAGTGCCAACAGGTAATACCAAACAAGAGGTTAGGCGATATGTTGGAAACAGATTATAATCTCCCGACAAATAGGTTGGATACATGGTACTGTCTTTATAGCGTACATTTCCGGGGCCATTACCGCCATTATCCCAAACCATTATTCTAAAAGAGGAGGATTGGATTAACCCGCCTTCAACCACAGGATCAAAATAAATACGAACAGATTTTAAAGTATCGGCCACATTAATAGTAAACCGAACGGCTGTTTTGGCGCCATAAGAGTTTCCGCCTAAGTAATAAGCCTGTTCAGCGCTACCGTCATCGTAGGCGTAGTAATTAGTAAACTTTTGAATCTGAACCAATGTATCGTTATCTTTCTTCGTATCTCCTGATGTGGAAACCACATGCTTTATGGTAAAATACGTGGAGTCGGGAAAGGTAACAGGAAAGGGCTGTAAGGTGAACACCGGAACGGCAGCATTTCCCAGATAATATCCATTAGGGATAAATGGTAAAATCCCCGGATTATCAAAGGTACCATATGCATCTGTTGCTACAGGAGTATTTGCAGCATCTTTAATTGTGTAATTATAACTGGAAAATTTGGGAATGCTAAAATTGCTGCGAATATAATTTCTGAATTTGGTTCCCATTTCCAACGTACGGTTATACTGGCTAAATGGCATTACTGAGTAGTTTTTCAGGAAAGGAGATGATTTATAAGCAAAGGACACATCATCCAGAGTAGAGTCTCCTACCAGATAATAATCTTTAATCTGAACGTAATCTACATGCCAGTGATCCAAACTTCCGCTATTGGTAGAGTTGTTTCTGAAACGGAATCTGAATAAGCTGTCACAATAGGCGGTATCGGCAATAGGAATTTTGACACGATAAAAACTGGTGTCGGTAGAGCTGGGATTATAGCCTTTAATGCCCCATACTTTTTTCCATTTAAGCTGGTTTGGTTTCCAAAAGTCTACTGATAAGGAATCGTTCATTTCCGGAGCTTCTCCAAAACCCTGCGCCTGATAGTAAAAACTTAAATAGATGCTGTCTCCCGGACTATAGGTGCGGGTAGAAGTAGCCTGTAAATTAATATATCGTGATGTTAAATAGTCGGCAGGGCCTGAATAACTCACCGGATTATTGATATTATAAGGATAGCCCTTTTTGTTTAACCCGTCAAATGTGGCTACACCCAATGTTATAGGAGCAATACCAAAACCTGTGTTTACGTATACGCTCGAATCTACCCAATTATTGGCTGATGGGTAAGGCGATTTATAAGCATACGAAAAATCATCAAAAAAGGGCAGATTAATAGGGGTAAGCGTTGAGGTTGATACTTTACTAAGTGTTTTTGTGGAAGAAATAGCAGGAAGATTGCCATTTCTGCTCAAAGGCCTTAACTGTTCCTGAGCATGCATGCGTATATTACTGATCACCAGTAAAGCACATATACATTTTACAACTAATTTATAACAGTTCATCCTCTGAATTTCTTATTGGTTTGCTTCCGGATCCTCTATGACACTACTTGAGTCTGACGGAGCGGCAATATAATTATCTTCCTTTTTCCCTACTGCCAGGTCTATTTTACTTCCTTTTTTAATTGCTTCTCCGGGAGCTATTTCTTTCCCGTTAAAATATTGTTTCAAAACACAGCCTTTACAATCGCCCGCAATTTCAGTTATTCTGCCTACTTTAAGGCCATAGCTTTCAATCATAAACACGGCCTGACGTGTACTTCTGTCAACCAGTTTGGGCATAGCCATTTGTGGAGCCTGCGTACTAGTAACGTATAAATAGATAATTCTATTGTGTTTTACGAGAGATTTTGCTTCCGGATCCTGTTTGATAACAATGCCCGGTTGTTCTTTTGGACTATATACACTATCAATGATCACATAGCCTACATGTTTATCGGCTACAAAATTCTCCAGTTCTGCTATTGATTTTCCTTTAAAATCAGGCACTTCGGCTGTTTCTCCATGATGAGTATATACACCCAGTAATTTAAATAAAATCCATAATACGACTGCCAGGCTTAATACCGAAAGCAACAAATGTTTTAAAAATACCTTAGATTTTAAATATCCAAAAAAATCTTTCATCATAAAATACAGACTGCTAATATACTTAAATAAGGTGAATGCTGTATGCCTTTTGCAGACCAAAACCACTCTCGTGTTTCTATCGGAGATGCATGGCTTATTGTTTTTATAAAGCACCTTCGGCAATGCTTATTTTTTCCTGGGCTTATCAAAAACCACAGCCTGATGATCAAAATCGACTTGTTCAAATCCAGTAAATAAGCCCTAAAAAGGGTTTAGGCTAAAAAAATCCCAAAAAAAACGTTCTAAATTTTTGATTTACAATAAAAAGCATATCTTTGCAGCCCGATTTTTAATTTTAAATCGTTGATTATAAATATTTTGTAAATGACTAAAGCAGATATAGTAAACGAAATTTCAGAAAAGACAGGTATTGAAAAGATAGTTGTGCAAACAACTGTGGAGGCTTTCATGAAATCTATCCGTACTTCGATGACTGAAGGAAAAAACGTGTATTTACGCGGATTTGGAACTTTTGTAGTAAAAAAGCGTGCTGAAAAAGTAGGACGTAATATTTCAAAAAACACAACGGTAGTTATCCCGGCGCATTTTATTCCGGCATTTAAACCGGCTAAAACATTTAGCGAAAGAGTAAAACGTAATGTGAAGGTGGCTGAGCCATTGGATAACAAACAAGTTGAATAATGACAGCAGTTCGTAAAACACAGATAGGTTTAGTAATAACAGCTGTTGTTTTATTCGTTCTTTTATTTATTGCACCAAAAACGCACTCAGGAAATGCAGAAAGCTCTGAAAGAGGATCTCAGGCTTCTACCCAAACGGTAGCAGGCATGGAAACCTTTATCGCCATGGCTTCTAAATCCCTGAAGCCGGAAGATAAATCGAGTTATGATGCCTTGTTAGCTACTGCTAAAAGTTCAAAAGCCGATACTTCTTTTGTTCCGGTAGTGCAATTTTGGGATAAACAAAAACGACCGGATTTTGCGGCGTATTTTGTAGAACAAATAGCCGACAGACAAAAAACGGCAGCGGCTTATAGTAAAGCAGGCGATCGTTATTATTACTCGGTTCGTTTTACAAAAGACAATACAGAGATCCCGGCCTTGTATCAAAGTGCGATTCGTTGTTATCAAAAGGCGATTGATAAAGATCCGAAAAATGCAGACGCTAAAATTCAACTGGCGGCTTGTTTTGTGGAAGACGGAAAGGACCCGATGAAAGGGATCGGAATGTTACGGGAAGTTGAAAAAACCGACAGTAATAATGTAAAACTTCAGTTAACCTTTGCTTTTTTCTCTGTAAGATCCCAGCAATGGGACAGAGCTATTAAGCGGTTTAACAAAGTTCTGGAAATTGATCCTTTATATATTGAAGCATACCTGCATTTGGCAGATGCTTATGAACAACAGGGTCAAAAAGAAAAAACGATTGAAATGCTTGAAAAATATGCCAGTGTAACCGATGATGCTATGGCAAAGATAGAAGTGAATAAATACATTGAACAACTAAAAAAATAAATAATTAACCTAATATAAATTTTTTAAAACCTAAGGATTATGCCAAGCGGAAAGAAAAGAAAAAGACATAAGATGGCGACACACAAACGCAAAAAACGTTTGAGAAAAAACCGTCACAAGAAAAAATAATTAGCGCAGCTAATTAGATTTTTCTGAAAAAGATTATACACAAACGGAAGGACATTCAGTCTTACCGTTTGTGTTATTTGTGTATGTTATTGTTTGCTAAAACCGTAATTGGTTCGTTATGCCATCAATAATGTTATTATATATAAATTAAAACTATTTTAAAGTGAACGTAGAACTAGTAATAAATTCTACGCCTAACGAAGTTGTTATAGGACTATTGAACGATAAACGTTTGATAGAACTTCATAAAGAAAAAAATAACATAAAATTTTCGGTAGGCGATATCTACCTGGGTAAAGTTAAAAAGGTTATGACCGGACTTAACGCTGCCTTTGTGGATGTAGGATACGAGAAAGATGCATTTTTGCATTATTTAGATTTGGGTCCTCAGGCCAATTCGTTATTCAAATACGTTGATGCGGTGCGTTCCGGCAAGCAGAACGTGAGTAACTTAATGTACTTTAAAAACGAAGGAGACATTAACAAAGATGGTAAAATTAACGAAGCCGTTAAACCGGGACAATATGTATTGGTTCAGGTTGCCAAAGAACCGATCTCTTCCAAAGGACCAAGAATTACCACAGAAATTTCGATAGCAGGACGATACATTGTTCTGATTCCTTTTTCCGATAAAGTGTCTGTTTCTTCAAAGATCAGAAGCAGCGAAGAAAAAACAAGATTAAAAGCACTCATTCAAAGCATTAAACCAAAAAATTTTGGTGTTATTGTACGTACGGTAGCCGAAGGAAAATCTGTATCGGATATTGAAGGTGATGTGGCTGATCTGGTATCAAAATGGGACGAATGTTTTAAGGCTTTGCAAACTGCCGAGCCTCCGTTTAAATTATTAGGAGAGGTAGACAGAACCAATGCGATCTTGAGAGATTTTTTAAATGCCTCGTTTAATGCCATTCACGTGAATAGTGAAACGGTATACGATGATTTGAAATCCTACATCAAAACCATTTCTCCGGATAAAGTTGACATTTTAAAACACTATAGCGGTAAGGTTCCTATTTTCGATAATTTTGGTATTGATCGTCAGATCAAATCATTATTCGGGAAAACGGTTTTTATGAAGAGCGGTGCTTATTTGGTAGTAGAACATACCGAAGCCTTGCACGTATTTGACGTTAATAGTGGAAACCGCGCCAAAAGCGACAAATCGCAGGAGGAGAATGCTCTTGAAGTGAATCTGGAAGCGGCTGTTGAGGTGGCCCGTCAGTTACGTTTACGTGATATGGGTGGCATCATAGTAATTGATTTTATTGATCTGCATAATCCCGAGAACAGAAAATTACTGTTTGATAAATTAAAGGAAGAAATGAAGTCGGACAGAGCCCGACATAATATTTTACCTCCTAGTAAATTTGGATTGATACAAATTACCCGTCAGCGTTTGCGTCCCGAAGTAAATGTGGAGGTGTTGGAATCCTGCCCTAGTTGCGGAGGAACCGGTAAAGTGCAGCCAAGTATTTTATTTGTAGAACAAATTGAAAACGCCTTACGTTTTATCATTAAAGAACAATCTGCTAAAAACATAACGTTGTGTGTACATCCATATATTGAAGGATACTTAAAACAAAAAGGATTTTTAAGAAGCATTCAATGGAAATGGTATTTTGAATACAAACAATGGATCAACATTACCAAATCGGATAGTTATGCCTTTATGGAATATCATTTTCTGAATAAAGACATGGACGAGATTGTGATTTAAAGCAGATCAAGGAACTCAGATGACACGGATCATTAAGATGTTCACAGATAAATAGTCATAAAAAATCCCCGACAGATCGTCGGGGATTTTTTATTAAGTCATTCTGAACTTATTTCAGAATCTCTTCTTTTAGTATAGATTATTCTCTTACCATTTTTTTACTGTCTACCACTTTGCCATCGGCTACTAAAGTATAATGGTATAAACCGCTTGATAAATCAGCAGCAAACACATTGACCTTGCCTTTGCCGCGTGTTTTTATATCAACCGTTTGGATGATTTGTCCTTCGCTGTTGTAAAAAATAATTTGTGCTTTTTCTACAGTAGCCGGAACGTTATACGTAATGGTAGTTTGCTCGGCAAATGGGTTTGGTACGTTTTGGTTTAATACAATGGCATCTTTATCGCTTAATTCAACGTCTAATTGATTTAATGTAGCGGTACTTGAATGACGTGCGGAATTGTTTGAGCAGCATTGGTTGATGGCATCGGTTAAAGCCGCCAATTGTTGTTTTACGGCATTGTTGATGCTGTCTTGTTTTGTGATTTTGTTAACGCTTAGCTTTATTTAGTTATCGTTGGCATCTATTGAGCTATCAAAGAATCTGTAGGCATAAGTGCCGTAGGTTAATCCAAAAAACAAAAGCCGCTCTGTATCATTACAGAGCGGCTTTTGTTAACTAAACAAACTATAAGGTTACTTCACTAATTTTATGGTTTTAAGTGTAGCACCTTTTTCGTTGGTGATACTTAAGCTATAAAAGCCTTGTGGTAATGAGCTGGTGTTAAGTGTTGCTTTCGAATGTTCTAAACTACCTGTCAATACCATTCTGCCAAGCGCATCCGTTAACACATAATTAGTTTTTATATTTTCTACGGTTGTAGCTTCAATAGTTAATTCATCGGCTATTGGGTTAGGGAATGCTTTTAATCCGGTTACAGCATCCTGTTGTTTAATTCCGGTGGTCATGTTTTGTGGAATAACATGTAACTGGCTCATCATAAAGCCTGACGACATACGGTGTGTACTCGAAGAATCGCAGTGTGTATCCGAACAGGTAACAGAACCTGTAGTAGCAGATACCGTTAAGCAAATAATATAACTGCCCGGTGTGGCATATTGGTGGAAAGGGTACTGTTGTGTAGAAGGAGGAGTGCCATCACCAAAATCCCAGGAGTATGAAAGAGTACTTGTACCTGTAGATAAATTATAGGCAAAGAAATTACCGGCATTAGTAGAGTCAGCAAAAATGTGGAAATCTGAATTTACCTGGCAAGGAGAGGCGGTGTTGCTGCCACAGGCTACTACTGCTAATTGCGAAAGCGAATCACAAAAAGAGTTGTTGATGTAATTATAGATAGTAGCATAGTGAGTTCCGTTAGATAAGCTGATAGAAGGATTTACAGAGGTGTATACAATGTTATCGATATTCCATTGATAGTTAGTAGCACCTGTTGATGTATTTATAAAATGAGTTACACAATTCGAATCTGTATAGTAAGTAAATGAAGCATGACAAGAACCGCCTCCACAGCCTACATTAACCGTTTGCCCTATGGAATCACACATGTTGCCATTGATGTAATTAAAAAGAACGGCATGATAAGATCCGTTGGCCAAACTGATGCTTGGATTAGGCGATGCATAAAATACACCATTGATATACCATTGGTAGCTGGTTGCACCAGTTGAATTATTCACAAAGTGAGTTACGCAGCTGGAGTCAGTATAATAAGTAAATGCCGGGTTACAAGCAGGAGTTGTTGTGTTGGTAACAGTTACTAACATACAGGCATGAACACCCGGGCAGTTTGGATAATTTAAAGAGTCGGCATTCAAACAAAGTGTGTATGTGCCATTGGAAACATTTGAAAAAGTAACAGCACCTGTATTATATGAGTAGTAGCTATACGAATTGGAAAGACTCATTAATTGAAAAGAGTTCGTCATGCTGGTAGGTGTAGAGCCTCCAAATACAGGTTGTACCGTTAAGTTACCATCGTCTGTGTTTGAAACGATACTAATACTTACCGAGGTAGGGCATTGTGCCATAGCGGCCATAGAAAAAACGCTGAGCGCCAGTCCTAATAATTTTTTGGTAATCGTTGTTTTCATAATTAATTATTTTAAGTTAGATATTTTTCTGATACAAATGTGAGAAGATTAAAAAAAATCTGAAACCTCAATTTTATATTTATTACATATTCAAATTTTAATTAGTATTATTGATACTTAATTTATATAATAAATTATGGAAATAATATTACACTAACAACTGTGATTTTAATGAAAAGAGCGAACCGATGCTGGTCCGCTCTTCTGAATGAGCCTATGGCCTATGTTTTTTAACCTGATGTATTAAAAAATGCAAGGTTTATTTATCATCAGGGTGTTTTCGCTGGAAGGCAAACCTGTCAGCCAATTGGCGGATACAATCTTTTGTTCGTCTCTCACAGAAAGATTTCCGTATGCATCCCTAATGAAGGTAAACATAATTACGAAGTTGTATTGTATCAGATTCTGATAGCTATCGGAATATGCCTAAAACGTTACTAAAAACAATTGAAATAGCCAGTATTATTCTGCAGCAGTTCCCTCTTTAATAAACGATATACGATAAGATGTATCTTTTGTATGAATCATGATCCAATAAGTTCCTGGTTTCAGATCGGATACATCCACCTGCTCTTCAAAATCCAGCTCTTTTATTTTTCGGGCAAATACGTCATATAATATCATGGTTTTGTAAATGCCTGGCTTTTGCGCTTTAATGGTAATGAATTGGCTGGCAGGATTTGGATACAGCTTAAATGGGTTGAGGTCAAATTCATGAATGCCTGCGGTACCACTGATCCATATCGTTGTTTTTATACTATCTCCCGGAAGGACAGAAGGGTCAATCACAAATGGCCATACCACAATCGTATTACCATTACCCCCCGATTTAAAAGCATATATACCCGGAGCCGGTGCAAAAGTAAGGAGAGTTAAAACACTGTCATTTGGTTGAAGAAACACGTTAATAGCAACTGAATCGCATTTCACGCCATTGGTAGTATCTCGCTTTACCTGTAATTTTACGGAGCCTGTAAAGAGAGCATTACCACTGTTTTTTACAAAAGAATAGATGTGCACGCTATCTCCATACAATACACCAGAGGTAGGGGAACTAGCGGCCACAGGGGTTATCGTATAAGAATGACTCATACCAATTTTAGCCTGACTTAAACAAATAATTGGCACTAAGGCAAGAAATAAGATCAAAAAACGTTTCATGACATCTAATGTTAGCTGATTAAAATTAGTGAAAATTATTACCAAAAATAAATTACTTTTAAAATTTATTACATACTCATATCATGGATATTTTACAAGACCTGATTAAATCTCTGGAAAAAGAAGAGATCAAAAGCTACAAACTCTACGCTAAGATAACACATAATTTTGATGTAAGAAAAGATATAGAGCTATTTGACTCTATTAAGAAGCAGTCTCACGAGCCGGATATCTATCATTTTAAAGCGCTTTACAAAGGCTCAAAACCTGATACCAAATATTACAGACTCAAAAACAAAATTGCAGATGATATCGGGATGATATTATCGAATCTGAATCATAAAAAACCCGAAACTGATATTTTGCATTTAGTTGGTTTGGCTAAAATATTTATCAGAAAACACCAATATCATTTGGCGGTACATTATTTGAAACTGGCTGAACGGCGTGCTATTGACAAAGAAGAGTATGCCATGCTGGAGGCCATTTACGAACAAATGGTAAGGCTGAGTATTCAAAACATGGAGGAGAATCCGGCAAAAATTATTGAGAGAAGAAATGAAAACAGTCAGCGGTTAAAATTATTACAGGATCTGGAAAATAATTTGGCGATACTCTCACACGAAGTGAAAACAACACAAAATTTAACTACCAAAAAAGACATTACCACGTGGCTTCATCATACGCTAAAGAATACCATCAAATTGTCGTATGTAAAGAATAGTTCACAGTTACGTATTCGCATATTTCAAAATGTAAGCCGCTTAATGTTGTTATTAAAGGACTATACTTCTTTGGAAGCGTACTTGAAATCATGCTTGCTGGAATTTGAACGCGATCACGTGTTTACAAAACAAACGCATGAAATTAAATTACAATTGCTGGTGTATTTGTGCAACGCGTCTTATATGTTGAATAATCATACACAGTCCATTCATTATGCCGGAGTATTACATAAAGCTATTTTTGAATTTGATAAAGTATTATATGATCAGTATATTTTTTATTACTATAATATCCTGGTTAATAATTATAGTAAAACCAATTTGTCTAAAGCCATTGATACGTTGGAAGCGGCACAAAATGAAAAGCAGATCAAAAACAATCCGCATCAGTATTTTTATGTGCTAAATAATCTGGCTATTTTAAATTTTGATTTGAAAAAATACAAGCAGGCCAGTAAATTTTTTAGCCAGATGTATGTGTCGCAAAATTTTAAATCGCTGGATATTTCTTTTGTAGTTAAGTTACATGTATTTGAATTAATCAATAGAATAGAATTGGAAGACTATGAGCAGTGTGATAAACAATGGCATCATTTGTATAAACTGATCGATGACATGAAGGAGAAAGAATCTATTAAAATAGATCTGGCGATGTTAGGCTTGATACGCCAGTTTTTGGATACTCCACAAAATCGCTGGAGACCTTTGAAATCGGGGATTCAGGCATTTATTAAAAAATTCAGCACGTCTGAAGAAGGAGCCGGATTAATTAATTATGCTCAATGGTTGGAATCGAAAGTTTAATGTTATTGTTTATAGTAGTGTATTAGAATAACGTAGGTTTTATTGGGGCGTGTCCCTGCCGGTCGGGCTTTACGCTACAATCTTTTCTCTTGGCTCTTAAGTTTAATAAGCAAGGGTTTTTGAATCTATGTTACTAAGTGGTTAAGCGTTCTTACAGGCACTTATATTAAGATTTCCAGAAGTCATAATAGTTGAACCACTGATGCGGATAGGCTTTTGCCATTTTCTCTACTTCCCTTACATATTTTTGCAAAAGCTCATAACATACTTTTTCGAGTGATGCTTCCCCACGAACTCTCTCGACCTGTATGGGTTGCTCAATTGAAAATTGATACGTGTGTTTGTCTGTTTTAACAGCAAAAGCAATGCATAAGGGAACACCAAATTTTGCTGCCATAATGAATGGTCCTGCAGGAAATTGGGCAGGTTTTCCAAAAAAGTCAGCCGTAAATGTTTTGGCCCCTTCGCGGTATCTGTCGCCATGCATTACCACTAATTCGTTATTGCTAAAGGCTTTGTGCAGTTCAATGATATGACTTTTTGTTTCTTCATCAATGGCAATAATATTTATCTTTTTCTCTTTCATTACCCCATCCATGTACTGTTTCACATCTTCTTTTTCGTTGGCATACATTAAGATGTTGAATGCGGTACCCAGTCTGTTTAAGCCTTGTCCGGCTACTTCCCAATTGCCAATATGGGCACTTACCAAAATACCACCTTTACCTATGGCCGCAATTTCATCCAGCATGTTCCCGTTTTTATGAATGACCTTAAACGGATTTTTAGCGCCCGCCATTACCGCTACTTTATCGATGAGGGTTTGACCTAATAAAAAATTATTTTTATACACCGCCAAGCGTGCTTTGAGGGGCGAATAACCATGTGCCTGAATGAAGTACTCTTTGATATATTTATTAGGCTTTGAGAACAGGAAGTAGTAGAAAGCTACAAACCGTAACATGAAATAAGCAGGGTTTAAACCAAAGGTGTTTAGAATAAAGACAAAGATTTTAAATCCTGATACTTTTGCCTGTGATTGTCCATCCCATTTTGAATCGCTTGCCATTTTTAAGTTATAAAGTACAATTAGGGAAATACATTATAAATATCTTTCCGATGAACAATTCGTGCAAAAATAATTTTACGGTTTTCGTAAAAAAAGCCAACTCTATAGTCGCCAATTCTAATTCTATAAGCTGATTTATGACCGGTAAGCTTTTTAAGATGAGAAATGTTATTTAAATTTTCAGAAGTTTCAAATTGTTGAATTAGCTTAAGCAGCGTTGTTTTAACGCTTTTTTGACTAATGAGATCAATATCTTTAGAAAATTTACTTAAAAACTCAACTTGCATTATGCTTTCAGTTTCTGTATAATACTTTCTTTACTTACTTTTTTATGTTTATCAACAGACTTAAGCATTTTAGATAAGCCTGCATCTTCTAAATCTTCTTCTGTCATCGTAGAAGCAGCGATTCCTAATTTTTTTAACAGATCATTTAGGAACTTAAATTCAGATTGACTTTTTGGAGTTATAACCATTGCTTTCATATTACAAATATAATGAAAAATACAGTTTTATTTTATTGGTTGAGATGCCAGCCCCCTAAAACAAAAAAACAAAACACCTTGGTGTTTTGTTTTTAAAAATAGTGTATAAATACGATTAAGCAACAGCTTTTTCCTGTACTTTATTGAAGCAATAGCTATAAAAATCCTGGAACGTATGGATATTAATAAAGTCTTCGCCAACCACTTTAAATCCAAAATGACTTTCGATTACCACAACTAAATCCACATAATCAAGGCTATCGAGCTCTAGTGTATCACGTAGGTTGGCATCAGGGGTGATCTTTGATTCATCAACTTCGAATTCTTCTACTAAAAAACCATTAACGGTTTTTATAATTTCTTCTTGTGTCATGATTGCTATAAAACTGTGTTTTCGTTAAAAAATATAATAATCTGTAAAATTACTGAAATTTTTTGATAATCAAAGTAGAATTTGTGCCTCCAAAACCAAAAGAATTGGATAGAATAGTGTTTAACGGTGTTTGCTTGGTTTCGGCAATAATGTTTATTTTTTGGGAATCTTCATCAGGGTTTTCGAAGTTAATGTTTGGAGCGATAAAGTTGTTTTGCATCATTAATGTGGTATACACAATCTCGCTGGCTCCGGCCATCCAACACTCATGACCTGTCATGGATTTGGTAGAACTTACGGGAGTTTTCACGTCGCCAAACACCTGATCAATGGCTTTGGCCTCTACCCGGTCTCCGCCCGGCGTGGAGGTAGCATGCGCATTGATATAGTCAATGTCTTTAGGGCTTAACTGAGCGTCTCTTAAACTCATTTCCAAAGATCGTGTTTGTCCGTCAACACTGGAGTTGCTGATATGATCGCCATTGCTGGAGAAACCATAACCAACCACTTCGGCTAATATTTTTGCTCCACGTTTTTGTGCAGATTCTAAGCTTTCTAAAATAACAGTAGCTGCTCCACCGCTGGGAATAAGACCGTCGCGGTCTTTATCAAACGGTCGGGAGGCTTTGGTTGGTTCGTTTTCACGCACAGAAAAAGCGCTTAATCCGTCAAAACTACCAAAAGTATAAGGATTCACTTCCTGCGCACCTCCGCAAATTACCTGTTGTTGCAGGCCTGTACGGATTAATAAATAACCCATGCCTATAGAATGGGAACCACTGGCGCAGGCAGCAGCTAAGGTAAAGTTGATGCCTTTTAATTTGTAAATGGTAGAAAGATTCATGGTTACCGTTGAGTTCATGGATTGAAATGTAGCTCCTGAACCCACTAACATGGTATCTTTCTTTGCCCTTACGGTATCAATAGCTTCCATGGTAGATTGTGCTACACTATCATTACCATAGATAATACCTACTTCCTGATTAGCAATCCAATCCGGATCCATGTTGGCCATGCGTAATGCTTCGGATGTGGCCATATAGGCAAACTCGGCCGGTTGCCCCATACTTACACGGGCTCTTCTGTCTAATAAGCCTTTTAATTCAGGTTTTGCAACAATGCCTGTTAAAGCAGAGCGGTAGCCCATATCTTTTCTGATTTGTTCAAAGCCGATCCCTGATTTACCTGTAAATAAAGAATCCCGTACCTCGTCGACATTTTTTCCTAAACACGACCAAGCTCCTATACCTGTAATAACTACTCTGTTCATTTATTCAATTTGATAATTAGACAATTTATTGGTTAAGCTGGCATTTTCAAATTGCCACATTAACTCATTGGCTAATTAACTATACAATCCACCGTTTACTGAAATAACCTGTCCTGTTACATAACTTGAATCTTTTCCTACTAAAAAAGCAACTACTCCGGCTACTTCTTCCGCTTCGCCAAAGCGGTTCATCGGAATCATGAATTTATAATCCTCTTCTTTAATATCTTCGGTCATGTCTGTTTTGATAAAGCCCGGTGCCACAGCGTTTACGGTAATACCGCGTTTTCCTACTTCCTGGGCCAGAGCTTTGGTAGCGGCAATAACGGCTCCTTTGGCAGCTGAGTAACTGGTTTGCCCCGGTAATCCTTTTAATCCTGATAAGGAAACAATATTTACCACACGTCCTTTACGTTTGGTAAGCATGTTTTTTACCACATGACGGGTAACGTTGTAAAAACCATCTACGGTAATATCGATTACACGTTTCCAGTCTTCAGGCTGAATAAACACCATGATGTTATCCTTGCGTATACCGGCGTTGTTAACCAATACAGAAATGGATTTATCTTTATTATTGTTGATCCAGGATTCAATATGAGCGTCAGATTCTTCGGTGCTGCTCACATCAAATTTCATCAACACCACATCAACGCCTTTTGCTGTAAGCAATTCTTTTGTTTTGTTGGCTTCCACATCATTGGAGGTATAATTTAAAATGATGTTATAACCCATGTCTGCCAGGCGCAAACAAATAGCTTTTCCAATTCCGCGGCTGCCGCCGGTTACTAATGCGTATTCCATAGTTTTTGTTTTGTCAGTTCGAGCGTAGTCGGGAACAAATTACGGGCTTGCCTTCGACTACGCTCAGACGGACAAGCTCGATAGTTATTAGTTACAATATCTCAATGTGATTATAGAAAATATAATCTCTTACTGCTTTTACATCTTTGTATTTGATAGAGTCTTCTACAAAGCAAGGAAACACTTTACGTAATTTTTCGTAAGCATCTTTTGATTTGGTAGACAGCTTATCATGCATTTTTAAATAATCAATGGCCTGTAAAATGGTCATCCACTCAATAGCTAATACTTCGTAGCTGTTTAAAATAACTTTCTTGCAAATCAATGCTGCATTGGCGCCCATGCTTACAATATCCTGATTATCATTATTACTCGGAATACTATGAACGTACATTGGGTTTGACAGCATTTGATTTTCGGCAGTAGTGGATGTTGCCGTAAACTGAACACCCTGCATCCCCAGATTTAAGCCCAATACACCATGATTAACAAATGGAGGCAAAATATTGTTTAATTTATTATTCAATAAAAAATTCAATTGTCTTTCAGCCAACATGGATAATTTGGTGATGGATATTTTTAGTTTATCCATTTCCAAGGCCACATAATCTCCATGAAAATTTCCACCATGATAAACATTTTTCCGTTCCCAATCCACAATAGGATTATCATTGGCAGAGTTGATCTCGTTGATCAATACTTCTTTCGCATAATTTACGGTATCTACAATGGGGCCAACAATTTGCGGTACACAACGAATGGAATAATATTCCTGCATTTTTTCCACTAATACATCCACTTCTACTTTTTGGTTGTAGTGATGTTCTTCGCGGCTTTTCACCAATTTACTGTCTTTTAATGTGTTTTGAAGCGCATTGGCAACAGCATTTTGCCCGTAGTGATGTTTTACTTCGTTAAGCGGCGTGGAGTAGTGGTCATCAAAACTTTGTACCAATTCCATGATAGTAGCAGAAGCCAACAAACTCCAGTTCATCAGGTTTTCGGCATAAATCACATTTAACATGCCAATACCGCTCATGGCAGAAGTTCCGTTCATTAAGGCCAACCCTTCACGAATGTGAATTTCCATGGGCGTAATGTTTTCTTTTTTGAAAACCTCTGCAGTGCTGGTAATTACACCGTTATAGTACACTTCGCCTTCGCCAATTAAGGTAAGCGCCAAATGTGCTAATTGCACCAGATCACCACTGGCACCTAAGCCACCATGCTCATAAATAACCGGCGAAATATTCTTATTTATTAAATCTTTGATTAAGATCAAGGCATCCGGATGAATACCTGCAAAGCCTTGCATTAAGGTATTTAAACGGGCAAGCATCACGGCCTTACAATCAATCTCGGGAATAGGATTTCCTGAACCGGAGCAATGGCTGCGAATTAAATTGTATTGCAATTTCATTTGATCGTCGTGGTTAATGCGGTATTGTGCCATTGGCCCAAATCCGGTATTAATGCCGTAAATCAGTTTTTCGCGTGTAAACTCCTTCAAAAAATAATGACTGCGATATACTTTTCTTAAAGCCTCTTCATCTAACTGAAGCTCCAGGTTATTTATTAAAACCTTATAGAAATCATCCGCCGATATTTTCTTGTCTCCTATTTTTACCATAATTGTGTGTGCAATTTACAATATTACAAACAATTTTAGTATCCGTGTTGCTGGGTATTTATAATTTATCAAGAAAATACAAAAATGTTTAATCTTTTCGCTATTTTGGCGGTCTTTACTTAGAATGCGTCTAATTTTTTAGTTTACAGAAAGTATGAATTTTTTCACAAAAGATACCAAATCAGCGTTTGAAGCCATTACGAATGCTCAGTTTATAGCCTTTGCACCTATTGTATTTCAGGCTACCAAATCGCTCAGGGATTTAGGCATTCTGGCCATGGTGGAAGAATCCGGCATCCATGGGGTTACTTTGCAGGAAATTCATACCAAGCTAAACCTATCCGAATATGGCGTTCGAGTATTGCTGGAAGCGGGATTAGGCATTGGTCTGGTGATTAAAAACGAGGATGTATACACCATCACCAAAACCGGGTTATTTATTTTAAACGACCGGATGACAAGGGTGAATATGGATTTTACCAATGACGTATGCTATGAAGGCATGTTTAGCCTTACCGAAAGCATTAAACAAGGAAAACCAACCGGATTAAAGGTATTAGGCGATTGGCCAACAGTTTATGAAGGCCTGGCCCATTTACCAAAACCAATTCAGGATAGCTGGTTTGCCTTTGATCATTATTATTCTGATGGGTCCTTCGATCAGGCTTTGAGCAATTTATTCAAACGTCAGCCCAAGCACATTCTTGATATTGGCGGAAATACCGGTAAATTCACGTTAAAGTGTATGAACTATCACCCGGAGGTGAAGGTGACTATTCTTGATTTACCGGGTCAATTAGCCATGGCAAAGGAAAATGTGGCCAAAACACCATTTTCGGAAAGAGTAAATTACTTCCCTATCAATATTCTGGATGATGCCCAGAGGTTCCCTAAAGGAGCAGACGCTATCTGGATGAGTCAGTTTTTGGATTGTTTTAGCGAAGACGAGATTGTGAGCATCTTAAAACGCTGCCACGAGGCCGTTGCAGAGGATGGTCACATCTACATTATGGAAACATTCTGGGACAGACAAAAATTTGAACCGGGAGCTTTTAGCTTACAAATGACCTCTTTGTACTTTACCAATATTGCCAACGGTAACAGCCAAATGTACGACAGCGCGGTGTTTAATCGGCTTATTGATAGAGCAGGATTTAAAATTGTGGAGCAAATTGATAATGTGGGAATCAGTCATACCATTCAGGTTTGTAAGAAGAAATAGGTAACTTTCCTGTATGACATTCAAAGCGCATATACATCTTGTTGTTATTGCATTTTGTTTGATGTTTAAAGTGGCTTATACTCAGGATTCGTTGAAATATAAACCCTCCTTTCGCGTTTATCCATCGTTGCATACTATGTACGGAATCGGCTTTTACTCAATAAATACAGGTAATTATAAACAGCCTAATCAGAGTTATGTTAATACAAATTTCAATTTAGGGTTACAGTGTAATGCATCATTAAAGTTTAAAAACAATCTTCATGTTGAGCTATATATTGGTTACAGTAGATGGAATTATGCTAATTTGTTTCCTGTTGGATTAGCCATTAAGCCAAAGTTGAATAAGAAAAAAAACGGGTTTTACTTGAAATTCGCCGGAGGGCATACATTTGGTAAAAGGTTTTATGATCCTGACAATAAGTGGCCTGAATATTCAACAAAAAAGGAACCAAAAGACAATGGAGCGGGAAAGTTCCATTTAAAAGCAGGGCTGGAAAAGAACTGGTACATTAATGAGAAACAATCAATTTCATTTGGATTTGAGTTGCTTATTCAAACTATCAACGCATACTATTTTGATGCTGGCGGACCTGGTTCACAAGTATCTGTTCTGACTAAAACAACTACAGATTATAAATTTGCAGGATTAATGATTGCATACCATTTTTATTAATATGAAAACAGACATCACCAATTCCTCAGACGTAGAGCTCTTAGTAAAGACATTTTACGCTAATTTATTGTTAAATGAAGAGGTGAAACCTGTGTTTGCTCATGTTGATTTCGAAAAACACATGCCACACATGATCGCTTTCTGGGAGTTTGTGCTGCTGGATAAAGAGGGCTATACTACCAATGTATTCGACAAACACGTGAATTTGCCCTTAAAGGCTGAACATTTTGAAATCTGGCTAAATGTGTTTGAAAGCACAGTAAATGCTCTTTTTGAGGGAGAAAATGCCCAAAAAGCCATTTTTAGAGCAAAAACCATTGCTTTTTCTTTCGAAAGCAAACTCAAACAAATGGGAAAAATTTAACCGCAGAGTATGGATTTCACAAACTGTACTAAATAGTTCTGACTTTTGATGTTAAACCAATTTTTTGTACATTCGCTACCCTTAAATTGAGTGGTAAGTGATTGGTGATTAGTGGATAGCACCACTTATCACTCAGCTCTCATCACTCATCACTCATCACTCACAAAAAAATGAAAAAGTACCCTACATACAACCAACTGAACTTATCGCAAATAAGTAAAGACATTTTAAACTACTGGAAAGAAAAAGATACATTTAGCAAATCTATTTCTACCCGCGAAGGAAAAACGCCCTGGGTGTTTTACGAAGGCCCGCCAAGTGCAAACGGTATGCCCGGCATTCATCACGTAATGGCCCGTACGATTAAAGACATTTTTTGTCGTTACAAAACCCTGCAGGGATTTCAGGTAAAACGTAAAGCAGGCTGGGATACTCACGGTTTACCTATTGAGCTTGGCGTGGAAAAATCTTTGGGTATTACCAAGGAAGATATAGGAAATCCAAATAGCAAAAAATTTATTTCGGTTGAAGATTACAATAAAGCCTGCCGTAAGGAAGTAATGAAGTATACCGATAAGTGGGAAGATGTTACGGCTAAGATGGGCTACTGGGTTGATATGAAAGATCCATACATTACTTACGATAACAAGTATATTGAAAGTGTTTGGTGGTTGTTACAAAATTTGGCAAAGAAAGATTTGTTATACAAGGGGTATACGATTCAGCCGTATTCTCCGGCAGCAGGTACAGGGTTGTCTTCTCATGAATTAAACCAACCGGGTTGTTATAGAGATGTGAAGGATAGAACGGCAACTGTTCAGTTTAAAGTAGGCAGTCAGCAGTTAGCAGACTTAAAAGTTAAACTGCCAACTTTACACTTGCATACTGCAGACCTGTTCTTCCTGGCTTGGACTACTACGCCTTGGACCTTACCTTCAAACACGGCTTTAGCAGTGGGAAAAGACATTGACTATGTATTTGTAGAAAGCTTCAATCCATTTAGTGGTGAGCAACAAACATTTATTTTGGCTAAAGATTTATTGAATAAATATTTCTCAGAAAAACACACCGATTTAAAATTTGAAGATTACAAACCGGGAGATAAAAATATTCCGTTTAAACTAGTTGGGCACTGTAAAGGTTCTGATTTAGCAGGAATTTCATATGAACAATTATTGCCATTTGTTCAACCAATGGATGGTGATGCATTTAAAGTGATTGTTGGCGATTTTGTAACGACCACCGATGGTACTGGTATTGTGCATATTGCACCAAGCTTTGGTGCGGATGACTTTAGAGTAGCCAAACAAAACGGCATCGGTTCATTAACGTTGGTTGATAAACGTGGCCGTTTTTTACCTGAAATAAAAGACGGTACATTTTTGTATGGCGAAGAATATGTGAAAGAAGCCTCAACAGCGATGAAAGATCGTATGATTGAATTAAACAAAACCATTAACTGGAAGCCGGAAGCTACCGGTACAGGCCGTTTTGGGAACTGGTTGGAAAACTTAAACGACTGGAATTTATCGCGTTCCCGTTTTTGGGGTATTCCTATTCCTATCTGGACAAGCGAAGACAGCTCTGAGCAACTAGTGATTGGAAGTGCTGAGGAATTAAAAAAAGAAATCGAAAACTCTATCAGCAAAGGGTTTATGACCGAAAATCCACTGGGGAAATTTGTGCCCGGAAACTTTACGGCAGAGAACTACGACACCTTTGATTTACATAAACCATATGCTGACAATATTGTATTAGAGAAGAACGGGAAAAAATTATTCCGTGAACCTGATTTGATTGATGTATGGTTCGATTCCGGCGCTATGCCTTATGCGCAGGTACATTACCCGTTTGAGAATAAAGAATTAATTGACGATAAAAAATATTATCCGGCAGATTTTATTGCCGAAGGCGTTGATCAAACACGAGGCTGGTTCTTTACCTTACACGCGATTGCAACGATGAACTTTGATTCGGTAGCATACAAGAACGTTGTATCTAATGGATTGGTGCTGGATAAAAACGGAAACAAAATGAGTAAGCGTTTAGGCAACGCGATTGATCCGTTTGAAACCATTGAAAAATATGGTGCAGACGCTACCCGTTGGTATATGATTGCCAACGCGGCACCCTGGGATAATTTGAAATTTGATGTAGAAGGTATTGGTGAAGTACAACGTAAATTATTCGGAACGCTTTATAACACATACGGATTCTTTGCTTTATATGCTAATGTGGATAATTTTGTGGTTGACTTAAGCAATACGGTAAACGTTAGTAAGCGCTCAGAATTGGATCGCTGGATCTTATCGAAACTGAATTCGCTGGTGAAAGATGTTACGGAACAATACGAAACATTTGAGCCTCACAAAGCAGCGCGTTACATTGAGGAGTTTGTGGATGAACACTTAAGTAACTGGTACATCCGTTTATCCCGCCGCCGTTTCTGGAAAGGAGACATGAGCGATGATAAAAAAGCAGCTTACGAAACACTGTTTGAATGTTTAAATACTTTATCTCAGTTAATGAGTCCGATAGCGCCATTCTTTGCAGATTGGTTGTATCAGAATTTGAACGACTCCACAGATACCATCGATTCTGTACATTTATCAAATTATCCAAAAGTAAATGAGGTCTTAATTGATCTGGCTTTAGAAAAACGCATGGAAATGGCTCAGAAAATTTCTTCTATGATCCTGTCTATTCGTAAGAAAGAAAATCTGCGGGTACGCCAGCCATTGCAAAAGATCCGCATTCCTATCCTGGATACTGAGTTCAGACAACATGTAGAGGCTGTAAAAGATATTATTCTGGCTGAGGTAAACGTTAAAGAATTAGAATTTGTAACAGAAGAAGAGGCACACATTGTGAAGAATCTGAAGTTGAATTTTAAGACGTTGGGTAAAAAATGTGGTAAACACATGAAAACCGTTCAGGCTTACGCAAATGATCATGGAGCGTTGATTATCTCTGCCATTGAAAAAACAGGGCAGTTTAAGATGAATGTGGAAGGCGAAGAGATTTTATTGGAATTGGAAGATGTAGAGATCATTCCGGTGGATATTCCGGGCTGGAAAGTGGCTAACAGCGGGCAAATAACCGTTGCGTTGGACATAACCCTGACCGATTCGTTAAAAGAGGAAGGATTAGCCCGGGAATTGGTGAATCGTATCCAAAACCTGCGTAAAGACAGTGGTTTAGACGTAACCGACAAGATTTTAGTGAAAATCCAACAAAATGATGCATTAGATACCGCCATTCAAAATAATTTGAGCTATATTTGCGCCGAAACTTTAACGGGCGATTTACAAGTGGTAAAAAACTTGTCCTCAACCACTGCAAATTCTGTTGAAGTAGACGAACTGGTATCTACCCTTATTTCTATAGAAAAGTTAAATTAATTTTAAGAAAAGAATATGGCAAAGAAAGTTGTAAAACCTGCTAAAAAAGTAAGTAAGCCTGCTCCCAAAAAAGCAGCAGCTAAGCCTGCTAAAAAAGTAAGTAAGCCTGCTCCTAAAAAAGCGGTTAAACCTACAAAACCCGCTCCAAAAAAAGCGGCTAAACCTGCGCCAAAACCTGCTGCCAAAAAAGTAGCCCCAAAAAAACCGGCAGCTAAACCAGCTGCTGCTAAAAAACCTGTACCAAAACCAGCCCCAAAAAAAGTGACTAAAGTTCCTGCAAAAAAAGTAGCAGCTAAACCTGCTCCCAAAAAAGTTGAGAAAAAAGTGGTTAAACCGGTTGCGAAAGCAACTGCCAAACCAGCTAAAAAAGTTGAGCCTAAAAAGGCAGTAAAAGAAATAGCAAAACCAAAAGTTGTTGGAAAGCCAATTGATGCTGTTGCAAAAAAAGGAGCCAAGCCTTCTAAAAAAGCAGCTAAGCCTTCTAAAAAAGGCAAAAAAGGAAACGACGACGAGGATGATGATATTGAACCTGAAGAAGAAGATGATGATTCTGATGTGGATGTAAAAGATGATTATGAAAAACCGGAAGATGATGATGATGCTGTAGTTGATTTGGATGAAGCACCGGTATTGGATTTAGAAGGTGGTGGTATTCCGTTAGATGATGATGATGATGATGAAATTCCTGAAAAACGTGGACGTGGTCGTAGAAAGAAAAACGAAGGGCGTTCTGTAGGCTCAGAATCTTATATCAGAAACAGACCTTTGCATATTGACATCACCAAACCATTAATTAAAAAACCTCAGGCCGCTCAGCCAAAACCTTTCTTAAATACAAAGGATGACAGAAGCCGCTATTCGGATAAGGAATTATTAGAATTTAAAGAGTTGATCATCGATAAATTAAAAGAAGCGCAAGCAGATTATGATTTGTTAAAACAAACCCTTTCCAATGCGGATAATCACGGAACTGATGATACTTCGCCTTCCTTCAAATTATTGGAAGATGGCTCGGATGTGTTATCAAAAGAAGAAACGGCACAATTAGCGGTTCGTCAGGAGAAATACATTGTGAACCTGAAGAATGCCTTAATGCGTATCGAAAACAAAACTTATGGTATTTGCCGCGTGAGTGGGAAACTGATTCCAAAAGAACGTTTACGTTCCGTTCCGCATGCAACTTTAGGGATTGATGCTAAATTGAATCAATCAAACTAAATATCCTATTACATTCAACTAAAAGGTTATCTTTGCATAAGATAACCTTTTTTGCTTTTATAGGCTCTATGCTTAAAAAATACAGACTTCCGATAATCACTGTTTTTGCAGTATTATTTATTGACCAGTGTATCAAGCTATACATTAAGTCAAATTATCCTATCGGGGAGGTTTGTCGCATTTTTGGTGATTGGAGCCGCATTACATTTACAGAGAACCCCGGAATGGCCT
>JACQAK010000172.1 GCA_016194985.1 Bacteroidota bacterium
ACCTCTGAGGCGAGAAAACGATTAACAGCTATTGTGGAGTTTAGTGACCTTGGAAGCGGTTTTCAAATTGCCATGCGCGATTTGGATATTAGAGGAGCGGGAAATTTATTAGGAGGGGAGCAAAGCGGTTTCATTAATGATATGGGCTTTGATACCTATATGAAAATATTAAATGAAGCCATTGAAGAATTAAAACAGGAAGACTGGTATAAACAAACCATCGAAGAGGGAGAATCGGCAAACGTTGATAAATCTGTATTCTCGAGACAATTCGTTAAAGAAACGGTGGTTGATACAGATTTAGCGTTATTGATTCCTGATACATATGTTAGTAACCTTACAGAACGCTTATTATTATATCGCGAACTGGATAATGTTGCTAAACCGGAAGAGTTGGTGGTTTTTGAATCTAAATTAAGAGATCGCTTTGGGCCGTTGCCAACAGAGGCTATTGAATTGATCAATGTGGTAAGAATGCGTTGGGCGGCTATGCAACTTGGTTTTGAAAAAATTACATTGAAGAACAACAAAATGATCGCTTATTTTTTAAGCAAACAGGATAGCGAATATTACAACTCTCCGATGTTTAAGGCCGTGTTGTTATATGCACAAAAGACGCCAAAACAGGCCGCATTAAAAGAGCAAAATAATAAGTTATGGCTCACGATCGAAAACATTAAAAGTGTAGACGAAGCGATTGTTGTGTTTGAAAAAATTACCAGCTTGTTAGTTAAGTCAACACAAGAATTAGCATAATTTTAGCAGTAGGGCATAAAAAAACCCGGTTCGTAAATGAACCGGGTTCTTTTATTTATTAAAAAGTGTAGATTATTCTACAATCATTTTTTTAGTTGTAACGTGTCCGTCAACGTTTAATGAGTAGTAGTATACACCAGCAGCATAAGCACCTAATTTAATAGAGTGAGCTCCTGCAGCAGTATTAGCTTTTTCAGAAGTGATAACACGACCCATGATGTCTGTTACTGTAAATACAGCAGAAGTAACATCTTTAGCTAATTGGTAGTTAACAGTTGATTCAGATGTGAATGGATTAGGAATGTTTTGACCTAAAGCAACACCATTGTTTGCAGCAAGTTCTTTTACTCCTGTAACTGTGTTATCAGAAACGTAGAAAGAAATTAAGTGGTGCTCAAATCCGTAAGCAGCAGTATAAGCCATTGCCGGGATAAAACGACCATTCCAAGATCCAGCCATGTTGTAACGCACGTCTTGAGGTAAGATGTGAGAAGCGCTGTAATCACATAAAGCAGAACCAAAACCACAATCTTGGTAGTTAAATAAAGTACTAGCACCCATTTCTTCTAATGAAGTAAATAAGAAAGTATTTGCAGTTACGTCAACTTGTTCTGTTAAAGTATAAGTATAACCTGGTTTGAATTGAACGCTAGCACAAAATAAACGGTTTCCTGTACTTGTAAAAGGAGTTGGTAAAGCAAATGATTTTTCTCTGAAAGCTGCATTAGCAGTATCAGTAGCTGTTAATAATACTTTAAACACAACTTGACCTGCAGGAACTGCAGTAGTTGGAGACGCAGCAGCTAATGTATTAGTAGGTTGTTTATATCCTAATCTTCTGAAGCTTAATGTATCAGCTCCACCAGGATATCCTGCAGAGTTTAAGAAACCACCTGTTGCATAAGTTCCTGTACCAGTAATCGGGCCATCAAAGAAAGTAACGATTAAAGTATCAGTTACGTTTTTGTTACGAGTATAACCGTAAACAATAGATACTGAATCTACGTGTAATGATGCTGTTGGAGCAGCAGCAACCCAGTTTGTAGCTGCATCCTGAGAGAAAACGATAGATCTGAAATCTACAACTTCCGCTAAATGGTGAATCCAGATAGGAGCTGCAGTACCACCGAAATCAGCACACCGTTTCCAGAAGCTGTTCTTGAAACTGCAGAATTGCTTTGTTTATTAGTAGCACGTAATTCCGATTTGTTAAAAGAAGCTTTAGTTGTAAGCTTTTTACCCGGAACTAATAATTGAGACTGTGCAAAGCCCATTGAAGAAATGGCAATAGCACATACTAAAGAGTAAATTTTTTTCATGTTTATAAGTTTAATTAAATTAAAGTTTACACAAATATAATGAAACAATAATATAAAACAAAAAAACCGACCTGTTTTTAGGTCGGTTTTAACAATTATAGGTTTAAAAAAACTACTCTACTATCATTTTTTTAGAAACTACTTTACCATCTACATTTAAAGAATAGTAATATAATCCCGAAGCATAAGCTCCTAATTTAACAGAATGAGACCCTTTATCTGAGCTTACTTTTTCAGAGTAAATAACGCGACCTGTAATATCAGTAACATTAAATACAACAGAATTAGCATCATTGGCTAATTGGTAATTAACAGTAGACTCTTTAGAGAAAGGATTAGGCACATTTTGGTTTAAAGCAAATCCATTAGCTTCTAATTCTTTTACCCCTGTAATGGCAACAGTTAATTTATAACCAATATCATGACTTTCGTAAGGGAAAGGATCAGTATAGGCATAAGTAGGAATAAAATAGCCATTCCAGCCCTGAGTACTAATATTATATCTGGTATCTGTAGATAAGAAATAAGACATATTCATATCCGTGGTATAGTCAGAAGGAGTACCATAAATAGTAGGAGCTGTACCTGCACCATTTTGCTCAGAACTTAAAACAAAAAACACATTTTTATTAGCAATATTGGTTCCATCACCAATTAACAAATCGGTTAATGTATATGTGTATCCTGGTTTGAAAGAAACAACACAACCAATTTTCTTAGAGTTAGTTTGTGGAGCTATTCCGGAAGTTCCTACTTTTATTTGTTTATAAACACCACCGGAACATGTATCTGCATAAGTTAAACCAACAGAAATTCTTTTTAACACCTGCATGGTTGATTTAAGTTCCTGTGCCGCAAAGTCAAATTGGATATCCTGATAAGGGAAATTACCCCCTAAGGTATAATCAAGAGAGTGATTTTCTGCAATAACCTGAATAATCAGTGAATCTGCAGTATTATTCGCTAATCCGGTATTTCTTTCATATAAATAACCAATAGCAATAGAATCCAGCGTATAGGTTGCTAACTTATCGGTAATAATAGTTTGCTGAGCCATAAAACTAGGATCCATATAATTAGCCACCTTGTGCACATAAGGATTAACAGGCGTATTACTAGAATTATACCCTAAAGTAATTGCTGAATCAGGAAACACATGCATTGCGCTGATTACCTGAACTCCGGGGTTAATTAATTCAATAAAATCAAGTTGATTAAACCAAGCAGATCCGTTAGAATTAGTTGTTTTATGTGCTAAAGAAGAGCCTGTGTTTCTGAAATTAGCAGCCTTCACTTTTTTAAAGTGCTGAACAGGTTCTGCCGGAACTGTATTAATCCGTAATTTGTTTTGAGCATTAGCCAAAACAGAAACGATTAACATTGAAGAAAGTAGAATTTTTTTCATGTTTATTTTTTTTAGTGAATAATAGTACTTATACAAATGTAACCCCTTGATTTTTAAAATCAAAATAAATGCAGTAAAAATAATTAGTTGAAAAAATAAACAACCACAGTAATTATACGCATGAATACAGCTATCTTTGAAGCATGTTAAAAAACAAAACAGAATCCCAAATAAAATTTAGTGAAGTAGATTCTCTCAGAGTGGTGTGGCACGGACATTATGTTAGATACTTTGAAGACGGAAGAGAAGCTTTTGGAAAACAATACAATTTAGGTTATCTGGATATATACGAACATGGATTAGCTGTGCCTCTGGTTGATCTTCAGGTTAATTTTAAACGAATTTTGGAATATGGAGATTCTGCCATAATCGAAACCATATTTATCAACTCTCCGGCTGCTAAACTGATTTTTGAATATACAATTAGTAGCGCAAAACATGGATATGTAGCATGTACAGGTAGAACCACACAAGTGTTCATGAATCCTGTAAACAAGGAGCTTTTCATTACAATGCCGCCATTTATGGAAGAGTGGAAAAAAAAATGGAACCTTTGATGATCTTAATGTTTCTTAACACTATCCTGCATTTTTCATCCTGATTTATGTTTATTTTTGATATATGTATAAAATAATACTTTTCATTTTAGTGCCGTTTATTGGTTTTTCTCAAAACTTTAAAACAGTTAAAGATACCACCGCTCTTAAACAAAAAATTGAGAGCATGAGCAAAGCAACAACCTCTATCGAAGCAGATTTTGTGCAGGAAAAAAACCTGAGTATGATGTCCGAAAAAATAATCAGCAAAGGGCATTTTGTGTTTAAAAAAGAAAACCTCTTGCGTTGGGAATACGTAACGCCATCCAGGTATTTAATTGTCATTAATAAAGAAAAAATTATTATCAAAGACGAAAAAAAAACCTCTAAATATGATATGAATAGCAACAAAGTGTTCAAAGAAATTAACGACATCATGCTGTCGTGTGTTCAGGGGACTATTTTTAAATCCAATAAATTTAAAACCGGCTATTTTGAAAATGAGAAATTTTATAAGCTTGAATTGACCCCACAGGTAAAAAACATGAAAGAAACATTCAAAAAAATTAACCTGTATTTTGATAAAACCGTAACTTCGGTGGCTAAAATGGAAATGATAGAAAATAATGAGGACCTTACCTCTCTTGATTTTTCGAACAAAAAATTAAATGCCCCAATTGCCGAAACGATATTTACTGTTAAGTAGCTTTATAGTTTGTTTGCTTGGGCAATCCTGTCTGATTTCAAAATATAAACACCCTTCTCAGTGCCATCGTGTTGTTATCACCAAACAAGCAGTTACTCCAATATTAAAAGAAACAAACGCGTTGAAATTTAAAACATCAATTGATGTTTTAAAAAATCATTTAAGCGGAATAGTTATTGTTAAACAAACAGATTCGGTATCCACACATATTATTTTTGTTACCGAACTGGGCATGAAAATGTTTGATTTTGAATGGAAAAACAAAGTCATGAATCCTGTTTATGTATTTGAACCGCTTAACAAACCGGCACTCATCAATGCATTGCTGGCAAATTTTAAATACATGTTTTTATTAGATGTGTTTGATACCCACGCAGGCCTTTGCAGTAATAAGAATATTAAGACCTACTATGTATTGGAGGGCTATAAACACAGATATATTGTGGCGGATACATTGGGCAGAATATATTCTCAAAACGTGTTCAATAAAAATAAAAAAAGCTGTTTTATAAATTATACTTTTGTTCCCGAAACCGGATCATATACTACTATTAACTGCATACAGTTCGGATTAGTAAAGATCCGTACAGAGCTTAACCTAATTGAATAATAAGATGACAACGACTTTTTTGCTGAATGATTTTTACACGGTAATGTCTGCTAAAAAAACCGAAAACGGCGTACTACTTGCGACTATTGTGTTAAATGTGAATCATCCCATTTTTAAAGGACATTTTGAACAAATGCCTGTTGTTCCGGGAGTGTGTCAAACACAATTGATTAAAGAATTATTGCAGGAAGAAACAGGTAAAAATCTCACATTATCGATAGGTAATAATATAAAATTTACCGGAATGATTATTCCCACAACACACCCTACTGTTCAGGTTGAATTGAATTACACCGAAGCAAATGAGCAATACATTGTAGATGCTCAACTGTTTTTTGAAAACACTATCTTTACAAAATTTAAAGGAACTTTTAGTCAAAATTAAACCATGGAAACTCAGGAATTATTAAATAAACAAAACGATAAAACCGTTTTTAAAATTGTATTAGGCGTAAGCATTTTAGTATGTTTGATAGTTATTGTACTTAATCAAAAATTAATTCCGGTTCCCGACACATTTCCTCATTTCATTTACAAGTTACCATTGGTAAACGCCTTTATTAATGGCACCTGTAGCCTGCTTTTAATTTTTTCGCTTTTAGCTATAAAGAAACGAAACATACAACTTCACAAGAAGCTTAATATCACGGCCTTTATCTTATCAGCGTTATTTATTATTTCATATGTAACAGCCCACTACTTTATTCCTGATACTATTTTTGGCGACACAGACCATAACCATTTTTTAGATGATAGCGAAAGAGCAGCTGTTTCAGGAGTAAGAATGCCATATCTGGTGCTTTTATTGAGCCATATTTTTTTGGCAGTGGTAGTTTTACCATTAGTGTTATTATCATTTTATTATGGCTTAAAAGACGACAGAATAAAACATAAAAAAATCACTCGCTTTAGTTATCCTATTTGGTTATATGTAACTATCACCGGCGTTATTGTTTATATAATGATTTCGCCATACTATAATTACTAGGTTTCTTTCAATTAAATTTTGAGCTCCGAATTTTATTCGGGGCTCTTTTTTGTATATTTGCTAAAGAATTATGGCACTTAAGCAAACACAGCATTTAAAGTTATTACAAAAATTATCACCTCAACAAATTCAGTTAATGAAATTGTTGCAGTTGCCTACTGTTGCTTTAGAACAAAGAATAAAAGAAGAACTCGAATTGAATCCTGCTTTGGAAGAAGATAATAGCGAGATAGAAAATGAGGAAACAGACAATGAGTATGATGAAGTAGATAATTCGGAATCGGAAGATGCCAATGACTTTGAAGAAAAAGAAGTTGATAAAATAGATGACGGGTACGAGTTGGAGGATTATATGGACGCCGGAGATCTGGATGCCTATAAATATGAAATCTCCAACAGAAGTGCTGATGATGAGGTCTTTCAATCGGTGGTAGTTGAAGGGCCTGACTTCCATTCACAGTTGGAAGAACAACTAGGACTAAGGGATCTTACCGAAAAACAATTCGCCATTGGATTATATCTTATTGGATGCATTGATGAAGACGGTTATATCCGCAGAGATCTGGATCTGATTGTTGATGATCTGGCCTTTTCTCAAAATACACAAACCACTAAAGAAGAACTGGAAGCGGTTTTAAAAACCATTCAGGAATTTGACCCTGCCGGTGTAGGCGCAAGAACTCTTCAGGAATGCTTGTTAATTCAATTGGAGCGTAAGCCTATAAAAGCAAAAGAAACCCATTTGGCCATTGAGGTAGTAAAAACCATGATGGATGAGTTTTCTAAAAAACATTACGATAAAATCGTCAGAAAACTGAATATCGAAGAAGATGATTTAAAAGATATTATTGCTGAGATCACACACCTGAACCCTCGTCCCGGAAACTCCGAAGGAGACAATAAAGGACAACTATCGGAAGTGGTTCCTGATTTTAACATCAGTGTTAATGACGGCGTGGCAGAATTGAGCATCAATCAGCGTAACCTGCCCGATCTGAAAATCAGCAATGATTATATTGAAATGCTGAAAGAATATTCTCGGGCTAAAGAAAAATCAATTAAAGAAGCCAGCTCTTTTGTAAAAGGAAAAATTGAATCAGCACAATGGTTTATTGAGGCCCTGCAACAACGCCATCAAACCATGTTGGTATCAATGCATGCCATTATGGAATATCAGCAGGAATATTTTTCGAGCGGAGATGAATCCAAGCTTAAGCCAATGATCTTAAAAGACATTGCCGATAAAGTAGGTTTGGATATTTCTACTGTTTCGCGCGTGGCTAACAGTAAATATGTACAAACCCCCTACGGCACCTTTTTATTAAAGACCTTTTTCTCAGAATCATTAAGCACTGATGGCGGCGAAGAAGTTAGTACCAGAGAGGTTAAAAAAATTCTTCAGGAATGCATTGCTAATGAAGATAAAAAGAAACCATTAACCGACGATGCCCTTTGCGAGATTTTGAAAGAAAAAAAATACAACATTGCCCGCCGAACAGTGGCCAAGTATCGTGAGCAATTGGACATCCCTGTTGCCAGAATGAGAAAAGAGATATAAGCGCGCCTAAACTGTTTCAGGTAGCTTTTAGACACTCCAATTTTCACCTTTGAAATCTTTCGATATTATTTATTAAGAAGTTTGTTTTTCTACAAAATTTCTACAGAAATCATTGTTTTACAATCACTTAAATGAGTAAACAGTGAAACTTACTTATTAAAAAAGCGCTCGTTTTTTTAGCTATATCATATATTTGTCTAATTATAACTTAGACAAACATGAATTTAAAAATTAAAGTATTCTTTCTTGGTTTATTCTTTTCCCACTCTCTTTTCTCTCAAACACTTGAAAGTTCTGAGGTTAAATGTGGATTCAAAACAATAGAGTCTGTAAAAGAAATGTCCACATCTGATTACGAAAAAATTCAACAAACCAACTTCGATCAGTACAGGTTTTTTAACATACGCCAAAAAGTACAAATAGTTCGCGGCCCCCTTATCGAATTGCTATCAGTTAACGAAATGCAAAAACAAGGCGCTGATTTCTCAAAAGAATATGTTGATATGGTTAAAACCAAATCAGAGGCATTTAAACATGAAACGATTGTGAATTTAGATTTAGGACTAGGAACTTATCCGGCATATGAACCAAAATAATATTATGAAAAACATTATAAACCTTTTTTTAGCTTTATTTATTTCACTATCAACCTTTGCAGCACCGGGGGATGATTGTAGTACCGCCATATTAGTATCATCGAACGGGTGTTCTGCTGCGGGAGCATATAATAATACAGGTATTGTAGGAACTTTAGCACCTCCAAGTTGTTTTGGAGGGGGAACAAACAATGGTATGTGGTTTAAGTTTATTGCGTCTGGACCTGTTGTAAATATTACAGTGAATGGCGGAACCTTGGCCTCTCCGATGATAGGTTTATTTTCCTCTAGTGGTGCATGTGTAAGTCCTTTTACACAACTAGGCTGTTCCAATCCGGGCGGAACGACAGCATCCTTACCATATAGTGCATTAGTTTCGGGCAACACCTATTATATTTATGTTGATGGTGCAAATAATAATGTAGGGACCTTTCAATTATGTCTTACTTCTCCGGCTCAACCGGCAAATGATGATCCTTGTAATGCGATTACTTTACCAACCTCCAATTTTTGTTCGGGTTCAAATGCGTATACAACAGTAGGGGCAACGGGAGAAAATTTAACATCTGTTTTTATTCCTACGTGTTTTGATAACCCCGGAGTTTGGAATAGTGTATGGTTCAAATTTACAGCAGTCGGAACAACAGCAGTGGTTAGTATTAATGGAGGAATTGTTCGCCCTCAGGTAGCTATCATTCAATTAACAGGAGCATGCTCAGGAACAACATACAATAACTTTGGTTGTTCTCAGGCAGCTGCCGGTAATACAACAACACTTACGGTGGCAAACGTAGTTCCTGGAACAACCTATTATATAGTTGTAGATGGCTACAGTTCTAATACGGGAGCTTTCGAAATATGTTTGAATAATTATAATCCTACCGGAACCGTTATAAATGATGATTGTTCAAATGCAACACCGTTATGCCCTAATAACCATTATTATTCTACCACAAATGGAGCAACACCAGTAAATGATCCCGATATCTCACAATGGAGTTGTAATGGCGTTGTAGATAATTCGGTTTGGCTTAAATTTACGACCACAAACCCTGTTCAGGCAGTTAACTTTGCTATAAACGCCACATGTAGTGCAGATGCCCTACAGTTTGAGGTGTTTAGAAAAACGACCGGAGCAGCGAGCCCATGCGCAACAACTACCGGGTGGACCAGCGTAGGATGTAACAATTCTATTAGCCCGAGTGGTTCAGCTGTTTTAAATATTCCGGCAGCCAGCTTAGTAGCGAACACAGACTATTATGTAGTAGTTGATAATTGGCCTGGAGACTATTGTGATTTTGACTTTGTTATTACAGGTAATCAAGGCGTAAATGCTGCAGCGGACCAAACTGTTTGTGCTAATGCGGCTGCATTTACCCTTCCGGGTTTTGCCCCGTCCGGAGGAACATGGAGTGGTCCGGGAGTAACAGCAGCTGGTGTTTTTAATCCCGCAACAGCTGGGATTGGAACGCATATGTTATATTATACATTAGGCCCCTGTACGGATTCTAAGATAGTAAAAGTGACCGGACCTGCTGTAAATGTTTCTAACAGTGTTTCTGTTTGTCCGGGAGTTTGCACAACCATTTTAGGAGATGCAACAATGCCTCAAATTATAACCACATCGCCTTCGTTTTCAACGGCGGCAAATATTACAATTCCTACAGCCGGGACATCAACCGCAACTTCAGTAATTAATGTTTCCGGATTGGGAAATGCCTCATTATCTTCTATCTGTTTGAACATTAATCATACGTATGATTCGGATTTAGATATTTACCTGATTTGCCCTAGTGGAGCAACATTAGAACTTTCGACTGATAATGGCGCAGGTGGCGACAACTATTCCGGAACCTGTTTTAATACTACATCCGGAACTAATATCACATCCGGAGCGGCACCATTTAATTTAGGAGCAGGATATATTCCGGAAGGAGGATCGCTAACAACTTTAAATAATTGTACAATGAATGGTAACTGGACTCTAAAGGTTGTTGATGATGCTTCCGGTGATGGAGGAACATTCGTAAACTGGACATTAAACTTTAACAACAACGTCACAAATACAATTCCTGCCACTTCATATACCTGGTCACCAACAACAGCCATGACCGGAGGGACCACGCTTTCACCTACTGTTTGTCCGGTAGCGACCACTGTTTATTCTTTAACAGGAACAGATTCTAATGGTTGTACGGCTACTGATGAAATGACCGTTACAGTTACACCTTTAGCTATTTCGGTTACACCAAATCAAAACATTTGTGCCGGTGCATCTACAACGTTAACGGCTTCGGGAGCAACATCTTATACCTGGTCTCCGGCTACTGGTTTATCTTCTGTTTCAGGTGCTGCTGTTGTAGCGAGTCCTACGGTTACAACAACCTATACAGTTGTTGGTGCTCAGGGAACATGTACAAATACAAAAACAGTGACGGTGACTGTTGGTACGGTTACACTTGCAGCAACAGGTACCACTTATTGCGCCGGAGGATCCGGCAGTATTTCTGCCAGTGGCGCAGTAACATATACCTGGTCTCCGGCTACAGGCTTATCATCGTCTAATGGAGCTGCTGTTACAGCTAATCCAGCATCTACAACCATATATACAGTTAACGGAACAACAGCAGGAGGCTGTATCGGAACCCAAACGGTTGCTGTTATAGTAAATCCAAACCCTGCGGCAACATTAAGTTTTACAAATCCAACCTGTGGATTAAATAATGGACAAATTTTTATTAATAATACAAGTCTGGGTGTTCAAACAGTAACCTTATTTGCGAGCAGCTTAGGATCTGTCAGCGGGCAAACCGTTACAGGATTAGGAGCAGGAACACCTGTAATTACTCTAACAAACAACTCCGGATGTACGTTTACGGTTTCTGCCACATTAACGATGACACCAGGGCCAACAAACATTACCATTACACCAACAAATGCCACTTGCGGAAATAGTAACGGCAGTTTTACATTTGGAACTCCAACAGGAGGAACATCGCCTTTTACCTATGCAATTAATGGAGGTGCATTTACGGCTACTTCCCCAACAGTATCTCTTCCTGTAGGAACCTACTCTGTTACGGTTAAAGATCTAAATAATTGTACATACACAAAAACAACAACAATAGTTAATGTTCCGGGACCAACTGCTATAGCAGGCACAAGCTCTCCTGCCGGATGTTCATTAAGCAACGGATCGTATACTATTTCCGGAGTTACCGGAGGGACACCAACCTATAGTTTTGCTATTGATGGTGGAGCGCTTACAACAACAAGTGTTTCGGCAGGATTATCATCAGGAACACATACTGTTTCTGTAAAAGACGCAAGTGCCTGTACTTATAGTACAACGTTTAATGTAGCAACATCTTCTGGTCCAACATCCGCCACAATTGCTACAGGGTTGGCTACTTGCGGAAGCGCGAACGGATCGGCAACGGTTACGGGAGTTACCGGAGGAGTAGCAACCTATAGTTTTTCATTTGATGGCGGAGCTTTTTCAGCAACGAATAACACGGGCGGATTAACTGCCAGCAATCATACCGTAGTTGTTAAAGATGCTAATTCATGTACATTAACGGTAACCTATAATGTTTCAAATGCCGGAAGTCCAACGGCAACCGTTACAGGATTTACAAATCCTTTATGCTCGGGTGGTAGTACAGGAAGTTTTAGTGTAAGTGCCAGTGGTGGTAGTGGCGCGCCGTTTACCTATACACTCACATCCCCTTTTCAAACAAACACAACCGGTATTTTTTCAGGCTTACCGGCAGGAGCCTATAATCTTACAATCAGAGATGTGTCTAATTGTATAACAACAGCTTCTGTAACCTTAACGGATCCGGCTCCGGTAGTTATAACCGCAACAGCGGTTCCGGTAAAATGTTTTGGTACAGCTACGGGAACAGTTAACGTTACAGGATCGGGAGGTACGCCAACCTACTCCTATAATTTAAATGGAGGAGCATATCAGACATCAACAGCATTTCCGAATCAGTTTGCTGCTACTTATATAATGGGAGTAAAAGACTCTCACGGTTGTACAGGAACACAAACAGTAACCGTAACACAACCGGCAGCTTTGGCGATTGTTGTTTCAACTCAAAATGCAAATTGTACAGCTGCTAACGGCGTTGCATCAACCACTGTAACCGGAGGAACAGGAACAATTACGTATACCTGGACAGGAGGTGGAGGCGCAGCAGCGATATCCAATAATGTAGTTGGAGGATCGTATACTGTTACAGCAACAGATGCGAATAACTGTTCTATTTCAAGCCCGGCTGTTATTGGAATAACCCCGGGAGGAACAGCGGCTATTACCGCATCAACCAATATCACCTGTAACGGTGCCAATAATGGAAGTATGACAACTGGTATGACCGGAGGAACGTCACCATTTACGTATTCATGGACAACCACACCTTCACAAACGGCAGCTACTGCTACTAATTTAGCTCCCGGGACTTACACTTGTAAAGTAACTGATTTTTATGGATGTATTGCATTTGCAAGTGGTACACTAACTCAGCCTCCGGTATTAAATGCTATTATGAATTCCAATAACGTAAAATGTTTTGGAACAGCTACTGGAACAGTTTCTGCAGCAGGCAGCGGAGGAACAGGGCCTTACAATTATTTATGGACATCCCCAATAACCAGTACGTTATCTACTATCAATAATGTAGGTGTAGGAAACTATAGTTGTAATATAACGGATGCTAACGGATGTACTATTACCAGAACAATAACAGTGACACAACCAACATCTGTTACATTAACATCAACAGTAACTCCGGCAAGCTGTAATCAGTCAAACGGGTCTGGTACAGTGACGGCATCCGGTGGTGCACCGGGAGCATATACGTATACCTGGAGTTCGGGCTCAAATACTGTTGTTCAAAATGCGGTACCCGCAGGAACATATACCATTAACGTTCAGGACGCGAATAATTGCTTACAAACATTGGCAGTTACTATTCCAAATTTATCAGGCCCAACCATTAGTATTACAAGTCAAACAAATGTAAGTTGTTTTGGAGGCAACAATGGTTTGGCAACAGCGTTAGCATCGGTTGGAACAGGAACTTATAATTACTCCTGGAGTCACGGGGCAGTAACATCAACGGCAGCTAACCTTACGGCAGGTATATATACCGTATCAGTTACTGATCAAACAGGATGCGTTGCATCAACAAGTGTTAATATTACACAACCTACCCCACTGTCTCTAACCATTACCCCAACGAACCCAAAATGTTTTGGTGCAACAAACGGAAGCGCAAATGCAACAGTATTAGGGGGAACACCAAGTTATAGTTATGCCTGGACTTCAACAGGTGGTACAGCAGCAACAAGCAATCCGTTAGGAGCAGGAAATTATGGATTAACCGTAACAGATGGTAATGGCTGTGTTATTACATCCAGTGTGGCATTGGTAAATCCACCGGCCATGTCGGCAAGCATTACTTCTACAAATGTTACCTGTTTTGGAACATGCAATGGAGTTGCCGTAGCCTCTAATTTGAATGGTGTAGGAGCAGTCAATTATCAATGGACCGGGGGAGCCAGTCCTGTTGCCTCTCAAACATTAACAGGAGCCTGTGCCGGTTCTTATACAGTTTTGGCAACCGATCAAAATAATTGTACAGCCAGCGCTCAAATCACTGTTACAGAACCACCGGTTCTAACAGCGAACATCTCTTCAACAGGAAGCATAACCTGTAACGGCGGCAACAACGGTTTTGCTGTTGTTACTCCCGGAGGTGGAACAGGGGCGTATAGTTATAACTGGACGCCAAGTGGTGGAAATGCGGCAAATGCTAATTCTTTAACAGCCGGGGTATATGTTATTACAGTGAAAGATATTAATTTATGTTCGGCAACGGCAACGGCAACAATACTAGAACCAACTGCGCTATCGACAACATTAACTTCTACGAATGTAAAATGTAATGGGGCCTGCGATGGAACTGCCAATATTGCTTTTTCAGGTGGAACAGGAACAACAACCTTTTTATGGCTTCCCGGATTACAATCCGGAAATTCAGTAAACAATTTATGTGCAGGAAATCAAACAGTTAATATTACATCAAACGGATCCTGTGTAACAACGAGAACATTTGTGATAACCGAACCAACAGCATTGGTAGCAGTAGGGTCAGCTACTTCTTCAAACTGTGGACAGGCTAATGGTAAAACCTGCGCGACTGTTTCGGGAGGAACAGCGCCATATTCCAGTACGATATGGAGCAATAATGTAACCACATTATGTAATAATAATATTTTAGCGGGAGCATATACATTTACGGTAACGGATGCTAATGGTTGTGTAGCTTTAGCAAGTGGATTAATAAATGATATTGCCGGTCCTGTAGTAACAATTACAGGAAGCACAGCGGTTAAATGTTTTAATGGAATGGATGGAGCAGCCACGGCCACAATTTCGGGAGGAGTAGGAACATATTCTATATCATGGACAGGAACACAAGCAGGGCCTAATTCAACCACAAATCCAACAAATCTTGGTGCGGGATTACATCAGATAACCGTTGTGGATGGTGCCGGATGTATAGGAACAGATGCCGTAACAATAACACAACCAACACAATTGGTAAGTGCTATAGGCAGCTTTACAAATGTTAGCTGCAATGGATCTAGTGATGGGGGTGCTACTATTCTGGTTAATGGAGGAACGGCTCCTTATGGTTATACCTGGACACCAAGTGCACAAACCTCATCTGTGTTAATCAATGTACCTGCAAATGTTTATACGGGAAATGTAAAAGATGCTAATGGTTGTTTAACATCATCACAAGTAACTATTTCTCAGCCTCCTGTATTAGCAATGATTGCATACAGTGTTACGAACATTACGTGTTATGGAGCTAACAATGGGCAGATTTCAACAACTATACAAGGAGGATCCCCGGGATATACTTTCTCCTGGACACCAACAGTAGCATCTCCCGGAGGGCTTATTACAGGTTTAGCGGCAGGATCTTATACGTTAAAGGCTGTAGATATGAATGCCTGTTCTATTAATGCCAACTTTACGATATTAGAACCGGCAGCATTAACATCAACCTATACATCTTTACCGGCTACCTGTGGGTTGGCCAATGGATCTGCTACCGTATTTGTAGCAGGAGGAACACCGTCCTATAATGTTGTTTGGAGCTTACCCGGAACACCAACAGGCTCGGTAGTTTCAAATATGGCACCGGGTAATAACTGGATAGCTAATATTTCTGATGCACACGGATGTTCTATAACCCAAACGGTAGTGGTTGCAAACCCACCTCTGCCAAGCATCACAGGCTTTAATGTGACTCCACCAAGCTGTTTTGGATTTTCGGATGGGGATATTACAGTTAACTACACATCAGGAACGGCTCCATATACAATTGCATGGGCAAATCCTATTTCACAAACGGTTACCACTTCTGCTTTAAGTCAAAGTGTGGCAGGTGTGGCAGGAGGGTTTTATACAGCCACAGTAACAGATAATTATGGATGTTCTGTGTCACAAGGACAAAGCGTAACGCCACCACAAAAATTAACATTAAATGTTAGTTCGGATGCAACTATCTGTTATGGAACCTCTACTCAGATTGATGCTTCCGGATCCGGAGGAAATATTGGGGCTTATTCATATACCTGGACGCCAACTGCTTTTTCGGGAGGAGGGCCTCATATTGTAAGTCCAACAACCACCAGTGCTTATAATGTTTCGGTAAGTGATGTGAAAGGATGTACATATGGCCCTAAGGTTATTACAATAAACGTAAAATCGCCGCTAAATGCCAGCGGAACAACATCTACTATTTGTCATTTAGGGCAGGCCACATTAAAACCATCCATTGATAGTCCCGGAAATGGAGGACCGTATACATATACCTGGACACCTACAGCATTAAATACCAGTTCAATTACCGTAACAGGTGCTGCGCCAGTATCGATAACAACAAATACATATGCAGTTACAATAAGTGATGGCTGTTCGATACCGAATGCGATAGCCATATTTACAGTGAACGTAAATCCATTGCCTGTTGCTTCCTTCACAGCTTTCCCTCTGCAGGGATGTGCACCTTTATCTGTAACACTTACCGGAACATCAAATGGTGCAAGTGATGTGTTTTACTGGTCGGATAATAAGCATGAAAGTTTGGGACAAGGAAATCCTTCTATATATCCTGTTTACACGGATTCCGGAAAATACTCGATAAAACTAACGGTTATTAACCCGGTAACAACCTGTTCAGCATCCATCGTTAAGTCACAGTATATTGAAGTATATCCTCAACCAATTGCTTCTTTTTATGCAACACCTTCGGTGGCAAGTATTTTGGATCCTAATTTTAATTTTACTAATACATCCCAGGGGGCCGTTTCATATTATTGGGATTTTGGAGATCCGGCAGCTGTAAACGGAAATAATAACTCAACAGTCACAAATCCAAGTCATGGCTATACTTATACAGGAGAATATGCCGTTAATTTGATGGCTACATCATCAAAAGGATGTAAGGATATTGCGAGGATTTTAATTGAAGTTAAGCCGGATTTTGCCATATATATTCCAAATGCATTTACACCGGATGGTAATGGATTAAATGATGTTTTCCAACCATTGGGTGTAGGGATAGATGAAGATGATTACCGATTGGATATATTTGACAGATGGGGCGAAAACATCTTTACAAGCAATAATTTCCGAAAAGGATGGGATGGCACCGTAAAAGGAGGCAGTAAAATGGCAGAACAGGGCGTTTATACTTATAAATTGGTGGTGAGAGACATACAGGGAGGAAAACACCCATATGTAGGGCACGTAACAGTTATTAAGAAAGACAACTAACAGACCATAACAGACAGAAAAGCGCCGTTTGCTGACTGCAAACGGCGCTTTTGTTTTATATATTTTTGTGGCTATTCTTGTAATTACGCTCAATAATGTATCTTTGCAAACTTATTTTACTTTAAATGAAAAACATACGTAATTTTTGCATTATTGCCCATATCGATCATGGTAAATCTACTTTAGCAGATAGACTATTGGAATATACTAATACTATATCCAAAAGAGAGATGCAGGATCAGGTATTGGACGACATGGATCTGGAGAAAGAACGCGGCATTACTATTAAAAGTCATGCCATTCAAATGGATTATGTATACAAAGGAGAAAAGTATATTTTAAACCTGATTGACACTCCGGGCCACGTAGATTTTAGCTATGAAGTTTCACGTTCTATTGCCGCTTGTGAAGGCGCTTTGTTGATCGTAGATGCCGCTCAGGGAATACAGGCACAAACTATTTCCAATTTATATCTGGCATTAGAACATAATTTAAAAATCATACCTATTCTTAATAAAATAGATTTACCAAGTGCGGAGCCGGAAATGGTAAAAGATCAAATCGTGGATTTATTGGGTTGTGATAGAGAAGAAATCATGTCTGCTTCCGGAAAAACCGGGTTGGGGGTTCATGAAATTTTAGAAGAAATTGTTAACCGTATTCCACCTCCAAGTGGAGATGAAAATGCTCCGTTGCAGGCATTGATCTTTGATTCTGTATTTAACTCATTCAGAGGAATTATTGCTTATTTCAGGATTTATAACGGTAAAATTAAAAAAGGTGAAAAAGTAAAATTCTTTAACACCGGGATGGAATATAATGCCGATGAAATTGGGGTGTTGAGGTTAAAACCGGAACCCCGAGACACCGTTTATACGGGAGACGTAGGATATATTATTTCAGGGATCAAAGAAGCGAAAGAAGTAAAAGTAGGGGATACCTTAACAACGGTTGCAAACCCCTGCCCTGAAGGTATTCATGGATTTGAAGAGGTGAAACCAATGGTATTTGCCGGAATTTACCCTGTAGATACAGAAGATTTTGAAGAACTACGCTACAGCATGGAAAAGCTTCAGTTAAATGATGCATCCTTAACCTGGGAGCCGGAATCTTCATTGGCATTGGGCTTTGGATTCCGTTGTGGATTCTTAGGGATGTTGCATATGGAAATTGTGCAGGAGCGTTTGGAGCGTGAATTTAAAATGACAGTTATTACAACGGTCCCTAACGTATCGTACACTGCTTATCAAACAAACGGAGATATTGTAAAAGTTAACAATCCTAGTGATTTACCGGATCCCGCAAGAATTGATTATATTGAAGAACCATACATTAAAGCCAATATCATAACAAAATCTGATTTCATTGGACCGGTAATGAGTTTATGTATTGAGAAACGCGGTATTATTGTGACTCAAAATTATTTAACTGCCGATAGGGTAGAATTAGTGTTTGAAATGCCTTTAGGAGAAGTTGTATTTGATTTCTTCGACCGGTTAAAATCTATTTCAAAAGGCTATGCTTCTTTTGATTATCATCCTATAGGAATGAGAGAATCTGATTTGGTTAAATTGGATATCTTATTAAAAGGTGAGCCGGTGGATGCTTTATCCTGTTTGATACACAGAAGTAATTCTTACCAGTTTGGGAAGAAGATCTGTGAAAAATTAAAGGAGTTGATCCCCAAACAACAATTCGAAATTCCTATTCAGGCGGCTATTGGCGCTAAGATTATTTCCCGTGAAACCATTAGCGCTATTCGTAAAGATGTAACCGCTAAATGTTATGGTGGCGACATTAGCCGTAAACGTAAATTATTGGAGAAACAAAAAGAAGGGAAGAAACGCATGAAATCTGTTGGTAATGTAGAGATTCCGCAGAGTGCTTTTATGGCGGTGTTGAAGCTGAATGACTAGTAAGCAAATATATGAAAACAAAAAAGAGCTGTAATACTACAGCTCTTTTTTGTTTTCAGGATCATTGGCAGAAGCCAGCCACAGGAATAAGGTTTGAAAGAAAATAAAAAAGGTAACACCCGATTGTGTTTCTAAAGTGTCTTCGGTTACGAACGACAATAAAGCGATTAAAAAAAACGGCCAATATAAATAGTGTAGTTTTTTTCTTAACACTATAGCCGGAAAAATTAAGTAAAACAAAAACAGGACCAAGCCCACAAACCCAAATGCTACGGTAATGGCCAGGTATTGATTATGACAACGTAAACGCCAAACCAGATCTAATTTAGTATGAATTTCGTCGTACATTTTATTAAAGGAGTCTTGTATGTCACCAGTACCTACACCAAATACAGGGTGTCGGTAAATGATATAGCTTGCTGTTTTCCAAAATTCCAAACGCATACTCAGTGTATGCCCTGATGGATTTTCGCCACGTTTGTATTTTGTATACTCCCAAACAAATTCGCGCCATTTCGAAATCAAGCCACTATTGATATTGTATTTGTAATTGGTATAACCATTCTCAATGTTTGAAATATCTTCGTTGGAAAGAGAAGCAATACCAACTGAATCTTTGGTTAAGCCTTTACTCGCCATATACCTTAACATGGTGTAGCGAAGTTCATTTCCTTTTTTATCAAGGCCCATGAAAGTTATCGGACTTCTTGCATACCATTCTTTTTTCAATTCTTCTTCATTAATATTGATCATTATCAGATTTCCATTTTCAGCCGTTTGAAAAGAAGGATCGTGATAATAATAGCGCCCGTTTTTTGTTTTTCCTAACATGATATTTGCTGAATTATCAGACATTTTATCAAACATATTCAAGCTTTTAACAGCTTGATTCAACACAAATAAAAAACAAATTGCAAGAACAGAGATAAAAGCAATGGCCATTTTTTTGTTTAATTGACGAATACTGAAAAGCACTAACAATAAGCTTCCCACGACGATTAAACACAAAAACCCTGTGGCCATTTCGAGCTTATACATAAAAAATAAAAGCCACAAAGTCATTGCAACACACGTGGCTTTAACAAGCATACTCTTTTCTTTAATGCTGTAATAAAGCAAACTGATGATAGCAAATGCTATAAATAAAGAAAACCGGATATGCGACATAAACACAGAGGCCTTACGAATATCTATGATCACTTTTTTTGTATAGCCCGCGTACACTAGAAAACAACAGATGGAGCTAACGAACACACTAAAAAAGAAAAACCCGAACAATAACCGAAGCTCCTTTGCCGATAATGGTTTTGTAGAAAAAAGAATGAGCGGTAATACCAATAATGGAAGTTTGTTTCTAAGGTCGTCTAACCCGCGCGGAATATTTTGAGTATATAACATCCCTGCCAGATGCAATAAAAATAAAGACGCCAGTACCCAAAAGATTTTAGTTGATTTTAATTGCTGCCATTTATATGAAAAGTTTTTTTCTAATAACCAGTTGGCTGCTAAAATAATCTGCGGAATGCTGGTTGGTACAGTTCCAAAGAGCATTCCGGCGGCAAGGCCAATTAACCCAAATAAAAATATATAGCGATGCCAGAGTGCCGGAAGCATAGTGTTTAGTTAATACCGCAATAACGTAAAAAAGTGCTTATTTATTGCGCAACGACAAGATTTATTCAAAAAATCAGGAGGCTAAAACCGCATCTTCATAAAACCACATTTTAGCTACATCCGCTTTAATAGCATTATCCACCAATAAGCCATTACTGTGCTCGGATTTATCGTAAGGAGTTTTCAGGCTTATCAAATATGGATCTACGACAATATCCAAAGAGGTGTGATTTACCTGATGGCTGATTAAGCGGAACAATTCTGCAGCCACTTTTTCTAACACAACCATATTTTCGGCAACCTTAGTCACAATCACCTGTGTGCCATGCATTTCATCTATGCCACGTTGAAAGCTTTTTAAATAGTCCAGATCTAAAGGATCAATATAACGGTTTTCGAATATCGCTTTTTCGTAAGGCAGCCAATCTAAGAACATGTCCTGAACAGCTTTGTTTAACTTCCCGAATTTCCGACCTAAGCTTTTTTCAGACACAAACAACTCCTTCAACACTTTCAGATCCGTGAAACCATGATTGGTAAACAACAAACAAGGTACCGACCAGTATATAGCCCAATCCCAAAAGATCTTGAATACCATAATCTGAGTATTACCCATCAATTTGTATTTATCCTGATAAATCGGCAGCCAGCTTTCAAACCAGGATAAATGAGTTTGTTCGTAGATTTGAGCACGAACAGCAATATCTTCACCTTTATGATCCCGTAATATTAAATCACTTAACCAGGTATTATTCAAAGAAATAAAATCACTTCCGGGAGAATAAAACGGATCCAGAAACACACCTGCTTCGCCCGTTACGGCCCATCTGTCAGACGAATAAATACGCTTACTGTCGTGTGCAAAATGTTTTAATATTCTGAAATCTAAGATGTCCTCTTTGTTAGGACATACATATTTGGCAGCCTGTGGCTCATGTTTATGGATCCATGCCACTGCCTTTTCGTATGTATTAATGGTTTCAAACGGATGAATATCCTCATCAGCCACAATACCTATACTGGTGTTTTTTGAACCCAAAGGAATCACCCATAACCAATAGCCTTTATCTATAAAATGTACCGTACTTAGGTAACGCAGCTTGGGAGCTAAAAACGTTTTCCACTCCTTGTTCTCACTCCATTCATCAATATCCACAACGCCTTTTACTCTGAACCAGGCAGCGTTCACATTGTGCGGCGCTTCTTTCTGAAAGCCCAGCTTTTTCTTGAGTAAACTGATTCTGCTCGTAGCATCTACCAACCACTTTGTACGAATGGTTTTATCTTCTCGCTCATGAGCATAAGTAACGGTATGCAAACTGCCATTCTCTCCAAAAACCACATCTTTTGCACGTGCGGCCAATAAAAAATCAGTTCCCAAAGATTTGGTATGCTTTTCTAAAAAATTTTCAAAAGTCCCTCTGTCTAATTGATGGCTTGGCACAGGTAATTTTAAACGAGGGCCAAGCTCTACACGATTTGATAGTTCTGTTTTTTTCTCATCTGTAAAAAAGAAGCGAAGACCGTGTTTGGGTAATTCAAATTCCTCCAGATAATCCTTTAGTCCAAGAACTTCTCTGAAATAATGTGTTGCTAATTCTACGGTTGATTCCCCCACTTTATGAGCCGCTACAGCTGCAGCTTTGTCACGACTTTCTAAAATTAAAATAGAAATATCCGGATTGGCTTGCTTTAATTGTATTGAAAGCGTTAATCCGGCCAAACCGCCCCCTGCTATCACAACATCATATTCTTGCTTCATTTTATGGAGTTTTATCTAACAAAAGTACAACTTTATTGGCGCTTGCCAGCAGTTTATAGAAATAAAAGAGTCCGTGCCGTTTTGTTTAATTATTAGTATTATTGTGTGCTATTTTTAACATAATTCTTAAACAAAAACAAGGGCTTATTAACTCATTATTTATAATTCCCCCACATGTTAGCGACTTTGAGTTGATCAAAGAGTTCATTCGTCAATTTGAGTTAGACAACAGGGCGTTGTTGAGCCATCAATTTTTGGTGGCTAAAGAAAACAATGAAGTGCTTGGCTTTGGAAGAATCAGAGAGCATGAGGATTGTTCGGAATTATGTTCGTTGGGCGTCACAGAACCCAAGCGTTTACAGGGAATAGGGAAACAGCTGGTAAAAGCTCTGATCTTAAAAGCACAGCAACCTTTGTACTTGGTATGTATTATCCCGGATTTTTTTATCCCGTTTGGATTTACGGTTGTTTCACACTATCCAAATGCGCTGGAAGAAAAAGTACAGTATTGTACATCAGAGCTGATAGTTCCTGAAAAATATGTAGTAATGAAATACACCCGACGTGATTCGTAACCATTTTAATGTTTAATTTTGCAGTTTTAATCTACTTATGAGCTATATAATTTCAGGTATACAACAATTGGGTGTTGGAAACACAAATGTACAGGAGACCTTTAAATGGTATCGAAAAGCATTTGGAACAGATATAAAAATATTTGAAGAAGCAGCGATGGCTGAGCTGATGCTCCCATACACTGCTAATATGCCTCATGCGCGCCATGCTATTCTGGCCATCAGTATGAATGGCGGTGGCGGTTTCGAGATTTGGCAATATACCAGTCGTCAGGCGCAAAATGCCGATTTTGCAATCCAATTGGGAGACATTGGTATTTTTGCAGGAAAAATAAAATCATACAATATTCAGGCATCCTATACCCATTTAAAAAACTTTGGGGCAACCATGCTGACGGAAATAACAACAACCCCTGATGGCAGAAAACATTTTTACATTCATGATTTATGGAATAATGTGTACGAAATCATCGAAGAAAAAACATCCTGGTATCAACAAAAGGACTTTACAACAGGCGGCGTATTGGGCGCGGTGATAGGTGTGAAGGATATTGACAAATCAATTGGGTTGTATAAAACTGTATTGGGTTTTGATAAAGTGGTAAGTGATACAACTTCTGTATTTGAAGACTGGAAAGGGGTTGAGGGAGCACAAAAAAAATTCAGAAGAGTGGTATTAAGAAACAGTAAACCGCGTGAAGGCAGCTTTGGCCCTTTATTAGGCGACAATGAAATTGAATTGATACAGGCATTTGATTACACTCCGAAAAAAATATTTGAGAACCGCTTATGGGGCGATTGTGGCTTTATCCATTTATGTTTTGATATTAAAAACATGAAAGCATTGGAAGAAGCCTGTGTAAAAGCCGGACAGCCATTTACAGTTGATGGAGGCGCGGGTTTTGAAATGGGCGAAGCAGCCGGGCATTTTACATATATCGAGGATGCGGATGGAACCCTGATCGAATTTGTAGAAACTAAAAAATTACCGGTTATTAAAAAAATTGGCTGGTATCTGGATTTGCGAAAACGTGACCCTAAAAAAGCACTCCCGAATTTTATTTTAAAAGCACTGAGGTTTAGTAGAGTAAAAGACTAAAAAGATCTAACGGTTTTTTCTGGCAGCCTCTCTTCGCTCTTTACGGAGTTTCTTTAAAAATTCCCGCTTTTCTTTTCTAACCACCCGGGTTTGGAAATTTACAACTTTGGTATTATTTAAAACTATTTTCTTGTATTTACGTTTTCGGCGATCTAATTCTTTATTGGTTAGCTTAAAACGCCTGTTTTCTATATTATTTTCTTTTTTAAGAATGGACTCCGCTGTTTTTTGATGATTGAGTAATTCATTGAATGAAGAAAATAAAACATTCAGATTAGGAGTGCTTGTTTTTATCCAGCAAATGTCCTGTCGGTTTTGGGTACGTAAATATAATTTGTAGTCTTTTAAGGCTGTAACAGGCATTTGGCATCTTCTCACAAGTTCTGCTTTTATTTTAAATAAAAACTCCTCATAGCTGTTACGTACAGTTATAGTAGTAAATAAACTGTCGCCAAGGGTTAAGCACAACGCTGCGGGAGTGTATATTTTTTCTTTAAGACCGCTGAGGTAATGTTGTTCGGATATATTTATCTTTTTTCTTACGTCCACCACTTCTTTTTTATAATTGTCCTTCATAATATATCTCATATAGGTTGAAGCCTGAAAAGGGATAAAAGCCGAATCGTGCTGGATTAGTTTTTGTTTTAAATCTGCAGATAAAGTGCCGACTGTTTTTTCAAAGGTTTGTTTTAAAGAAAAAACGGTTTGATCCAATGCATCAATAATAGAGTCGGTTTGTTTTAATTTATAATTTAATTCAGCTAATTTGTAATCAGTATTTTTCAATTTAGGGTTGGCTATTTCATTAGCATCGTAATTTCTGATACGGTTAATGCGCCGTATGAGCTTCTTTTCGCTCATTTTGGTTTTCCGTTCTAAGTCTTTTATGGATTTAGCGCCAAGTCTTGTATTAAACTTATCTCTGAAAATAAATTCCCGATGCTTTTCGTTTTCGGCATATAATATATCGGCTTTTATTTTATTTTTATTTTTTTGAAGCAGATTGTCAATCTCAATATTTTGCAGAGACTTCAACAAACTTTCTTTTGCAAAAGAGAGGTAAGCTAACGATGTATCAATGACGGTTACCTTGGAGATAGAATCCTCGAATGCCTTACTTTCAATATATTTTAATTTGCCAATATTATACTCGCAGATGGTGGTTATAAAACGATTTCTTGGATTAAACTTCAAACTGGCTTTTCGTAAGATGTGTTGTTTGTTCAATTCATCATTCGCTAAAAACCCATCACAGTCAGGACAGGGTCTTCCGTATCTTATGTATGAAGCATAAGTACTGTCGTTTAAGTGATAAAAGGCGCTATCGCACTCAAATTTCCGAAGAGGTTGACTGTTTGTTAACGACCATGTTGGGTCATCCGGAAAATGGTTAATAGCAAAGGCTTCAGGATTGCATAAATAATAATTCGGATTTATTTTTTGATTATTGACACGAACGGTTTTTAATTTAAAACGAAACAATTGCTTTAATAATAATCTATTCCAGAAACGCTGTTTAAAATAGGTAATTTCCAGTGGCGTTTTTGTTAATGCAGAATCACAGTAATTAATCGTAAACAACTGCTTACTGATGACTTTTTTTGTTTTATATTTAGGAGGATGTTTTAAGTAAATGTTATAAATAAAAGCACTGAACTTTGTTAGCTTATATTCGGTAGCGCCCGATGCCCAGGTAACATCATATACATACCATAATCCATCCAAGTTGACGGCATTCCAGGCATGATTATCAATGTAAATAGAATCGTTCACATCAAAAATGTCATCCTTGGCATAACCATAAACAGACACATTTGTGATATTTGCTAAGCGGCATAAGGTATCCATGAGATAAGCATAATCCAAGCAAATGCCGCTTTTGTATTTTAGAATAGCCGTTACTTTTGGCATTCCGGCCCCGCCCGAAGAATAATAGGAATCAAAATCATATTTAATGTTGGTGGCCACCCAGGTGAAAATAGCATCAAACTTCTCCTTGTCAGAGGCTTTCCCTTTGGTAAGATAATTAACCAGTGTGACAGGATGTTTCGTTAATAATCCGGGAACATTCATATCGCTTTTATGGACCTGTAATTCAATACCGGATCCGGACTGACCATATATGCCAATAGAAATTCCCAGTAATAAAAAAGCGAGTAAATATTTGTGAAAGGAAAGAATAAACGTGTTTTTCAAATTAACGATTAATGCATCAAAATATTTGCACTTATACCGTAAAAGTGGTATTTTTGTACCGCGTTTAGAATTAATCTAATTAAGGATATGGCGCAAGTAACTAACAATTAATTACTTACAAAATGATAACAGTTAGCAATGCAGCAAAAGAATATGCTGTAAATTTAATAAAGGAAGAAAATAAACCGGCCGATACATTCATTCGTGTGGGGGTTGATGGGGGAGGATGTTCAGGATTAATGTACAATTTAGTATTTGACAATATTTTGAAAGAAGGCGACCAGTTATTTGAAGATAATGGCATTAAGGTAGTGGTTGATCGTAAAAGTTTTTTGTATTTAGTAGGCACTGAGTTGGATTATAGTGGCGGATTGAATGGAAAGGGGTTTATTTTTAAAAATCCTAACGCTACGCGATCTTGTGGTTGCGGAGAATCCTTTAGTGTTTAAATATTCCATGTTTCTAGTTTCTAGTTATTCTTAACCCGAAACCCGAAACGTGTAACTAGAAAAAAATGGCAAACGAGATATTAGAAGAACATATACAGAACGAATATAAGTGGGGGTTTACCACAGATATTGCAGCTGATGAAGCTCCCAGGGGCCTCAACGAAGAAATCATTAAATTTATTTCTGCTAAAAAAAACGAACCCGAATGGATGCTGGAGTTTCGTTTAAAAGCGTTTCGTAATTGGCAAAACATGGTAGAGCCTGAATGGGCGCATGTATCATACACCAAACCAAATTTTCAGGATATCATCTATTACTCTGCCCCTAAACCTAAAAAGGAATTGGCAAGTCTGGATGAAGTAGATCCTGAATTATTAAAAACATTCGAAAAGCTTGGTATATCACTTGAAGAACAAAAACGCCTAAGTGGTGTGCAAAGTAATATCGCTGTTGATGTTGTATTTGATAGTGTGTCTGTAAAAACAACGTTCAAAGAAACGCTGGCAGAAAAAGGAATTATTTTTTGCTCTTTTAGTGAAGCCGTTCAGGATCACCCTGAACTGGTTAAAAAATATATGGGTATGGCAGTGCCTGCAACCGATAATTTTTATGCAGCATTAAATTCGGCTGTATTTACAGATGGGTCGTTTTGCTACATTCCAAAAGGAGTTCGTTCTCCTATGGAATTATCTACATATTTCCGAATAAATGCAAGTGGCACAGGACAATTTGAGAGAACCTTAATTATTGCAGATGAAGATTCATATGTTTCTTATCTCGAAGGTTGTACCGCGCCTCAACGTGATGAGAACCAATTACACGCCGCTGTGGTTGAAATCATCACACATAAAAATGCTGAGGTGAAATACAGTACCGTACAAAACTGGTATCCGGGCGATAAAGAAGGTAAAGGTGGGATTTTTAATTTCGTAACCAAGCGGGGTTTATGTTTAGAAGATAATTCTAAAATCAGCTGGACACAAGTAGAAACAGGCTCTGCCGTTACCTGGAAATATCCTTCCGTTATTTTAAAAGGAAACAATTCAGTTGGCGAATTTTATTCGGTAGCAGTAACAAATAACTATCAGCAAGCTGATACCGGAACCAAAATGATTCATATTGGAAAGAATACACGTTCAACCATTATCTCAAAAGGGATTTCCGCAGGCTTTAGTAACAATAGTTACAGAGGCCTGGTGCAAATTAAAAAAGGAGCAAGCAATGCCCGTAACTTCTCACAATGTGATAGTTTATTAATGGGAGATAAATGTGGAGCCCACACCTTCCCATATATTGAAATCAAAGATAAATCAGGTGTTGTAGAACACGAAGCAACAACCAGTAAAATAGGAGAAGATCAGTTATTCTATTGTAAACAACGCGGCATCGATAACGAAAAAGCCATTGGTTTAATTGTTAACGGATACTGTAAAGAGGTATTGAATAAATTGCCTATGGAGTTTGCGGTGGAAGCACAAAAATTATTAGCAATCAGTTTAGAAGGAAGTGTGGGATAATTTATAAGTAAAATTTAAAAACGACGCAATACAAAAATAAATCTGCGGACATTTGCGAAATCTGCGGGAAATAATAAAATGATAAGCATAAAAAATTTACACGCTTCCATCGGCGATAAAGAAATATTAAGAGGAATTAATTTAGAAGTAAAAGCCGGAGAAGTTCATGCCATTATGGGACCTAATGGCTCCGGAAAGTCAACGTTGTCAAGCGTTTTGGCGGGTCGAGAAGATTATGAAGTAACGGAAGGTGAAGTAACATTCAATGGAAAAAACTTATTGGAGTTACCGGCTGAAGACAGAGCACGCGAAGGCCTTTTTCTGGCGTTCCAGTATCCGGTAGAAATTCCGGGAGTTAGTAATATTAATTTCTTACGTACGGCTTTAAATGAAATCCGTGCTTACCATGGGCAGGAAGAAATGACGGCGAAAGATTTTTTAGCGCTGGTAAAAGATAAATCCAAATTAGTGGAACTGGACTCAAAATTAGCAAGTCGTAGTGTGAACGAAGGATTTAGCGGTGGAGAGAAGAAACGTAATGAGATCTTTCAAATGGCGATGCTGAATCCAAAACTGGCTATTTTGGATGAAACAGATAGTGGTTTGGATATTGACGCGTTGCGTATTGTAGCAACAGGTGTCAACAAATTGAAATCAAAAGATAATGCAACGATTGTGATTACTCACTACCAACGCTTATTGGATTATATTGTTCCTGATTTTGTACACATCCTTTACAAAGGCCGTATTGTTAAAAGCGGAGGAAAAGAATTAGCCCTTGAATTAGAGGCCAAAGGATATGATGAAATTAAAAAAGAATTTGAAATAGCAGATTAATATGTCGTTAGTAGTAGATAATAAAAGTGCTGTAACACAAAATTTGCTGGAACAATTGCAAAAAAAATCCGGAAAAATTGCGTTCATGCCGGATGCTGAAATCATTTCAGCCATCAGGTATTTAGAAGATAAAGGCATTCCCAATAATAAGCACGAAGACTATAAATACTGCAATATTGAAGCCGTACTTCGTAAAGAATTCAAATCGGTTGAACAATCGTTTAACGAATTAACCAATGCGGATATTGCACCTCTTAAAATTGACGAAGCCATTAATTTAGTAGTGGTGAATGGCGTTTACAACGAAGGCTTAAGTGAAAAAATGATCGTGAAAGGCTTAACGGTTAAGTCATTAAACGAGTTGTCTTCTTCAGAAAAAAATATATTGTCGTCTCAGGCAAAAGCAGACACAGATGCATTAATTGCTTTAAACACGGCGTTTTCAGCTAACGGTTTGTTTTTACAGGTAGATAAAAACAATGTTATCCCAATGCCTTTACATGTTATTTATGTAAACAGTGGAAATGCGAACATTGTAGCCAACACCCGCAGTTTTATTAATGTTCAGGCAAATGCACAGGCAACTCTTATCGAAAGTTTTTATAATATTGGCTCCGCCAAAGTATTCTCTAATTTTGTGAGCGAAAAATGTGTTGGCGAAAACGCCAAATTAATCTGCTATACATTTCAAAATGAAGGTCCTTTATCCTATTCGGTAAATACTAATCAGGTTAAGATCGGTAAGTATTCTAATTACAACAATACCACAATGACGCTTAGTGGAGAGTTGGTACGAAATAACCATAATGTCGTACTGGCCGACTCTAATTGTGAGGCGCATTTGAATGGATTGTTTATTACCAATGGAACACAACAGGTGGATAATCATACATTGATTGACCATCAAATGCCTAATTGTGAGAGCAATGAATTATACAAAGGCATTGCTAAGGACAGATCTACAGGAACATTTAACGGAAAAATATTTGTTCGTAAGGATGCGCAAAAAACAAATGCCTATCAAAGCAGTAAAAATATTTTGATGAGCGACGATGCCACCATTAACACCAAACCCCAATTAGAAATTTATGCCGATGATGTTAAATGCTCTCATGGAACTTCAACCGGTAAAATAGATACAGAAGCCCTGTTTTATTTAAAAGCCCGTGGCATTGGTGAAGAAAGCGCACGTAAATTATTATTACAGGCCTTTGCACAGGAATTAATTGATAAAATTGAAATTCCTTCTTTACAGGAAAGAGTATTACATTTGTTCGAAAAAGCACTTTAACAGTATGGTGACTGAGGTTCTCGAAGTTACCATGAAACAAAACAACATGTTCGATATCCATAACATACGCAAAGATTTTCCTATTCTCCACCGAACAGTTAACGGAAAACCATTGGTATACCTGGATAATGGAGCTACCGCTCAAAAACCGAAGGTTGTTATTGATGCGATTACAAATTACTACACAAACCAAAATGCCAATATTCATCGTGGGGTTCACACATTAAGCCGCGAAATTACTATTGCCTACGAGGAAGCCCGTAAAACCATTCAAACCCACATCAATGCCCAACACGCTCACGAAATTATTTTTACAAGAGGCACAACAGAGTCCATCAATTTAGTAGCACATTGTTTTGGAAAAATAAATGTTTCTGCCGGAGATGAAATTGTGATCACACAAATGGAGCACCATAGTAATATTATTCCGTGGCAACAATTGTGCGAAGAAAAACAAGCCGTTCTAAAATACATTCCTATCAACGAAGCTGGGGAATTAGTGTTAGAGGATTTGCAAAAACTCATTACATCTAAAACCAAACTGATTGCTTTTACCCATATTTCCAATACTCTTGGAACAATCAACCCGGTTAAAGATATTATTAAAACCATTCGTTCCTTATCATCAGCGGCTGTTTTAATTGACGGAGCGCAAGCTGTACCTCACTTAAAGCCAAATGTTCAGGATCTGGATTGTGATTTTTATGTGTTTAGCGGGCATAAATTATTTGGCCCAACCGGCGTAGGAATTTTATATGCAAAAGAATTATGGCTCAATAAATTCCCACCCTATCAAACAGGTGGAGGAACAATAAAAACAGTAACGCTTGAAAAAACAGAGTTCGCCGATTCTCCCTTAAAATTTGAAGCAGGCACCCCTCATATTGAGGGAGGCATTGGATTAGCAGCAGCTATTGATTATGTGAATAGGATTGGTTTGGATGCCATTGAAGCCTACGAACAACAACTCATGCATTATGCTACTGAAAAATTACTGGCAATAGAAGGGGTTAGAATTTATGGTTCAGCAAAATATCGTACATCAGTTATATCATTTAATGTTGGCACAATTCACCCTTTTGATGTAGGAACCTTATTGGATAAATACGGAATAGCTATTCGCAGTGGCCACCATTGTACGCAACCAATTTGTCAGTTCTATGGCATTCCCGGCACTATCCGCGCATCCTTTGCATTTTATAATACAATGGAGGAAATAGATTTGTTCATTGAAGCACTCAAAAAATCTATTAGGTTGTTGAGCTAATTCAGCTTGATTTTTGAAATTATTACAATCCAAAAGAATTAACGACTTACCACTTATTGGCTATGCGTCGCCAATTACAAAGTTGTAAATACCTATTTAGTTAATTCTGTATATTTGACAAACAAATAACATGAAACTTTTTTTTGCAACAATCATAGGTGTAGTTTTTTTTACTTCCTGCGGCATGCAGGATGATATCACTAAAAAAGATACACCAACATCCGGAAAAGCCAATCTGTTTTTTGATGAAGGATTAACACTACACATCAATAATCAGATCTATACATTTAAAACAACCTATAAATATGCAGACATTACATTACGTTCCTCTAATGAAAGGGAATGCATAGAAGCTCTGTATAATGATAGCTCCAAGGTTATTGCGATTTCAAGACCCCTGACCGAAAAAGAACTGCAACAATTCAAAACAAAGAACATCATTCCTCAAACATCTGTTGTGGCCGGCGATGCCATTGCATTTATCGTGAGTAAAGAGTTTGCAGATTCTACCATATCTCTTCAGGAATTAACAGAACTTTTAAAAGGAAATGATAGCACGCTTATTAAAGGCCAGCATATCAAAGTAGTGTTTGATAATCCAAACTCCGGAAGCACACGCCAACTAAAAGATTCATTAATTCCTTCAGGTTCCTTTGGAAAAAACTGCACAGCATTAAACAATACCGAAGAGTTGGTTAAAGCAGTTGCCTCTGATTCTGTATCCATCGGCGTATGTGATTACGCCTGGTTAAGCGATAAGGATGATACCAAAACAAAAGAGTTTTTAAAAACAGTTAAAATTCTGGCAGTCTCCAAAACCAGTAAAGAAACCGCTTATATGCCCGATCAGTCTAACATTGCCACAAAGGCATATCCTTTATGCCGAAGTATTTGCATCATTCGCCGATCAGCAGAATTCAGCCTCGGAAAAGGCATCGAAACTTTTATTGCCGGCCCAACAGGGCAGTTAATGTTTCTGAAACAAGGCTTACCTCCAAACAGACAGGAAGAACGCCTTATTGAAGTAGATATGACCCCTTTAAAATAAAATTCTATGATTTCTCCTCCTGAGATGGCAGAGAAGATGAGTTGATTATACGAGACCGAAACATTAAAATTATGTTAAATTTACTCTCGTTTTAAAGGCAACAGGGAGCGTGGCAGGTAAATTGATTTTAAAATGAAGTACTTTTAACATAAACAAAACCAAAGTGACTATTAAGCATAAAATAATCGTTGTATTTCTTACCATTTTAAATGTGAAGATGGTTTCCCAAACCAGCAATATCTATCTAACGGAAGCAAGATTGATTATTGCTTCTGAAGATAAAAAGGGAAAGGCCTTTGAAGCCAATACAGAATATGCATACATGATTTTGAATTTAACCAATGGAGACTTTACATTAAACGCAGATTTATCAAACTTGAAAACAGGGGATAGAAAGCTGGATTCGGTTATTGTTTCGCAAGGACAGCAGGCACTCAGTTTCAAAGGAAATATTTCTGAAAACCTGTTTTTATTTAACCAACAAGTTAACGACGAAAAAGATTACAATATGCCAGGACAACTTATTCTTAATGGAGTTTCCCTGCCTTGTATAGCCCAATTTGATCCGGTTAATTTTGGAGAAAAAAGTGAGTCGAAAAATTACAGAATGGACTTCAAATTAGTCGTTGATGCATCTAAAATAGCTATATTAGGGCTCGAAAATAAAACCAATAAACAAGTAGTTTTTGAAATAATTGATGGGAAATTAAATACCCAGTTATAAAACAGAGTAAACACATCATGATCGATATGAAAAACATAACAGTAATCAGTGCCGGAATTTTTTTAGCGAGCACATCCTTTGCACAAACATTGCAGGAGGCTATTATTAAAACAGATAACGAACGTTATCAGGCAGCAGCAGCAGATTTCAGAGCATTAATAGCAAAAGAAGCCGGCAAAGGCGACAATTATTTCTATTACGGAGAAAATTTCTTTAAAAACGGAGATCTGGACTCTGCCAATATTTATTACCAAAAAGGGGTTGAAACTAATGCGACCTACCCATTAAACTATGTTGGTTTAGGAAAAGTGTTATGGTTCAAAGGGAAATCAGCAGATGCAAAAACACAGTTTTTTAAAGCGGCTACGTTAGGGGCTAATAAAAACACAGAGGTGATGCGTAAAACAGCAGAAGCCTATATTGATGCCGATACTAAAAGTTTGGATGAAGCTATTACGTTGTTAAATGCAGCCATTAAGATCGAGCCTAAAAACGCCGAAAACCATTTGTTAATGGGTGATGCATTATTAGAAAAAAATCCAACCGAAGGAGGGCCCGCTATTAAGGAATATGATAAGTTTACAGAGTTAAATCCAAAATCACCCAAAGGAATTTTGCGTGCCGGTAAATTATACCAACGTGGCCGTAACTATCAATTAGCGTTGGATTTATACAAAAAAGCCCAGGACCTTGATCCTACATACGCTCCGGCTTACAGAGAAAAAGCAGAGTTATATCACCTTGCCGGACAAAAAGCAAACGCCGTTGAAAGCTATAAAAAATATTTAGAGCTAAACAACTCTGACGAGGCTCGTCAGCGTTATGCAGGTTTTTTATTGAATAATAAACAATACACGGAAACAATTACCGAAGTAGAGAACTTGCAAAAAAGTGGTAACACCAGCATGTATTTAGACAGATACCTGGGGTACTCTTATGCTGAATTACCTGGAAAACAGGACACTGCTATGTATAGAAAAGGATTGAACGCCATGAACCGTTTCTTTGATAAATCTTCTGCAGTAGCTAATTTTAAATACCTGGCAACGGATTATAAATACAAAGGCTTACTATTATCTAAAGTTGGTAAAGACAGTCTTGGTGTGATTGAAATGGAAAAAGCAATTGCGATTGACCCTAAAATGGCAAACGACGTATTAAGAGAAATTGCAAAATCAAATATTAAAGCTAAAAAATACAACAAGGCTATCGAAACCTATGAAAGAATTATGGGCGGAGATCCTAAAAACCTGAATGCTCAGGATTGGTATGAGTTTGGACGCGCTTACTATTATGATGGTGGGGTGAAGCAAAGAGAGAAGAAGGATGCAGAAGCCTTGGGGCAGTTTGTAAAAGCCGACACTTGTTTTTCTAAATTATGTCAGATAAGCCCTACATATGCTATTGCTTATTTCTGGAGAGGAAAAGCAAATGTACAACAGGATTTGAAAGATGAAAAAGGCCTGGCTAAACCATATTATGAAAAAGCGGTGTCATTGGTTAAACCTGAAGAAAAAGCAGGCGTAAAATCTAATATTATTGAAGCCTATTTATATTTGGGGTCTCATTATGCATTCTCAAAAGAAAAAGATTTAACGAAAGCCAAAGAATATTTTAATTTGGTTAAAGAACTTGATCCTACCAATAAAGCGGCTAATGATTTCTTTAAAAGCCCGGCAGGAAAATAGAGTATAATCTTCTGGTTATTATAAAAAGAAAGGCTTTGCATTGTGCAAAGCCTTTTTAATTTGATCTATGTCTTTCTAAACAAGGCCGAAAGAGCTACTGGTTTATTCCTGAAATGCACCTAAAAGCAATAATAAACAGACAGAAGATTGTGGGCTTATTCTTTGTTTTTAAACACACCGTACATTCTATAGGAACGATAAATAGCATAGGCTAAGAATACAATACCTAACACGATGCGTTTACTGCCAAATGCCTTATCACTCATTAAATCCGTAAATAAGAATACTATAGAGCCTGTAAAGGTTAGCAGTACCATTACAGCGCTAAAAGTTAAGTTGATTAATTCTGTGGGAGATCGTTTCATTATATAATCTATTGGTTTGCTGATGTTGTCTCGTTATCACATAATTCGGCATTTTTGATATTCTGAATCACGTTTCGGTGCAACAGTAAGGTTAAGAAAACACTTTAAAAAAAATCCCCTCAGCCTGTTGGAAGAGGGGATTGTTATAGGGAACTAACTATTATCGTAATTGGAAATTGATTGGTAAGTTAAAGAACACATTTACAGCTCTACCATTTTGTTTCCCGGCTTTCCAGTTTGGCATGGCTTTCACCACTCGAATCGCTTCTCTGTCGCATTCTCCACAACCTGGTACACCTTTTAACACGGTTACATCTGTAATGTTACCATTTCCATTAACAACGAATTTCAGGAAACATTTACCACTTAATCCGGCTTCTTTAGCCATTTGAGGGTACTGAATGTTTTTTTGAATAAACTTCATCATTTCCATTGGTCCACCCGGAAATTCAGGCATTTCTTCCACCACTGTAAAAATTTCAGGGGCTTTTTCTTCAACTACACCGTTACCGTTTCCTTCTGTTGGAACAACAACCGCATCTCCATCACCTTCCTGAGTTACCGTACTAACATTGGTATTCTCTAATTTTTCCTGTGGTGGCGGTGGATCTGTTTCAACCGCATCATCCTTAATAACCGGAGGCACGAATTTTACCGTTTCTAATACCGGTGGCGGTGGCGGCGGTGGTGGTGGTGGTGGTTCGTTTTTATCTGCCGGCGGCGGTGTTAAATCGATAGTGGTCATGTCCAATACCGGTTCTTTTGCTACCTCATCACCTTTTAATCCTAATACAAACTTGATACCCATCCCTAATGCTAATGCACCTACCATGCAGCCAAGGATTATGGTAACAGTCCAATTGTATCTACGACGTATCTCATACGCTCCGTAGTCTTGGTTGCGGCCTGCAAAAACGATATCGTTTCTGGAGTCGTCAACAACGCTATTCCAATTTGCTGTCATATTATTTTATTTTTTCTTGTAATAATGCAAACTCAGGAGCCGACATTTCAACACCTAATACACGCTTTCCTACATTACAAATTTTTAATTCATCCAACATATCAATGGCATTTTTATAAGTAGCCTGATCGTCGGTTTTAATTAAAACAGTAATGGCTCTGGAGTCAGCGGTAGCGTCAACAGCCATACGTTTGTAGGTTGTATCAGCCAATTGTTTGTTTTTATTTTTTTCGGTTAAGCCTTTGATTTCGTCTATTGCCCATTTATTTTGCTCCATTAACAACGTGTGTAAACCTTCAGGGCTAAAGTTTGTTTCTTTTAATTCTGTAGCTGGTTTTCCTGCCGGATTGCCCGGAGCATTAAACTGGCCTACATAATAAAATATCCGATCATCTTTAGTCAATAAAAAGGTAACCCCGTTTTTAACTTCAGGTGGTGGTGGGCTATTCGGAGGTGGTTCTGCCGGTAAGCTTAACTCCATACTTTTTGGTTTACTAAAGGTTGATGTTAAAACGAAGAACGTTAATAACAGGAACGCTAAATCTACCATTGGAGTCATATCCACGCGGGTACTCTGTTTCTTGGCGCGTTTTTTACCGCCTTTGCCATGCCCGCCGCCGCCGCTTTCTGCTATTTCTGCCATGTTAAATTAGTTTTTTAATTAATATTATTTTTTAGGTTCAGCTGCAGGAACTGACGACCCGCCTTCCATTGATGTAATCAAATTGAAGGTATAAATTTTCATATCAGTAAAGGTTTTGAATACATCTTTTACATAAATGTATTTTGCTTTTGCATCTGCTTTAATAGCGTAGCGAGGCTTTTCTCCTTTAAATTCCTGTCCGCTGGATTCAGCTTTTTCACGATTTCTTGTATAAATAACATTCAACTCAGTGGCTGAAATTTGAATCCAGTCTCTCAATTGGTTATTTAATGAATCTAAAGGAACACCTTTTTGTGGCTGAAATTTTAATCTTTCTGCTTCAGAAGCGTCCAGATATCTTGGTAAATCTTTTATTTCAACACCAAAACTAGACAATCCACCAAATTTTTTAACCTGGTCGGCATTAAATTTAACGCCATACTTTTCGCTCATTTTAGCTAAAGTATTTGTTCTAGCTTCGCCATTACCTACTCCAAAGAATGCTCTACCAATGTTATCCACTGTAATTAATACGGTGTTTTCCGGTAAAGTTTTATCAGAAACGGATGATGGTGGATCCACAATCACCGGTTCTGCCATACGAAATGAAGCAGTCAACATAAAGAATGTAACCAATAAGAACGCTAAATCCACCATAGGAGTCATATCTATGCTCGGTGCATGTTTTGCTGGTTTTATCTTTGGCATGACTTATTTTTTAGTTACTAATTAATAGATGAAATTTGTTTTTTATTTCCATAAGGGAAACAAAATTATTTTCCTGAAGTTTGGAATTCCTGAATGATAGAGAATCCTGCTTCATCCATTGCATAAGTAATTTGATCTACACGGTTTGAGAAGAAGTTGTAGAAAATAATAGCTAACGCAGAAGATAAGATACCTACTAATGTATTAACCAAGGCTTCAGAGATACCTGTTGCTAAGGCTGCTGTATCAGGAGTACCAGCTGCAGCTAAGGCACCGAAGGCACGAATCATACCTACAACCGTTCCGATTAGACCAACTAAGGTACCAATTGAAGCACATGTAGAAATAACGCTTAAGTTTTTAGATAACATTGGTAATTCTAATGCTGTAGCTTCTTCTAACGCTTTAGAAATAGCTGCAACTTTAGCCTCTTTATCCATTGTATTATCGTTTTGAACGAATTGGTATTTCATTAACCCTTCGCGAACCACATTTCCTAAAGATCCTTTTTGTTTGTCGCAAGCTGCAATAGCTCCTTCAAAATCTTTAGCAGCAATTAATTCCTTAATTTTTGATACAAATTTATCTGTATTACCAGCACCGTTTGCTTTTTGAATGGTAATTAAACGCTCAAAGAAAAAGCATAATACTGTAAATAAAGTTCCTAATAAGATTGGTACGATAAATCCACCTTTGTACATGATACCAAAGAAATTGTGAGGATGTCCTTTTTCAGGGCCTTCGGCATCAAAATTACCGGCATCACCTAATACAAATTTATAAACTACGACTCCGATTACTAAACAGATAATGATAGCAATTGCTGAAACGATTAATGGAAAACCGCCTGATGTTTTTTTGTTACTCATAATAGTTGTTTTTTTAGTTAGTTTCTAATTTTTAGAATGACGCCAAACATAATAAAAAGGTTTTTAAATAACAATATTTGAATGCTATCTTTTTGTTAATGTTAATAACGCTTCTATTTGTCTAATTACGCTATTTTTCTACAAATATGATGAGTTTTTGGAAATAAAATCAGATGGGTTTGTAACTGGTTGATTTTGGGCAATAAGTGGTTGAAAAGAAGTCTAATTTCAACACAGAGGCATGGAGTTTGGGAGAACACTGATAAAAAAGCGAGGTTTGGATATTTGAAGGGATTAAAAAAAACTCCGCCAACATAATTCCTCATATTCCTCTGCGTTGAATAAGTTACTTCAAATAACTAATCGCAATGATCTGTATTTTCCGTTCGCTGGCCGCAAAAGGGCTATAAACCGAGTAGTCCTGCATGCCGGCATCTACACTGTCTTCAAAGAAATTCTCTACCCGGTTAAGGGCGTAGTTTTTGGCTTCACCTTCCAACCCTTTTGGGTATTCGGCCAGGTACTTTGGTTTTAATATTGTATAATCTTCGTAAGTTTTTTTGTAATTCTTTTTTGTTACAATCACTTTTGTTTTGGGTTCAGGTTCGTCGTTGTGAAAATAGAGTGTCAGAGGAACCAACACTTTCATTTGATTAATTAACAGAGCTGTTGTATCAATGGGCTTTGGCGGTTCTGTTAAAGGTGTAATCGGGAAACTATAGATATCATTACAGCAATTGGGTTTATCCTCAAAATAAGAGCCTTCTCTTTTACGAACCAGGGGGTAATATCGTCTTCGATCGTATTTACTTTTTTTCCTGCGTTGATAGGTGTTTCAAAGGTTCCGTCCGCATTCATAAAAGTGTACCATATATCCATTCCACCTTCGCCGGCGCCTCTGTCGCTTGAGAAGAATAAGGTGGCTTTTCCATTGAGTTCACTTAGACATGGCTGAGTGGTATTGCTTCCGCTCACATTAATGGGGGGTGGTAGTTTTTGCAATTCGGTCCAGTGTCCGTCTTTAAAATCAGACACATAAATTTCGCAGCGGTATTGACTGTAATTTAATGCTCCGCATCTGGATACAAATACTTTTGTAAAATCAGCATTAAAGCTGGTGTTGGCGTTATGTATACCGCTTTTGTTAAATAAAGAGTCGAGCTCTTTGGCTTTGAGGAATTTGTTTTCTTTTTTTGCTGATTTTTTGGAAGTATAAAGTTTATTAAATCCCACGCCGGCTGCATCCGTTTTTGACTTATCCCGCAGCGAAGAAAAATAGAGAAGGCTGTCATATTCGAAAGGGGCATATTCGCTTACTTTACTGTTTACAGCACTATCCAAGTGTACAACTTTTACATCCACCGGATTTTTAATTAACACCTGTGCTATATCGCAAGCTTCAAATTCCTGTTTTGCTTTGGCGGCCAAACGGGCTTTTTCTTTGTCTTTACTGTTGCGTTGTTTCTTGTAATATTTATCAAAGTATTTTTTGGCGTCTTTGTATTTACCGGAGCTTTTTAGCAATGTGGCAATATAAAAAGGCACTTCTTTGTAGGTTTTGCCATTGTCTTTTTTATAAACTTTTTCATACCAATGCAGGGCTACATCATAATCTGAGTTTAAGCGTGAAGCATCGGCAAATAGTAGTTGATAATCTGTTTTTGAAGAATCCATTAAAATAACCTGATTGTAATATTGGGCCGCCGAGGAATAATCTTTTTTAGAAGCAGCCTCGGCGCCTAGTTTTAAAAACTGTTTGAGACTTTGAGAAAACAAGCCGGATCCAATGAAGATACCAATTATTAAAAGTACTATATGTGTTTTCTTACGCGTGCTCATATTACATGTAAACCGGACAAACTCTTGTTTTTGGAACGAATGGAATTATTTTTTTGAAAATGTATGTTACGTATATTTCAAAACCACCCCGGCGATTAGTTGCAGCGATAAACTTGCTGGTATTAACATCGTAACTTACGCCTGTAGTTAATGTTTTAACCTGATAGCCCAGCCTGGCAATCACGGCATCTTTTGCCCTGTAGTATAAACCAACAGAAGCGGCCTGATTTGTTTTTTGGTCTAAATGAAATTTGAACTGTGCTCCTGGAATTACTTCATTGTATTTTCCCTGATGGGAGTAAAGTATTTCAGCTATTACATCTGTTGTAGCACCAATAGGGTAAGCAACGCAGAGATAGTTATTTAACTTTGCATCAATACGGATATTGGCATTATTTTGAAAGCTTATTTTTGGATTTGTGAAGTGATGGTAGGAAATACCGTATTGAACGAATGCCCGTTGCTTAATGGCATATTGTAGCGCCGTTCCAAAATTGAAATCTCCAAAGGTAGTGGCATTTTTTGCAAAGCCTTCGCCGGTGCCGTTGGAAGAACTGTAACTATTGTTCTGATATTGGTCGTCAAAGGTCATGCGACTATAGTTAAACCCAACGCTTGAGATCCCCATCATAATTCCTGTTGTCCAGAGTAGGGTTGAATCTTTATTGATTTTGTGAATATAGGATCCGGAAAGATATAATTGATTGGTGCCGTAATAGGTGTCGCCCGACTTATCATTATTAAACATAATACCGGCACCAAAGCAATCGCTTCTCATGTTTTTGGGTTTAAAACGGGCGTCTCCGGCAATAGAAAAAGAGCGATAAGGAACAGGAACACTGCTCCACTGGCTTCTTAAAATACCATTTACTCTATAATCGCCATCAAAAAAACCGGTAAAGGCAGGGTTGAGGTTAATGACCGAACCGTTATATTGAGAGAAATGAACATCCTGAGAAAACGTGAATTTAGAATTCAAAGCGATGAACACTAAAAGCAAGAACGTTTGTAATGAAACATATGTTGGTTTGATTTTCACGGCCTTATCTGATTAATGTCACGTTTCCTTTTTTGAAGACTTCTTCGCTTTGTTCATTACACTTCGCTTTTACGTAATAGCCAAAAACACCGGGATCTGAAGGTTTGCCTTTAAAGTTACCATCCCATCCCTGTGTTGGATCATTCGTTTCAAATAACAATTCCCCCCATCTGTTATATACGGCGAAATAAAAAACAGAGAACAAAGGACCTCTGACTTTGAAAATGTCGTTATGCCCGTCTCCATTAGGGGTGAACGTGTTTGGAATATAAAGCTCCGGATTGGTAACCACATGAATGGTTTGCGCAGATAAGGTGTCGATGCAATTTATAGAATTCGGAATTTGTGTGACCAGGGTTACCTGAAAACTTCCTCCTGAAGCGTAGTAATGACCTGGGTTTTGGACAGAAGAAGTGTCTCCGTCACCGAAATTCCAGCTCCATACCGGTGTTGTTCCGGGTGGATTTTCGACAGATGCGCTAAATTTTACCAGATTTTCGGTGCAGGGAATAGCGGTATATGTAAAGGCGCCTTTAAAAGCATTACTGATAGAGACAACCGTATTTACGGTATCGTTGCATAGTGGTTTTGTACTGATGTATGCTACCAGAGATACAGAATAACTTCCGGTGCCCGGATAAGTATAAGACGGTGTAACGGCATGAGAGGTATCGGCAGTCGTTGTAGGATCGCCAAAATTCCAGTTGAACCCTAAGCCGGAGCTACCGGTACTATTATTGGAAAAAGAAACAGAAGTTGTTCCACAAATGGCCTGTGGTGCCTGTGCCGCTGCCACCACAACCTGTGGACAAGGCTTTACGATTAACTGAAAATCGCGTTTGGTTTCACTTAAAAACACACCGTGGCGGTACTCTTTTACTTTAATGCCGATTACAAAATAACCTAATAAGTTGGGAGTGGCAGTTACGAGACCGGTTGAAGGATTAATTTGCATAGGAACGCCACCTAACATATCGCTTGTTGAGTATGGAGATTTCCACACAATGGGTGTAAACGGTGGATTTACAGGAACGGGAGGGCACGATGCTACTGTATTTGGGCACGATGTTCCTGCGGGAGACGGAACCGGTAATGTTACTATAGGGCAGTCCGGTGTTAAGCCATCATAGGGTGTAAATAATTCATACACTAAAGAATCTCCATCGTAATCAATAGCTGAGTTATCAAACACCCAAGGTTTGTTCACACAAATAAATGGCGGCGGCCAAAACTTAATAACAGGATTGCTATTAACGGCTACAGTTTCCGGCCCCGGAATACTTGCATAATAGGTTGCTCCTACACAACTTGGATTTACAATATTTAAGATGTTTACGTTTCGGCAACAACGCTGGTAAGAAATTTGGTAACCTCCGGTTAAAGGAGGTAAATTTACAGTATCTATATATGTGGTTACTTCGTAGCAAAAATCCAAAGGAGGAATAGTGCAGGGGTCATTAATTGTTGGGGGAAGAGTGTCTAGTCCTCTAAAAGACATTTTTAGTGTTTTAAGCAATTGATTGTTGCTGTTAAATATTCCTACAAAAGCGGGGTCATCAAACGGAGGAATGCCTACATAGCAATCTCTGTATACCGTTAAGCGAATCTCGTAGTTGTTTGATCCTAAATATTTATAGTTTAATTCGCCTCCAACAATATGAGTTGCCTTGGCTTCAAAAATGCTCAAAAGGCAACAAACAAATAAAAAAAATGAAAGTATTTGTTTACGCATCTTCTAAGATAAATAAAAAAACCCTGATTACAAAATCAGGGTTTAACTATAAAATGTTCAAAAAAGAGCTAAAATTATCTTAACGTGCCGTTTTTATCGGCTTCTTTGTTTTGCTTAATAATTTGTAATGTTTGGTAAATCAATAAAAAGATAATGATTGACCAAAGAACGATGTTTGGCCCGTGACCTAAAACACGCATTCCTTTCCATACATATTGAGAAAAATCACCAATACCATAAAAAACATCTGTCATTGTAATCATTAAAGAAGTCATATTAATCTAATTTTGTAAGTTTACAGCACAAAAATATAATTTTTTCTTTATAAAAGCGATTTTCTACAAAAAATGATTGTTGGCCCATTAAAAAACAATATTCAATTATCGGTTATTATACTGTTGCTGTTTTGTATAGGGGCCTGGGTAACCACATTTGCTTTTGTTAATGTAGAGACTTCGCCTATTAATTATAAGGAGCACATACTATACTCCTTTCTTCTGGGAAACGGTTTTTCTTTTACATTCAATCAAATGATTAGCCTGTTTGCCATTTTACTGGGAGCTTTTTTTGTGAATTTTTTAGCGATTGAGCAGGAAATTACTTCGAAAACCAATTACCTGCCTGCCTTTTTTTATTTATTGTTTGCTTTTTCGGCCACAACCAAGAGCATGATAGAACCTTTGTTAACGGCTAATTTGTTCGTATTACCGGCGTTATATTTTTTAATAAACAGTTACCGTCAGGATTATGCACTGGCAGAGTTCTTTAAAGCTGGAATATTTATGGGGTTGGCCTCGTTTTTCTGTATCGATTACATTACTGTTTTTCCGTTAAGTTTTATTGCGCTTATTATTTTGAGGCCATTTAACTGGCGGGAGTGGGTTATTTTGCTGATCGGATTACTGACCCCTTTATATATTTATATTGGTATTTGCTATTTAACTACCAACGATGCTTTTACTGTATTTGATATGATGAAAGAAGCCATATCTACCATACAAAAACCAATTATTTCAGAATACTATGTAGGCTTTATTTTCATTACGATTCTTGCCCTTGCGTTTGCTCTGATTCACTATCTGGGGAAGGGATTTGGAGGAAAGGTAAAGACACAGAAAACAAAATACATTTTGTTATGGATGATGGTATTTTGCTTATTTATGGTGTTTTTTGAGCAAATGTCGGATATGATTTTATTATCCGGCATTATTCCCCTGAGTATTATTATTGGCGATTATTTGTCGGAAATCAAACAGCTCAAAATTGCCAATACGTTATTGGTGTTATTTATTGGAGGTTTTTCCATTATTTATTTGCATGCGTTAGGTATTATCTAAATTTTCAATAAAGTGTATACCCTTTTTTAGGTATATAGTCCGGGGTTTAAAAAGGGTAAATTTATCCACTCTATCTATGCCAACACTCGATACATTAAAGATTGGCCAATCGGCTACTATACTGGAATTTACCGATAATTTTTTATCGTTAAAGCTTATTGAGATGGGCTGTTTGCCGGGCGAAAAGGTAAAACTGTGTGGAATTGCTCCTTTTGGAGACCCTATTGCTATTGAAGTTTCGGGATATGTCCTGAGCTTAAGAAAACAAGAAGCCTCTACGGTGGTTGTAAAAATTAATGTTGAAAATACGGTAGCCTCTTGTGTTAGCTAAAAATGCACATATCTCTATTGCCCTGGTTGGTAATCCCAATAGCGGGAAATCCACTTTGTTTAACTCATTAACAGGGCTTAATCAAAAAACAGGGAATTATGCCGGTGTTACGGTTGATAAGCATTACGGCGCTTATAAGTTTAAGGGGGTGGAGTATAAAATTACTGATCTTCCCGGAACCTATAGCTTATATCCAAAATCAATAGACGAAGAAGTCGCCTGCAAAGCATTATTAAGCAAAGACGAAGAAGTGGATGTTGTGGTCATTGTAACAGATGCCTCTAATCTTAAACGCCATTTATTATTGGCAACACAAGTTATTGATTTAAAAAAACGATGTGTACTGGCCTTAAATATGATTGATGAGGCAGACAAAAACAATATTACGATTTATAAAGAAGAACTTGAAAAGCTGCTGGGTATTTCTGTTGTTGCTGTTAATTCGAGACTGAAGAAAGGGATAGAGGAGCTTAAAGAAGCTATTGTTCAGGCAAGAATATCTGATTCATTATTTTATCATTTCGAAAAACAAAAGCAGCTATTCCCTCAATTAGAGTCTTACCAAAGTATCATTGAAGCACAGTTCAAAGGCAACACGATAAAGGAATTTGAATTAGCGGATAATATTCACCGTTTTGCCAAAATAAATTACATTATAGCCAAATGCATTAAACAACCGGAGCAATTAAGCAAAAGTATTACCCAAAAGCTGGATGCGTTCTTCACTCATAAAATTTATGGGTTTGCCTTTTTCTTTTTAATTCTCTTTGTCATTTTTCAATTTATTTTTTATGTGGCTGAATATCCGATGACCTGGATTGAGGACAGCTTTGCTTATCTGATGAATTTAACAGCGTCTTCATTACCACAAGGTCAATTGAACGATCTTTTTGTAAATGGAATATTGGCGGGGATTAGTGGCATTGTAGTGTTTGTTCCACAGATCGCTTTGTTGTTTTTCTTTATTGCTATTTTGGAAGATACGGGTTATATGGCACGTGCCAGTTTTATTTTGGATAAAGTAATGCGTCGTTTTGGATTAAACGGCAAATCGGTTATTCCAATGATCAGTAGCGTGGCCTGTGCGGTTCCTTCTATTATGAGTACAAGAACCATTACTAACTGGAAAGACAGGATCATTACCATTTTGGTAACACCCTTAATAAGTTGTTCAGCACGGTTACCGGTGTATACGTTGCTTATCAGTATTATGTTTGCCGGAAAAAAATCATTGGGTATTTTTAATTATGAGGGTATTGTGTTAATGAGTATGTATTTGCTTGGTTTTGCAGCTGCGTTATTAGCTGCCATTATTTTAAAGTATGTTTTAAAAACAACAGAGAAAAGTTATTTTATTATGGAGTTGCCGGTTTACCGCAAACCACAGTGGCAAACGGTTGGGATGTTGGTTTTTGATAAAGTAAAGGTGTTTTTATTTGATGCCGGTAAAATTATTCTGGCTATTTCTATTGTATTGTGGTTTTTAACTTCACACGCACCCGGA
>JACQAK010000005.1 GCA_016194985.1 Bacteroidota bacterium
ATCCACAACAGCTACATATATCAATCCGTTTAATTCCTTCATCCAGTAATAATCCCCACTCACAATATTACGCGGCTTGTAAAAGATACAACTGTCTGTAAAGTATCTCGACAAAATGCTTGTATCAGGCAAGATCGTTTGTTGAATGCGTTGCGCATATTTGATGCTATCTGTCAGGTCTTTATTGATGCCCTGAATCAGGGTATTTTGTAATTCAATTTCTTTTTTCTTGTTTTCGATCTCAGATGTACGGGCTTTTACCTGCAGTTCCAGTTTTTGTTTCTCACGTTTCAACCTCTTTTCGCGACTAACCACAAAGAAATAAAGAAAAGCTATGAAGCCAAGAGCTGTAAGCACATAAAACAATTTGGTTTTCCAAAACGGGGGCGTTATGGAAAAATGATACGTATACTCTTTTGATGCCGAGAAATCATTACTCAAAGATGCTTTGATCACCAAATTATATTCCCCGTCGGGTAAATTACGATACGTGATTTCATTGGCACTAAATAATTGAATCCAGTCTTTATCATAGCCAATCAACTTATAGCTGTAATTCATTTGTTTTTGCTCGGCAATATTATCTGTATTTAAAATAAACTGAATGGAATTATGCGTATAGTCCAACTTTAGGTTATTCGGCATTTTATACCAATTATAATAGCCGTTCTCAATTAAAATGGTATTAATAAAAACAGAAGCTTGCCGTTGATTAACAGGGGCCTCATTATCACTGATGTTTTGATACTGCGTTAATCCTTCTACCGATCCGATCCAAATAAGTTTGTTATCGTCAAACACTGCTGTGTTTGGTTTATTGTCATAAGAGGCAAATCCCTGTCCCTTATTATAGGATTTAATCTCTTTGATCCGGTTTAAGTAAGCATCTATCTTTAGTTCGTTAATACCATTATTAGAAATAAACCAGGCTACCTCTTTGTCAAACAAGATGGTATTAATACAATTACTGCTGATCCCTTCTTTTGTTGTTACCTTTTCAAGAACATCCGTCTTTCCGTTTTCAAAATAACGGGCCTTCAGTTTGTTTTTTAAGATCATGGCTCCTACATCCGAACTCCCCAACCAAATATTACCATTCCAGTCTTTGGCCATCGTTTGAATGTTCTTAAAGATTGTGTACTCATTATCTACATAACCTGTTTTGGGAGTCAATTTCCAAACACCTTCGTTAGAGCTTACCCAGATATTTTCCAAATCATCTTCCAGCAAACAGGTCACATTAAAATTAAACAGATCGGTAATCGGGAAAGAAGTTACAGTAAACGACAAATCTTTATTTAGAATAATCCGATCAATTTTTGAGCTTGCCTGATACCCAACCCAGATAGCGCCGTTTGCAGCCTTATACAAATAGGACACATAATTAGAGGATAAATTATTGGTTTCGGAAATAGTTTTAGTAACCTGCAATTGTTTTTGTGTGTTCTCTTTTGTAATAATGCTGATGCCTCCCCCAATGGTGCCTAATAAGATATTACCGTAGTTGTCCTCTACTATAGATTTAATAATCGATTCGCTGATCCCCTGATCCCAAAAACAGCGGGTAAATTTTTTGTGCCTGAATTTGAACGCTCCCCCTCCGTATGTTCCCGACCAGATAGAGCTATCCGACGATTTACAAACACTGATCACCTTTTCTTCTTCCAGGCCTGATTGTTGATTATAACTCAACGAGCTTTTATTATTCACTACAACCAATCCATCATTCAGTGTGCCCACCCACAAATTCTGAAACTTATCCTGCTTAAAACACAAAGGATTATTTCCAAAAAATCCCTGACCATTGCTTAGCCATAAAATGTTTTGGGAGGTGTAATCATTTTCATTCGTGTTCTTATCAACAGGTACTTTTAAAAAACCGAACCCATCAGTAGCTAAATAAATATTTCCTTCTTCATCTTTCTGAATATTTACAAAACGTTCTATGCTTTCAATTCCTGTAACGATAGAATCCAGCTTAAGATAATTGGCATAAAACCCGGTATTATTAATAAAATCGAATTTTATTTCCGCCAAGCCATTGCCCCAATCACTCACCAATAAATTATTCTTTTTATCAAACTCAATCGAATAGATAGATTCTCCTTTAAATAAATTGTCGGAATTAAAATTAGCAATGCGCACTAATTTATTTTTAATGGTAGTGGACGCTACCGAGTTTTGAATTAATACAAATTTGGGGATCTTGGTAGAAATGGTTTTCTCTATAAAAAATAATCCCTTTTTAATAGTAGAGATCCATAAGTTACCATCCTCATCAAATTCAGCATCCGAAGGGGTTTGAGATGTAATGTTCGGAATGGCAATAGAATCAAGGCTAAACACGGGCTTACTAATATCCAGTAAATAATAGCCTTTGGAAGTAATGATGTGTAAGGTCCCTTTTTCTGCCAGTATTTTTTTAACATTCCCATTAATCCTTTTATATAAGGCTCTTGTGTCTATTTTATTGCCGCTATAAGAACAAAAACCCTTTTTTGTTCCGATAAACAGCCTTTCGTTGGCAAACAATAAACTCGAAATTTCGTTAGAAGGTAAGCCGTTAGTAGTTGTAAAGTTTTCGAAGTTTTTTCCGTTGAATTTAGAAAGCCCATAATTAGTGGCTAACCATAAATTTCCGTAATCATCCTGTTCTATTTGCTTAACCGTAGATTGAATCAACCCTTCCTTCACGGAAAATTTTTGAAGGTTCATTTTTTGTGAATATCCGAAAACGGAATTCAATAAAAACAGAAATATGATATAGTGGAATACCTTCACAAATACTACTCAACAAGTTTAATTAAAACGCACATAAATATAAGCTTATTCGTTTAAAATAATGCGGTTAAACCCGCATGTATTTTTCCTATCCGTAAATCAAAGCTATTGCTGAATTGTTTCCCGATGGCATAACTTAAGTTGAAAATGCCCGCTTTGGTTTCAAA
>JACQAK010000006.1 GCA_016194985.1 Bacteroidota bacterium
AGCGAGCATCATGCCGAGTTTGCCGTCAGGAAAGCCTTTGCGCTGAAACCATTCTAAATAGGATACAGGTAGATTAGCTAAAACAGTGCCTTTGTATCTTCCAAAAGGCATTTTTAGTTTAACAAGTTCCAGCAATACTTCAGAGTTGTGCATTATCTTTTATTCGACTTTTCTTCCCGATCACCCGTCGGTTTTCGGGTGCAGCGCTCGAAGTGAGAAGCCAGTGTATATTTATTTTTTAGCGGGTTTGGCTTTTTTTCTTTTACTCCAGTAATTGTAACCAAAGCCTAAGAGTACTAAAACAGCCACCGGAATTTTCCAGGATACTAAACCATTTTCGCCTACATAACACATGAAGCGTTCCCAACGAAATTTACCTTCTTTAGAATTTTTGGTTAATGAGCCTAAAACAGATTTACCACTGATTGGATTGTTTTTAGGGTCTTTCATACTAAACCATACAAATACGGGACGACCAACCACATGGTCGAAAGGTACAACGCCCCAACTACGACTATCTGCCGAGTTATGACGATTGTCTCCCATCATCCAGTAATAATCCTGTTTGAAAGTGTATGATGTCATTGGTTTACCATCATATAGTACCTGGGATCCCGATTTAACAACCTGATGTATGCCATTATCATAAGTGGTAAGCATTTTTTCGTAGATACATAAATTGCCGGTATCGATGGCTACCGTCATCCCTGCTTTAGGTAATGTGATGGGACCAAAGTTATCATTGTTCCAGGGATAACGTGGGTTGTGAGGAAATATACTTGGATTGTATTCTCCTTTAGGAGCTATTTGTTTTTTTACACTGATAACTCCTGGAGTATTTTTGATTTGCTCGGCAACATTTACAGGCATATTAAACGAAAAAATAGTAGTGTCTTCGCCTTTATAACCAACGATACCAACTTCTGTAACATAAATGTCGTGCTTGTCTAGAAACTCTTCATCTATTTGTAATTGTTTATTAGCTACAGTAACATCATAAAAATGTTGAGCATGTTCAGGCATTGCTTGCTTTTGATCATTGATATAGATATCGCCATCTTTTATTTCTAATTTGTCGCCTGCAATACCTACACAGCGTTTCACGTAGTGTTCGCGTTTGTCTACCGGTCTGCCAACTTTTTTGCCATTTTTAATGGTCATGCCTCCTAAATCAATAGTGAAGTTGGGGTTATTCATGTTCTGATAACCGTATCTTCTTACCATTTCGTAATAGCTGGTGTATTGTTGTGTACCAATGGTTACCGTATCTCCGTCAGGATAGTTGAATACTACGATCTCTCCGTTTTTTGGTTTTGAATAACCGGGTAAACGCATGTATGGTAATTTGATCCACTCCAAATAGGATTGTGTTCCGGTAGTGAATGGAAGTGTATGATGCGCAAATGGGAATGCGATTGGTGTTTGTGGAACTTTGGCCCCATAACATACTTTATTCACAAATAAAAAGTCGCCAACCATTAATGATTTTTCTAAGGATGAGGTTGGAATGGTAAATGCTTCGAAGAAGAAGCCACGAATGATAGAAGCGGCTACTACTGCAAAAATAATAGGATCGGCCCAATTTTTAATAAAGGAGGATTCGGATTTGATATCGCTTACTCCAAAATATTTAATGTCTTTGCTGAATCCTAAATAAGCAAAATATAAATAGGGCATTAAAGAGGCTACTATTAAATCATTATTCATGCGCTTTTTGAAAGCACGCGCTAAATGAAATCCATACACGCCATACATAATTAAATTAACGCCTGGTACGATCATAATTAAACCCCACCATTTCGGGCGATTGATAATGGTACCTACTAACCAGAAATTATAAACCGGAATTAATGCCTTCCAGCCCGGTAATCCTGCTTTTTCAAATATTTTATATAAACCTACAAATGAAATTAAAACGAGTATTAGAAAAATAATGTTGCCCATGTTTTGAGTAATGAATGATAAGTGTTGAGTTATAAGTTTTTGTGTATAATTTAAATTAAATCCTGCATGGTAAATATACCTTTTTTGTTATTAATATATTCGGCAGCAATAACGGCTCCTAAAGCAAATCCTTTGCGGTTGTGAGCTTTGTGCATAATTTCAATATCATCTACGGGCGATGTGTATTTAATGATATGCGTTCCCGGAACTTCGCCTTCTCTTACATCTTTTATAAATAAGGTGTCGGGTGATTTATCAGTGATGCTCCATTGTTTTTTACGATCCATTTTTTCAAGTACCTGATTGGCTAATGAAATGGCTGTTCCGCTGGGTTTATCTAATTTATGGATATGATGAATTTCTTCCATTTCTACATTATAGGAATCATATTTATTCATCAATTCTGCTAAATAGCTGTTTACTTTAAAGAACAAATTAACGCCTAAGCTAAAATTTGTGGCATGAAATAAGGTTCCGTTTTTTTGCAGGCACTCGGTCTCAATTTCATGAAATGAATCGTACCAACCTGTGGTACCAACTACAACAGGAATCTGAGCATCGAAACATCTTTTGATATTGGAAATAACAGTATGGGGTGTACTGAATTCTATTGCAACATCGGCTTTCTGCAAATCTTCATTACTAAAGCTCGCTGCATTTGTTTTTCCTACTTTTAAAACAACGGTATGACCTCTTTGTAAAGCGATAGACTCTATCTCTTTACCCATTTTGCCGTATCCTAATAATGCAATATCCATTTTTATATTTTATGTTCCGCAGATTTTGCAAATATTTTTTATAAATCTGCATTATCTCAATAATCTATTGAAACTATTTATTTGAATTTTAATTTCAAAGATAATCCTGCCTGTAATTTATTATTATATCCAAATCCTGAGTATGGATCGATTTGTAAACTTAAATCGTCACTTACATCAAATGTTTTTAAATGGGCGTCTACGTTTGCGTCGATAATATTGACAAGGTAAACCAAAGCTCCCAGCATAATAGACATGTCTCTGTATTTTTGGTAGTATTTTTTTTGAGTAACCAATTGATCACTGGTGTATAAGGTAGAGTTCACTGTATTTGCATCGTCGTCGTTGGCGGCTCTTAAGTTATCGCTGTAAAATTTGTATTTTTTTTGGTTGGTAATTCCCCAATAGCCAAGTCCTCCCAATGCTGCATAAATAACAGGTGCTTTCCAGTATTTTTTATTATAAATCTGACCTAATCCGGGAAAGCAGGCACTCATAATAGTGGCTTTGCGCGCGCTGGAATAAATGGCTTTGTTAACGGCACGTTTATTTTTGATGGAATCCTGTTTTAAAGCTACTTGTATTGAGTCGGTTTGTTGTGCCTGAGCAACTATGCCAATGCAGCTAAAAAATAAAATTAAATATGATGCTAAAATTTTCACCTAATCAAAAATAATCACAGAAAGTCATGAAACAGGCTTCCTGTGATTAGTGGTTAGTTAATTTATGTCAAAAAAAGATAAAATGTGTTCCAGTTCCGTATCATTGCTGAAGCTCAACGACAGGCTGCCTGTGCCTTTAGCATTACGTTTAAAGTCGAAAGATTTACTGAAAATTTTCTCTAATTTTTTAACGATCTGTTTGTCTTCGATCGTTAATGGTTTTTCTACACGAGTGGTTTTAGGTTTGAATTGTAATTTCTCGCCACGTGCTAATTCTTCCAATTGACGAACTGATAATTCGTTTTCGACAGCCATTGCAAAAATAGCCAGCTGCTTGTCTTCGTTTTCGATACTTAATAAAGCACGGGCATGTCCCATGGATATATCTTTGTCGCGAACAGCTTTTTGAATAACAGCCGGTAATTTCAGTAAGCGTAAAAAATTGGTAACCGTACTACGTTGTTTATTTACTTTTTCGCTTAATTGTTCCTGGGTGATGTTACACTCGTCGATCAAGCGTTTGTAGCTCAATGAAATTTCGATTGGATCGAGATCTTCACGTTGAATATTCTCTATCAATCCCATTTCTAACATTGCCTGATCGTTGGCAACGCGTATGTATGCAGGAATTTCTGTTAACTCGGCTAATTGCGATGCTCTGAAACGACGCTCACCTGAAATCAGCTGGTATTTATCGTAACCTAATTTTCGAACAGTGATGGGCTGAATAATGCCATGTTGTTTTATAGAATCGGATAATTCCTGCAGGGCAATTTCTTCGAAGTTGGTTCTTGGTTGAAACGGATTGGTTTCAATATCTTTTAGTTTAATGATGGCGATTGATCCAACCACAGGCGTGGCTTCGCCCGTTTGTTTGGTGGTGATATCTGTTTTAGCATTTTCTAACAATGCACTTAATCCTCTTCCTAATGCCGGTTTTTTATTGGTACTCATTTTCTTTAGTTATTAGTGACAAGTGATTAGTGATTAGTTTCTTGCCACTAATCACTAATCACTAAATTTTATCCTTCGTTAAATTCTGATTCTTCTTCTGTGTAAGTCATGGTGCGGTCTTCGTCGCTTATTTTTGTTAGTCCGTTGCGTTGTAATATTTCGCGGGCTAAGTTTAAATAGTTTAAAGAGCCTTTTCCTACGGCATCGTGCATGATAATCGTTTTACCATGACTCGGTGCTTCTGCCAGTTTAATATTGCGTTGTACGATGGTACTGAACACCATATTCTGAAAATGCATTTTTACTTCTTCTACTACCTGATTCGCTAATTTTAAGCGAGGGTCATACATGGTTAGCAATACACCTTCAATATCTAAATTGGTATTGATATGGGCCTGAATTAATTTAATGGTTTGTAATAATTTACCCATTCCCTCTAAAGCAAAGTATTCGCATTGTACAGGAATAATAACGCTATCGGCAGCGGCCAAAGAGTTGATAACCGTTAATCCCAGAGAAGGGCAGCAATCAATGATGATAAAATCGTAATCGTCTTTCACCTTGTCCAAAGCGGCCTTCATCATGTAATCTCTGTTTGGAAGATTAACAATTTCCAGCTCAATAGCTACTAAGTCTGTATTAGTTGGTAATAAGAACAGGTTTGGTGTATCTGTTTCCAGAATAACATCTTTAGGGTTTTTGCTGTCAATGATGCATTCATACAATCCTGATTTTACATTCTTAGGTTCAATACCAACGCCAGATGTGGCATTTGCCTGCGGATCAGCATCTACCAACAATGTTTTATATTCTAAAACAGCTAATGAAGCTGCCAGATTAATAGCAGACGTTGTTTTGCCAACTCCACCTTTTTGATTTGCTATTGCTATTATTTTTCCCATGTCTCGTTATTTACTGATTGTTTCTCCTATTTCTAAAAGGGTTAACTTTTTCCCTTGTCTGTTAAATCTATTAATAGCTTCAGGCTTATCAATTTTAATGAACCCGAACGTATCGTAATGCATGCCAATGATATCGCTGCATTTAATGAATCCTGTTGCGATAATGGCATTATCAACACCCATGGTGAAATTATCGCCAATCGGCAAAAAGGCAAAATCAATCTGGCGATAATCACCAATTAATTTCATATCCCTTGTTAATGCCGTATCTCCTGCGTAGTAAAAGTTTTTATCGTTGCTTTCAATCACAAATCCCATCGGGTTTCCGCCGTAAGTGCCATCAGGCAGACTGCTGCTATGAACGGCATTCACACATTTTACAGAGCCAAAATCAAACAATTTTTTTCCGCCGATATTCATGGGATGAATATTCTCTACGCCCTGTTTTTGAAGCCATAGATAAATTTCCCAATTACATACAACTATTGCTTTGGTACGTTTGGCTATGTCTACCGCATCAGCAATATGATCATGGTGCCCGTGTGTTATAAGAATATAGTCGGCTTTAACAGTGGTAGCATTAATGTTTTTGGCCAGTTCGTTTGGTGTAATAAAAGGGTCGAACAAAATGTGTTTCCCATTAATTTTTACTCCAAAACAAGAATGACCGTAATATGTTATATCCATTACCTTAAAAGTTCAAATTGTGCATTTTGTATCTCGTAAAAATAAACTATTCGGCGAGTTTATTTGTTTTTAGTTTTTAACACCAAAAAGAATAACTTTGCTAAAATGTTAATAATATAATGCACTCAATCACAATCATATCGGCTACCAACAGGCCGGATAGTAACACTGAAAAGGTAGCAAATTACTATCAATCCGTTTTAAAAGCTAAGGGCGTGAATGCTAATACCTTGAATTTAAAGAATTTACCTGAATCTATTTTGCATTCCGACCTGTATGGTAAGCGGTCGGAGGAGTTTCAAAAAATTATCGAAGCATATGTGGAGCATCAAACCAAATTTATTTTTATTGCCCCCGAGTACAATGGTAGTTTTGCGGGTGTTTTAAAAGTGTTTTTAGATGCTATTCCTCCCCGTATCTGGACTGAAAACAAGGCTTGTCTGGTGGGTGTATCTACCGGCAGAGCCGGAAATTTGAGAGGATTAGAGCATTTGACCAATATTTTGAATTACCTGAAAATAAATGTGTACCACAATAAACTCCCTATTAGCCGGGTAGATACGTTACTGGATGCTTCCGGAAATTTAACGGATGCGGAAACGCAAAAAGTAATTGACTGGCAACTGGAAGGTTTTTTGAAGTTTTAAAGCCTATTGGGCCATCTTCAATATCTTGTATTTCAGCTGTTTTCTCGAAAAAAATGCTACATTTTATAGCAGTAGTCAATTTTTAATTTTATTATTCTTGCAGCATATTTTGTAGAGAGAATTTTATTATGATCAGTAAAAATCAGAAATTATTAGCCATTCCTGACGAGGTGGTTGTGAATAAGATATATCTTATTCGAAATCAAAAAGTAATGCTGGATAGTGATTTGGCCGAACTTTATCAGGTGGAGACCAAAGTATTAAACCAACAAGTGAAACGAAACTTAAAACGTTTTCCTGAAGATTTTATGTTTCAATTAACAAAAACTGAATGGGATATGATGCGGTCACAAATTGTGACCGCATTGCATAGTAAAAGAAATATTTCAGCATTGCCCTACGTATTTACTGAACAAGGAGTAGCTATGTTGTCCGGGATATTGAAGAGTGATAGGGCTATAGCGGTTAATATTCAGATTATGAGAATATTTTCTAAAATCAGGCAAGTACTTTTTGAAAATACAGAGCTGAGATTGGATATTGAAAAGATAAAAAAGAAATTGGACAATCAGGATAAGAATATGGAGATTGTTTTTAGGTATTTGGATGAGTTGCTTGAAAAAAAAGAAAACCCTCCTGTGCGAAATAAAATAGGATATAAAACTTCAGAGTAAGTAATTTATTTTTTTGACAGCTCGTAACCTTCATCAATTAAGAGATGCTTGCTTTTGCTTGCTGCTACAGCTAATTCGTCGCAACGATTGTTTTCTTTATTGGAAGCATGACCTTTTACCCAAACAAATTTAATGTGATGTTTTTTTTGAATCTCTAAAAATCGCTTCCATAAATCGGGATTGGCTTTGTCTTTAAATCCTTTTTTTGCCCAGCCATAAACCCAGCCGAGATTTATAGAATCGATCACATATTTTGAGTCAGAATAAACCACCACATTGGAATTCTCTTTTTTTAACGTTTCAAGTGCTACAATAATAGCGATCAACTCCATGCGATTATTGGTAGTTAACTTAAACCCATAAGCCAGTTCTTTGCGTTGTTCTTTATACTTCATAACAATGCCCAACCCACCGGGCCCCGGGTTTCCGCTACAGGCACCATCTGTATATATTTCTATAATATCACTGTTCATCAATTTGGTAAATATAGTTTTTTTGTCAGAAATAGCTACATCTCAATGCGTTTCATTTCGATTAAAAATGTTTAAAATCAGGTCTTAATTCCCTAATTTTTTATATATTTAAAATCTATATAATCATGGGATATGGCAAAGAAAACAACTAAAAAAGATAAAAGTATTTTTACTCAAAATTCTTTAACGTTTTTAAAAGATTATTTAAATAATCCTTCTCCAACAGGTTTTGAAAGCGCAGGACAAAAGATGTGGTTGGATTATATTCGTCCGTATATTGATGAACACTATGTGGATACATATGGAACAGTAGTAGGAATCGTTAATCCCGATGCTCCATACAAAGTGGTCATTGAAGCACATGCTGACGAAATATCCTGGTTTGTGCATTATATTACAAAAGACGGATTTATCTATTTACGTCGTAATGGTGGAAGCGATCATCAAATTGCACCTTCAAAGAGAGTTAATATTCATACAGATAAAGGAATTGTAAAAGGTATTTTCGGATGGCCTGCTATTCATGTGCGTGATGCGGCTAAAGAAGAAACGCCTACCTTAAAAAATATTTTTTTAGATCTTGGATGTAAGAGTGATAAAGAAGTAGAAGAGCTTGGTGTACACGTTGGATGTGTTGTTACATATGACGATGAATTCATGATTTTAAACGACCGTTATTTTGTAGGAAGAGCATTGGATAACAGAGTGGGTGGTTTTATGATTGCAGAAGTTGCACGTTTATTAAAAGAAAGCAAAACGAAATTGCCGTTTGGATTATATATTGTGAATGCCGTACAGGAAGAGGTGGGGTTAAACGGGGCTACAATGATTGCTCATAAAATAAAGCCTAATGCCGCTATTATTACGGATGTTTGTCATGATACACAAACCCCGATGATGAATAAGATCACCAGCGGTGATTTGGCTTGCGGAAAAGGACCTGTGCTGTCCTATGGTCCGGCAGTTCAGAATAATTTATTGAAAGTGATTATTGACGCGGCCGTCAAAAACAAAATTGCATTTCAGCGTCAGGCGGCCAGCAGAAGTACCGGAACAGATACCGATGCATTTGCATACAGTAATGATGGTGTAGCATCGGCTTTAATATCTTTGCCATTACGTTATATGCACACGACCGTGGAAAGCGTTCACAGAGAGGATGTGGAAAGCGTTATTAAGTTGATCATCGCTTCTTTAAAAAATATTAAAAACAATCACGATTTCAGATACCTGAAATAATATAAGATTTGAGAAATAAGATTTGAGAAGTGAGATAACATACTCAAATCTAAAATCATAAATCAAACTTGAAAATGGCTACTATAATAGATTCTATATTAAAAGGTGCGGTGAAATTAGGAAACAGAATTCCTAAGCGTACTAATTATTATGCTCAACAAACAAAGGTCCTTAAAAAACTATTAACCAAGGCTGAGCATACCGCATTTGGAGAGCATTTTCATTTTACGAAGTTATTGCAGCAAAAAAATCCTATTGAAGGATTTCAGGCTACTGTAAAAATGTATGATTACAGCAGTATTTATAAAGAATGGTGGTACAGAGCCATTAAAGGGGAGCCTTATGTGTGCTGGCCAAATCATATCAAATATTTTGCCTTAAGTTCAGGAACCTCTGAAGCAGCCAGTAAGTATATTCCTGTAACCAAGGAAATGCTGAAGGCATTTAAAAGGGGAAGTGTTCGTCAGATAGTAGCACAAGCCAATTACGATTTACCCAAAGAGCATTTTTCGAAAGGGATGTTGATGATTGGCGGCAGTACCTTGTTGGATTTTAACGGTAGCCACTATTCCGGCGATTTAAGCGGTATTACAGCCGCTAACATTCCGGTGTGGTTTCAGCATTTTTATAAGCCGGGTAAAAAAATTTCGAAGTATAAAGATTGGGAAACAAAACTGGCAGAGATTGTAAAAAGTGCCAAAGACTGGGATATTGGTGTTATTGTTGGAGTTCCGGCCTGGGTTCAGATTTTAATGGAGCGTGTTATTGAACATTATAAAGTAGATACGATTCATGATATCTGGCCAAACTTAAGGGCGTATGTTCATGCGGGTGTATCTATTGAACCTTACCGAAAAAGTATAGCCAAGCTTACTGCTTTTCCATTGATTTTTTCGGATACCTATTTGGCATCGGAAGGATTGATCGCTTATCAGGAAAGACCGAATCCGCAACAAGGCATGCGCATGTTGCTGGATAATGGTATATTTTATGAGTTTGTTCCGTTTAATGAAGATAATTTTGATTCGGATGGAAATATGAAACCGGGAGCAACTGCGCTAACAATTAAAGATGTTGAGCTAGGGAAAGATTATGCTTTATTGTTGTCGTCTTGTTCAGGTGCATGGCGTTATTTGATTGGTGATACCATTCGTTTCACGGATTTGGATCATGCTGAAATTGTGATTACGGGGCGTACCAAACATTACTTGAGTTTATGCGGAGAGCATTTGTCGGTAGAAAATATGAGCCGTGCCATTAAGCTGACATCTGATGATTTGAAAATTGAGATCAATGAATTTGCAGTAGCAGGTATTCCTCACGGTACCCTGTTTGCTCATCAATGGTATGTGGGCTCTAATAAAGCCGTTTCGGAAGAAGACATTAAACAACGTTTGGATTTTCATTTGCAGGAAATAAATGATGATTACAGAACCGAAAGAATTGCGGCTTTAAAAGACGTATATGTAAAAGTATTGCCGGATGAGGCATTTATCGACTTTATGGCATCCAAAGGAAAATTAGGGTCGGCGCATAAATTCCCGAGAGTTTTGAAAGGTAAATTATTAGAAGAATGGCAAGCCTTTATTGCTAATTATAAAAACACATTTTGATTTTAAGTTTAATATATCAAGCTATTGTTATTGTATTGCTTCTTACATTTTCGTTTGGGCCTGCATTTTTTGCATTGATTAATACGGGTATTAAATTTGGATACAGAACCGGTGCGTTTTTAGCAACCGGTGTTGTTTTGAGCGATTTGTTTCTGAGTGTGTTAGTGTGTCTGCTTGTTCATTTCGGAATGGCCAACTTGTTGCATTCTTCAGAAACACAAACATTTTTTGCAATCATAGGTGGAATTATTCTTATTGTGTTTGGTGCATTCTTTTTTAAAAAACATACCGTAATTTCTGATGAAACCATTGATATAGAAAATCAATTGCCCAGTCCTAAACTAATGTTACTTAAAGGATTTTTCCTGAATTTATTTAACCCAACAGTGTGGTTACTTTGGTTGGCAAACGTTACAGCCATTAGCAAAACGCTTGATTACTCCATGATTAAAATGCTAATTTTTTTTAGTATTGTTCTTGGCTTGGTATTGTGCGTGGAGTTATTTAAAGTAAAACTGGCCGGAAAAATAAAACACTATTTAACAGATAAAATTATGACAATCGTGAATTATATTACGGGAACAGCATTAATTATTTTTGGGTTAATACTTATTTACAATCACTATTTTAATAAATAATGGCAGCAAACACATTTGATGAATTAAGAAAAAAATTAGAAGAGAGTATCGTCTCTTTTCCATATGTCTATATGTTTAAATTTATTATCAAGTCGGATAATAAAACAATGGCGTTAGTTGAGGTTATATTTGATAGCGATGCAGAGATCATTCAAAAGCAATCTACCAATGGTAATTATATCAGTATTACAGTAAAACAGGTAGTATTAAATGTGGATGAAATTATTGCCATATACGAAAAAGCAGCAGCAATAGAAGGAGTGATGTCTTTATAATGGCCGTTTTCGAATTAAAAAATAAGAATCTTACTGTCAGGGTCAATTCATTTGGAGCAGAACTGAATTCTGTATTCTCTCATGATTATGCCATAGAATATATATGGCAGGCTGATCCTTCTGTATGGGCACGATATGCCCCTCATTTATTTCCTATTGTTGGAAAATTAAAGGACGGTAGTTATTCTTACCATTCAAAGAACTACGAATTGCCACAGCATGGTTTTGCAAGAGACAACGAATTTATTTGTATTGAACAGGAGGAAGATTGTTTGTTGTTTGAATTGACAGCCAATGAGGATACTCTGAAAAAGTACCCATTTCACTTTAGTTTTCAAATAAAATATACACTAACCGCTAATCAGTTGAAGGTGTCTTATTCTGTATTTAATCCTGATAACAATGACCTGTATTTTTCTGTTGGCGCACATCCTGCTTTTAATTGCCCTTTACAGAAAGATGAATCATTTAATGACTATGAATTGATTTTTCCTCATAAAAATGAATTGATCATTAATACCTTAAGTGATGGCTTAATTTCAGAGACAACACAGCAGATAGTATTACAGGATCATAAACTTAAAGTCTCCCGACAGTTATTTGATCACGATGCATTGGTGTGTATGAATTCTCAAATCGAGGAAGTTCAACTTGTATCTACTAAAACAAAACATGGCGTATCTCTTAAATCATTGAACTGGCCTTATTATGGTATTTGGACCAAAAAAGGAACAGAACAATTTATCTGCTTGGAACCCTGGCATGGTATTGCCGATTACGTAAATGCCACAGGTGATATTATCCAAAAGAAGGGGATAATTAAATTAGAGGCATCAAACTATTTTCATTGTCATTTTGATCTGCTGTTTTTTTAACTGATGAAAGATAGATTTCATAAACCGTTGTTTATATTTAAGCTATTGGGTATTTGCCTGATATTCCTGGGTATCCATCGTGTTATTTTTTTACTTATGTTTCATACTCAGTTTGCGGATGTTCCGTTTGTTGAGTTTGTGAAAGCGTTCTTAATAGGAACATTAACAGATGCAATTGCCTCTATTTATTTTTTATTGCCAACGTGGCTTATATTGTTGTTTTTTAATATTGAACATAAGGTTACCAAACGTTTGGCCTTGGGTTGGTTTATTATAGGGTTTACTATTGCCTGCATTTTAAATTTATCCGACCTTGGGTATTATCCGGTGACTAAAAAAAGAATGGGGTCGGAGTTGTTGGATATATTGCCTGAAGTACCATCTTTGTTAGGCGCTTATTTAACAGATTATTGGTATCTGCTCATTTTACTAATAGCTTTTTTTGTAGTTGCATTTATGGTATTTAAAAAACAATTGGATGGTTACAAAAATGTTTCTCAAAATGTAGTGCCAAAAGTTCTGACAAGTATATTGGTGATGGCTGTATTTGCGATGATCATGCGTGGCAGTTTTGGCGACAGGCCCTTTATGCCTTTTGATATACCATCTATGGTGGACCCTAAGTTGCAATGGTTGGCAAGTAATACACCATTTCAGTTACTTCATACATTAGATACGGAGAACATTAAAACGGAAACCTATTTTGATGAAGATGAGGCAGAGAAAATGATTGATTTCAGGAAACAGTTTGTTTCTGATGGATTCAAAAAGAAAAATATTTTATTTATTATTTTAGAAAGTTTTAGTTCCGAGCGTATTGGATTATTAAATTCGCACGTAAAGCCCTATACGCCTTTCCTCGATTCTTTATTGGCTAAAGCCCGAACATATAAGTATGGTATGGCTAATGGTCGAATGACCATAGATGCTTTGCCATCAGTTCTTTCGGGCATACCCTGTTTTATGGAGAAAAACTATTGTTATTCGAATTATAATAATAATGATGTGCATGCAATTTCCTATTTATTAGAAAAGGAAGGTTATAGTAATGCGTTTTTTTACGGAGGATTAAAAACCACTTTTGGGTTTGAGAATTTCATGAACATTAATTTTACCAAAAATTATTTTGATCAGGAAGATTATGACAGTCATTATGAAAATGTTGGATGGGGAGTTGATGATCATTTATTTTTGCCTTATGTCGCCGGTAAATTGAAAACGCTGCCACAACCATTCTGCGCTTCTTTATTGACTTTGTCTTTGCATCACCCATATCCCATTCCGGAGCCTTATAAATCATTATTGGATACCATTAAAGACCCTATAAAGAAAAGCATGAAGTATACCGATATCTCTCTTCAGTTATTCTTTAATAAAATTAAGAATGAAGAGTGGTATAAAAATTCGATAATAGCACTTTGCGCTGATCATACATCATGTGGATTTGGAAATTATGAAGTTAATCTGGTGAATGAATTTGATATTCCGGTGGCCTTTATAGCAGTGGGAGATACGTCATTTAATAAGATTCAGGATCAAACTATTTCTCAGATAGATATGTATCCGACCGTGTTGGATTATTTGGGCTATAATAAACCCTTTGTTAGTCTTGGAAATTCAGCTCTTACAAAAACACATCCTACCGTGCAGTATTTTGGTAACGGGATGTATCTGATTTTTGATTACCCTTACGGACTGGAGTTTGATAACAGTATTAAAAAAGTCACCAGGTTCCTGAAATATAATGAAGACAGGACAGTTTCTTATTTGCCGCTTGATGCTGAGCATAAGCCTGAGACGGAAAGGCTTGAAAAGTTATTAAAGGCTTATATCCAGGTATTTAGTTATAGAATTAATAAAAATCAATTTTGATAAATACGATTGTTATTCATAATTTTAACTCTTATAGAAAACAAACTACATGATAGCATTATTAAAGTCTCGCATTCAGGCATCCATCGATTTAAAAACATCGTTATTAACCAACGATGCCATTTTAAATACAGTTCAGTCTATCGTAAATGATATTGTTGCCTGTTATAAACAGGATGGCAAAGTATTGTGGGCAGGAAATGGGGGGTCGGCGGCGGATGCACAACATTTGGCTGCTGAATTGAGCGGGCGTTTTTATTACGACCGTCCTCCATTGTTTAGCGAGGCTTTGCATGTAAATACCAGTTATACAACTGCCGTGGCTAATGATTACAGTTACGATGTGATCTATAGCCGTTTAACGAAAGCAATGGGACGTAAAGGGGATGTATTAATCGGATTATCAACCAGCGGAAATTCTACGAATGTCATCAAAGCATTGGAAGTGGCTAATGAAATTGGAATGGTAACCGTTGCATTTACAGGAGAAACTGGTGGTAAAATGAAAGGCTGCGCGAAATATTTAGTAAATATCCCATCCAAAGATACGCCCCGCATTCAGGAGTGCCACATGATATTGGGCCATACTATTTGCGAGTTGGTTGAAATTGCTTTATTTCCTAAACCTTAATCCTTGCTTAAAGAAGCTATCATACTGGCAGGTGGATTTGGCACACGATTACAATCGGTAGTGAGTAATGTGCCTAAGCCAATGGCGCCCGTTAATCACGAACCTTTTTTGAATTATGTATTTGATTATCTGAAACATTATCAAATAACGCATGTAGTTTTGTCTACCGGTTATCTTTCTGATAAAATCATAGACTATTATAAAAGCGAATATAATGGGATAAACATATCTTATACAAAAGAAGTTGAGCCACTGGGCACAGGAGGAGGAATTCGATTGGCTATGGAAAAATGCAACAAAAAAGATATATTGATTTTAAATGGTGATTCTTTTTTTGATGTTAACTTGAACCGATATTATCATCAGCACACTTCTTTTCATTCCGATTGTTCATTAGCTCTTAGAAAAGTAGATAATGCTTCCAGGTATGGAACAATAAAATTAGGAAATGGATTTATAAAACATTTCAAAGAGAAGGATTTGATAGAACAGCCGGGATTGATTAATGGAGGTGTTTATATTTTAAATAGAGAACTGTATTTAAATAAAACACCGGCTAATCAGGCATTTTCAATTGAAAAAGATTTTTTTGAAAAACGAATAAATGAACTTAATCTTTTGGGATTTGAATATGACGGTTACTTCATAGACATTGGTATTCCGGAAGATTATAAAAAAGCGCAAGATGACTTTAAAGGATTTAAATATAGATAATACCTGGACTTTGTTTTTAGACAGGGATGGTGTTATTAATAAAAAACTGGAAGATGATTATGTGAAGCACACCACAGAATTTGAATTTATTGATGGTGTATTGAATGCCTTGAGAATTTTAAATCCTTTATTTAAAACCATTGTAGTAGTTACTAACCAGCAATGCATTGGTAAACGAATCATTTTTCCGGAAGATTTGGAGTTGATCCATCAGAACATGTTATATGAAATAAATTATTTGAAAGGAAGAATTGATAAAATATATTACTCACCTTATTTGGCGGCAGAAAATCATCCAACCCGTAAACCGGGTATAGGGATGGCTATGCAGGCAAAGCAGGATTTTCCTCATATTGATTTTTCGAAATCAATTATTGTAGGGGATAGTATGAGTGATATGGAATTTGGACGAAACGCAGGAATGAAAACTGTTTATATAAGTAATGAAGCCAAGACAGATGAACGTATTGATTTTAATTTTAAGTCTTTGATTTATTTTGCCCACTCATTAACACAATAACAATTCGTATCAGTAAATTAAACACCTTGTTAAAAGTATCCATCATAACTATCACTTACAATAGTGAATCAACATTGATTGATACGATAGACTCTGTCTTAAATCAAACTTACAAAAATATAGAGTATATTATTGTGGATGGAGGATCTGTGGATAGCACCTTGTCAATCATACATTCCTATAAAGATAAGATCGCCAAACATATTTCCGAAAAGGATAATGGCTTATATGACGCGTTAAATAAAGGAATTGGCATGGCTACCGGAGATGTGATTGGGATATTACATAGCGATGATTTTTATACGAATCATCATATTATCGAACAGGTAGTGAATACATTTAAATTGAACCAAGCAGATGCCGTGTATGCTGATTTGTTTTATGTAGATAAGTATGATACGAATAAAATTCACCGAAAATGGAAATCCGGTCATTATAAGCAAGGGATGTTTTTGCAGGGATGGATGCCACCGCATCCTACCTTTTTTGTGAAACGTCATTGTTATGAACAGTATGGGAGTTTTAATCTGAATTTGGTTTCGGCAGCTGATTATGAACTGATGTTGCGATTTATTCATAAGCATCGCATTAAATTGGCGTATCTGCCTGAATTTATTATTAAAATGAGGGTAGGAGGTAAGAGTAATGTGTCTTTACAAAATAGGATAAGAGCCAACCGGGAAGATAGAAAGGCCTGGAAAATGAATGGATTAAAGCCCTATTTCTATACCTTATATATGAAGCCTCTCCGAAAAATTATTCAACTATTCAAAAAATAACATGAGTTTGGAAACTAAAATAACATTACGGATCGACTGGAGTGAAATGGATGTTTTTGGGCATGTGAATAATGTGATGTTTATGAAATATGCTCAGGCTGCACGTATAAATTATGTGGAGACCATAGGGCTAATGGAGTTACACAGAGCCAATAATATAGGTTTTATGGTAGCTGAAACCAATTGTCAGTTTAAAAAAGAATTACATTTTCCCGGGTATATTCATGTAAGCACAAAAATTGTTTTTGTGAAAAATACCAGCTTTTCATTAGAGCATACGATGACCAATGCCAACGACGAAGTAGTGGCCATTGCTAAAGATGTATTGGTTGTATTTGATTTTACGAAAAAAGAAAAGTGTTTGATCCCGGATGAGATTCGAAATAAAATTGTGTAATTTTTTGTCAGTTTGAGCTGAGTCAGGAACTAAAAAATATTATTTTTTTACTTCAAATGTCTCAAAGTTCCTTACGTCGCCTTCCTCCGCAATAACTTCTGTTACCTTAGATAAGGGAGAGCCTACGTAACACCAGTCAATTAATTTATTGATATCATCTTCTAATCCTTCCGCTTCAATTAAAACATCGCCACTATGAAGATTTTTGACATAACCCGTTAGATTATACTTCAATGCCTGCGCATGCGTACAGAAGCGGTATGACACTCTTTGTACTTTTCCTTTTACAGTAATATTATAATGACGTATCAATAGCTGAGTTTTATGTTTAAAGAGTTTAATTTATCCAGTTGTTTTACGTATTCCATCAACAGTGTTGATTTTTGCTGAGGTAATACATACTGTTTTGCTTTGGTAATCACTGCAAATAGATATTTCGTTTCGCTCTGTTTGCTGATGATTGAACTTATCTCAAAATACTCATTACTTAAAGAACTATTTAATTCCTCTATATTGGTAATAGTAACGGGTTTATTAAATTCCAGTAAAAAATTATACGTATCTGTATATGTAAAGTCCAGGTAATAATCCTGAGTTATTTTATTCTTAAAATCATTTTCTGTAAACAGGAACGAAAACCAGTTCGACAGATCGATCTTATCTTTGGATATAGGAATATTTTCGGAACAGATATAAGATGCTTTGAAAGGAAAGGTTTTTGATTGGCTGCTTAATTTTATGAACTGGTTACCGGATCTCGGTTTATCAGTACATTTTTTAAAGTATTGAACTTTGACCGTAGAATCAATACAATCTTTATTATAATAGTGTCTTAATAAGGTTGAAAACTGACCATTTAAATTCTCTTTGATCGTAGCATGAACAATGGAAGAATCTATATTTATTTTAAATGCTGCATTTTCTGTTCTTATATTTTCGTTATAGGTGCTAATAGGCGTGGTAATAAATTTCAGGTTTTGTACATCTTCTTTTTTACTGGCAGCTTTGGTGTTTTTAGGAAATAATGCGCAAAAAGCACCTTCGTAATAAAAGGGTAGTTCGTCAGGAAAGTATTTTAGGCCGTTAAACCTTGGAAGATAGTACTTAAAAGATTTTTTAACAGGAATAGCTATAAATTCCAATTCATAGCTTTCATGAGCCCTGTGAGCAATGGTATGCATTCCTAACCTTCTGTCCTGAATATTGGCTTTGTAATAGAAGACATTTTTTTCAAAAAGAACATCACTATAAATGTCGCCAATAAACTCTTCAACTAATTGTTGCTTTAATAACCTTTCGGATGAGGTAATAGAATATTGGGCATCTTTTGCATAATGCATATTCTCTGATGATAAAAACTTGTAAAAATTAAAGGTGTCTGTTAATTGGTTAAGAAAAAGTAAATGATTTGTATCTGCCGGGTTATCAGGAAACCTGAATGTGAATTTTCTTAAGTTGGCACCATATTTATCATATATTCTTTCTTTGTTAAATATGGAATCAGGAATAATAAACCAGCTATACTTTGTGGAGTATATATATTTGGTGCTGAGGAGTGTTTGATTAAAAAAATGTTTGTTTAAACTATAAATG
>JACQAK010000184.1 GCA_016194985.1 Bacteroidota bacterium
ATTTTTTTTATTTCCTATCATCATGTTGATTTATGGAGGCATTAAAATTTTATTTAAAATAAAATACAGTAACCGTTGGGTAAATCTGAGTGCAGGCATTGTATGGGTAATAGGCTTTTTTATACTATTAACGGTTGGTATTAAAACAGGTAGTGATTTTAATAAAACCGCCAAAGTGAGAGAGAATTTCAGCGTACAACCCTATCATACACTGTATTTAAAAATGCATGAAACCCCTGTTAATTCAAAAGAATTAAATACCAGCGATGAGGACGAGGAAGGGGAATCAAATTTTAGAATTAACCGAAGAGGCGAAAATGATTATATGATCGGAACGAATAATGGTATAAAATATTTATTAGGCCACGCACAATTAAACATCATTAAATCTCAAACGGGCAGAGTAGAGGTGGTTATTGTAAAAGAAGCCAAAGGTGGTCAAAAATCGATAGCTACCGAAAGAGCCAAGAATATTTCTTATGTCGTTTCTCAAACAGACAGCATTGTTGAATTTGATAATCTGTTTAAAGTCAATAATGCCGATAAATTCAGAGTACAGGATTTAACTGTTATTATAAAACTACCTGTGGGGCAAACGGTTTATCTGGATAAAACATTGGAAAATATGATTTATGATATTGAAAATGTAACCAATACCTATGATGGAGATATGATTAACCGAAGATGGATTATGACAGAAAATGGCTTAAAGGGCGTGGATTGTGATGGATTGATCTCTGTTGATGATCATAATGATGACGACGATGATGACAATTCCGACAAGCATGCTAATATTAATGTGAATGGTGTTGATATTAATGCAAAAGACGCTCAGATAAAGGTAGATAGTAATGGCGTTAACATTAATTCTCCTAAATCCAAAATAACAATTGATAAAAACGGGATCCATGTAGATCCTAAGAAAAATAAATAAAAAACAGGTTTTATATTAAACAACAGCTTATAAAATCGATTTTACACCCTAAACTATAATGGTTTAGGGTGTTTTAATGTATCAACAAGTTTATTCGATAAAGTGTTGATGCGTATGGTTCTGGTAGCTATTGGGAGAGGTATTTTTAGAATTTTTTTATGACGCTGAAGGGCAAAAAAAGGTTCAGCCAATTGGCAGGAACGCTTGAAAAATATATTGAATTCTGAAATAAAGTATTTGTTAAATTTGATTTGTTAAATAAATACTATTTAAATGTATCAAAACTGTATTTTATTTGTAATTTTACCCATCTAAACAATAACCAAACATGAGTACTTTTTATAAGTGTTTTTGTGTAAACGCTTATTAAACAATTTAAACTTATACTATGAAAAAAACATTTACATTAATTTTATCCCTTTCCGCTTCTTTATTTTCTGTTGCTCAAACTCAGATTTCAAATTCAGATTTCGAATTATGGGAAAACGTTGGATCCAGTACTGAAGAGCCAACATTTTTTAATTCTAATAAAACAGGATCATCTATAGCCTCTGCAGGTTCTCAAACATGCTTTAGAGATGCTACGCCTCACGGAGGGTCTTATTGTGTTCGGGTAGAGTCAAAATCCTATATTGGAACCGTTATTAACGGTAGTGGAACAACAGGAGTAATTAATGCACCGTCATTCACAAAATCAGAAGGATACATCGGAACTATTAATTATTCTTCATCTTCTGACATTAGAAGAATGGCTTTCACAGACCGTCCGGATAGTCTGGTAGGTTGGTATAAATATACTTCCGGAGGAACAGGCGAAACAGGAAAAGTAACTGCTATTTTACATACAGGAGATTACAATGATCCTGAAACACCAGTAAATGGGAATCACCCAGATTTATCGGCTAATAAAATTGCCAGAGCTTTATATTTTACACCAACTGCTACAAACGGTACATGGACACGATTCTCTGTTCCTTTTGTATATGTAAGTGCTTCAAATCCTACTTATATCATGGTAAATTTTACTTCTTCTGCCAATCAAACAACTACTATTGCCGGTAGTAAATTATGGGTAGATGATTTAGGTTTAATTTATAATATGACAACAGGCGTAAAAGAAAATGACAAAAATAATTTCAAATTATATTGTTCTGATAAAACAGTTTATATTGATTTTACAGGTAAATCAGACAATCAATCCGTATTAAATATTTTTGATCTAACCGGAAAAATAATTTTCACTCAGTCTATCGAAAAAAATAAAATGAACACGATACAATTACCGTCTTCTTTAAATACAGGAATGTATTTATATCAGGTAACAGGTTCTGAAACTCAAAAATCAGGAAAAATCATTGTTCAATAATTGCTCACTTTTTTTAAATAAAAACCCTGCAAATGCTGTAGGGTTTTTTACTTTTACAGGATGAAGATAAAATTACTGATTGTATTCCTTTTAGGAATAACTCACATGGTATTGTCTCAAACAGGAACGGGAGTTCTTAAGGGAAGTATTATGGACAAGGATACCAAGGAGCCTATTATTGGCGGAACAATACAGTTGTTAAATGATTTGTCAAAAGGAACCGTATCCGATGTAGAGGGAAACTATGTATTAGTTTTAGATACAGGATATTATAAAGTATTATGTAGCTATCTGGGCTTACAAAGCGATACCTTTTCAGTAACTATTAAAGAAAATCAGATTGTTCAAAAAAATATTATTCTTAAACAAACTTCTAAAACCCTAGAAACAGTGGTAGTTTCCTCTGGTAAGTTTGAGCAGAAAGTTGAAGAATTGACTGTTTCTATGGAAGTATTGAAACCAACCCTGATTAATAATAAAAACACCACGAGTATCGAAACAGCTCTGGAGCAGGTTCCGGGATTAACTATTATTGATAATGACCCTCAAATACGAGGAGGGAGCGGGTTTACGTTTGGTGTAGGAAGTAGGGTGGCTATTGTGGTAGATGGGGTGCCGCTTTTGAGCGGAGATGCCGGTAGACCTGAATGGAGTTATATTCCTGTTGAAAATATTGAACAAATCGAAGTCATCAAAGGAGCATCATCGGTGTTATACGGTTCTTCAGCATTAAATGGAGTTATCAATATCCGATCAGCTTATCCTCGCAGTAAGCCAAAAACAAGTATTAACTATTCCGTTGGGCAGTACAGCATTCCTCAATCTCCTGCACAAAACTGGTATAAAATGAACGGTAATAACTCTTTACCGGCCTTTACTAATCTTAATTTATTTCACTCCCGTATTATTAAAAATAATCTGGATTTTGTAGTAGGAGCAAACTTTAATGTGGATCAGGGATATATTGGTCCGCCACCTCCGGGTAAATATATTCCAAATGATTTTAAAGCGGCTTTACATATGACTGATACGATGCCTGTTTTTAGTAATGATCAAATGATCAAACAACGCGGGCGGGTTAATTTTAATTTAAGATACAGAGCTAAAAAAATAGCCGGATTAAATTTCGGGGTTAATGCCAACTTTATGTTAAACAAAACCAACATGGTATTTGCCTGGCTCGATGATTCGTTAGGGTTATACAGAGGATATCCGGGCGCAGTGTTTTTAGAAAATCAAACCTTATTTAATATAGATCCTTTTATAAAATACACCACCCGAAATGGATTAAGTCATAGTTTACAAACAAGAGTATTTCATTCTGATAATGTGATTTCCAATAATCAATCCAACAGAGGAACTATGTATTTTGGAGAATATCAAATCCAACGCAAGTTTAAGAGTATAGATATGAATTTTATTGGAGGAGCTTCAGGAAATGTATCTTATTCAACTTCCCGTTTATACGCTTCTAGCGGACAACCTAATAATAAAATTGTCAATACCTCTGCTTACATTCAATTGGATAAAAAATTCTGGAAAGTATTAAATCTATCCGGAGGAATCCGTTACGAGAACTTTAAGATCAATAATTTTAAAAGTGATGACGCCTTCATTTACAGAGTTGGTGGAAATTTACAATTAACCAGAGGAACCTTTGTGAGAACATCTTTAGGAACAGGTTATCGTTATCCAACCATTACCGAAAGATATATCACCACAAAAGCGGGCTTATTTGGAGTGTTTCCTAATCCCGATTTACAACCTGAAAGAAGCAGAAGTTTTGAAGTGGGTATTAAACAAGGCTTTAAAATTGGTAATTGTAAAGGATTTATTGACGTTGCGGCTTTCCATCAAAAGTATAAAAACAATATCGAATATTTATTTGGTATGTGGGATCCTCAGGTGTCTGTAATCGGATTCAAATTTTTAAACACCGGCGATTCTCAGGTAAGAGGAGTGGATGTGTCATTAGCAGCTACCACTGCTGAAACAAACAAACGTTTTGGCGTATCGGCGTTGATAGGGTATACATACATTGAGCCTATTTCTTTAACACCGGATAGCGTATATGCATACGATAAAATGTTGGATGGCAGTGTTGGAAAACCTTTAAGCTACAAATCAAGTAGTATGGATACAACAGGAAATGTACTGAAATACCGTTTTAAGCACATGTTTAAATTGGATGTTGAATTCAAAATTTATCGTTTTGCTTTTGGTGTAAGTAATAAATACTATACTAAAATGCAAAACATCGATAAAGCCTTTACAGATATTGAAGAGATTACCTCAAACGCTTCTCAGTTCTTTGATGTCATTCATGCTACTAAATACTGGGCCAGTCATTATTACATCAGCGTGTGGGACGCCCGTTTAAGTTATACATTAAATGATAAACAAAAATTATCGATTGTGTGTAATAACGTATTAAACGAAGTTTATTCATTAAGACCCCTTAAAATTGAATCACCTCGTACAGCAGCAGTGCAGTATGTATTAACGTTTTAAGAAAGCATAGGCTATTATTTGCAGCCTGAATGGAGTTGAATGGTAACCAAAAAACTTTCTGCTGAATAATCTATATTTCCTGTATTTTGTCTTTAGTATGCATTAATTCTTTATTTTTGTTATAAAGCTATTTTATGACATTACTAGCAGGTAATTTACAAGCCTTTCATGAGTTTTTCAGCCATTACCTGCCCGTAAAAAATCCGGTATTAATTTTAGCATTAACATTACTCATCATTTTATTTGCTCCCCTGGTTTTAAAACGCTTTCGCATTCCCGGTATCATCGGTTTGATCATTGCAGGTGTCATTATCGGACCAAATACTTTACACATTATCGAAAAATCAACCAGTTTCGAACTATTCAGTAAAACAGGTCTCCTGTATATTATGTTTTTGGCAGGTTTGGAGATCGATATGCAGGAGTACAAACAAAACCGAAGTAAAAGTCTGGTGTTTGGAGCCTTTACCTTTTTTATTCCTATCACCATCGGGTATTTGGTGTGCATTTATGCCTTTGGTTTTTCTATGTGGCCGGCCTTGTTATTGGCAAGTATGTTTTCTACGCATACCCTGTTAAGTTACCCTATTGTAAGCAACATGGGTATAGTAAAAAACAGAGCCGTTCAAATTTCGTTTGGAGGAACAATCATTACCGATAGTGCTGTGTTGATTTTGCTGGGCGTTATTACTAATGTAGTAGGAGGCGAGATCAATTCCATGTTCTGGATCCGGTTGGTTGTATCATTAGGATTGTTATGTTTTGCCGTTTTATACTTGTTGCCAAAAGTTAGTCGTTGGTTTTTCCGGAATATTGAAGGGCAGGGCAGTTCACAATACATTTATGTTTTGGCTGTAGTGTTTATTGCCGGTTTCTTTTCCGAACTGGCAGGCGTTGAGCCAATCATCGGAGCCTTTTTAGCGGGTCTGGCATTAAACAGGGTTATACCTCATAACTCCGTATTAATGAACCGCGTTATATTTATCGGTAATACCTTATTCATTCCCTTCTTTTTGATCAGCGCCGGTATGCTGGTGGATTTCAGTTTGTTTTTAAAAGGAACAGACGCCCTTGTATTTGCCGGCATCTTAAGTTTGGTAGCCTTAGTTACCAAATGGCTGGCGGCACAGGTCACAGGAGCTATTTATAAATATACCAAATACGAAAAACGCGTGATGTTTGGCCTTAGTGCTTCGCATGCCGCTGCTACACTGGCCGTTATTAAAGTAGGATACGATATAGGCTTGTTCGATCAAAATGTGATCAACGGAACCATTATTTTGATTTTGATTACCTGCATGGTGAGTTCTTTTGTAACAGAACGTGCTGCCCGTAAAATAGCCATTACCGATAAAGAAACCTCTAAAAAAATTATTGATCGTACCGAACGTATTTTGATACCGGTAAGTAATCCTGAAAACATTGCACGTTTAATTGACCTCGCATTAATCATTAAAGATGATAAATCGCACGAGCCTATTTATCCCTTATCAATTGTAGAAGAAGGCGAAGATGCTGATGAAAAGATCAATCTCGTGAAAAAAGTAATTGATGGTGTTGTAGAGCAAATCTCGTCGGGAGATAAAAAAGTACAGGTACTTAAAAAAGTGGATCTCAGTATTGTAGATGGTATTGCCCGAACAGCCAAGGCCTACAGCGTGTCGGATATTTTGATCAGTTGGAAAGCACAACAAGGTACCAGTAATCTCATCTTTGGTAGTATTGCTGATAATATTCTGGTAAAAACCAAGCAATCCATTATCATTTCCAAGATCATTCAGCCCCTTAATACCTATAAACGCATTATTGTGATACTGGCCCCTAATTCCGAATTAGAAAGCGGATTCAATCTTGTAGCCCGTAAAATCAATGCCATTCTCAAACAAATGGGAAGTGATGCGATTATTTACGGACAGTCAAAAACCATCGATGCCTTTACGGCATTAAATAAAGACAGAAAACGAGAGTTCTATAATTACCTGATGGTAAATAGTTTCGACGATAGTGATATTATTGATAAAGTAAAAGAAGACGATCTTTTTATCTTTTTAAGCAGCCGTAAACAAACTGTGTCTTTCGATTTTCATGTGGATAATATGCCTAAGACTTTGAACAAAAATAATGAGTTCACCAGCTTTCTGGTATTCTATCCTGAATCCTTAAAATCGCTGAGCGATGCTCAGATCACTGAAATGACGGTGCCTGCTATTCAGGAAAATATCGAAAAAGTAATTTACTTAAAAGATAAAATCAAAGATATTTTTAAGGGAGATAATAAGTAACTACTACACACGGCAATTACACATTTTCCTCTTTGATCCATTTACCAACCGTAGGAGCCACGTAGTGTTTCATTTTGTAAAGCAGATCATCAATCGTATTACTCACCAGCAACATATCCTGATTCACCTGTTTCAGGAACCCTTTATCAACCATGCTTTGTATCATCGCCACTAAAGGATCATAAAACCCATTACAGTTTAATAATCCAATTGGTTTTTGATGAAGTCCCAGTTGGGCCCAGGTCAGCATTTCAAATAATTCTTCAAAAGTGCCAAAACCACCCGGTAAAGCAATAACGCCATCGCATAGCTCATGCATTTTGGTTTTCCGCTCGTGCATACTGTCTACCAAAATCAATTCCGTTAAATGCTCATGCGCAATTTCTTTCGATCTTAAAAAGTGAGGCAATACACCAATCGCTTTTCCGCCGGCGCTCAAGGCACCATCGGCCACGGCCCCCATCAATCCCACTTTGGCACCGCCATAAACCAGTTCAATATTATTCTTGGCCAGTGTTTGCCCCAGCAAAGTGGCTTGTAAGTAAACGATAGGATCTGTTCCGGCGCTTGATCCACAAAATACGGTTAGTCTTTTCATGATTTATGTATTAGCTATTTGACTTACAGGTAAATTTAAAATAATGGCTAACAGGATCAATAAACAATTCCGGAACGTAATTAAAGTTGTTAAGTAATTCATTTTCCGTTTGTTTATAGAAGTCCGTGTTTATTAAATAATTCAATAAATCATCTGCCGATTCAAATCCATAAGCAGATAATTCTTTCATATCAATCCAATCCATATGAACAGGGTATTTCTGTAATCTTTCAAGGATGTTATTGTTAGTAGGATGATTAACTCCTATATAAGCGCCACCATTTGAGTAATGACTAAATTGCGCAATATCCTCTTTAAACACCATTTCAGTGGTCAGTATTTTAGAAATAGATAAGCTTAAATTAGTTTCCAGTTTTTTATGATTCTGAGTAGTAATCTTACTATTAGCCATAAAAGAATTCATTAACCCTATAATTTCTTCAATGGTTGAGGTCTCCAGCATTTCTTCAAAATAATCACCTCTGAAATTTTCTGATAAACCAACCGGAAGTATTTTGTCGGTTGATTTAAAAAGATATAGCATTAATCTGAAATAGGTGTCATTATAGCGTTCTTTCATAATTAAAGTGAGCTCGTACTTAAAATCTGTTTCCAATACATATAATGTTTCATTATCAAAAATAATGTCGTGTTTAATAGTAATGGTATTGGTTTCGTAATGTCGATGGCACTCAATAATACCATGTTTTTGAATACTGTATATTAAATGTTTTATTGATGTTATATGGTCAATCATCATTAGTTATATATCATATAGGTTGATTTAAACCATTTGTATTTAAATAAAAGCCAAGCAAATATAAATCTTATTAGACGTTTCGCAAAAGCTTTGGTATTAGTCTTTATTACTGGTAGGCTGTGTTAGGTAGCAGTTTTAATTTTTGTCTTTTTGCATTTATCATAACCAGAATTAATTGTAAGGTTTCCGATATGCTTTGTTTTGTCTCTGACTTCACATTGATGCAGGTATTTTACTCCTTTTTTTGTCCACGTATAGTATGAATTGTCTTTGGTTGTATTATCATCAATATAATCGGCCTCATATTTTATTTTCCCATTTTCATAATATTCTCGCCATAAACCACAAACCTTGTCGTTTTTATAATTAATTAATTGTTTGATCCTGCCCGATTTATAATAGATTTTTAAAACACCGCTTATGATCCATTTTCTGTATGGTTCAACTGCTGCTATTCTTCCTTTCTTGTCAAAATATACTATACTGTCTAAAACCCCATAACTAATATACGTTTTAGATGCAATTTTACCATGTTTGTCAAAACTGTCGCAATAACCTGTAAATAGTTCATCATTTATTTCTAAATCAGGGTCTTCGTTATTATGATTTATAATAACTAAAGTGTCTATATTATAAAAGATATCGTCACAGTTAAATTGCGATTGTCCATTTAGGCTTAATAGAACAATAAATATAAATATGAGTTTATTTTTCATAAAAAGGCGACCTAACGTTTTCGCGCTAATCAACGATTGATATGAAACAAAGTCTGCCGAAACGTTCCTGACAAAGATAAATGATTAGTAGACTTTTGCAAATACTCAATCATCATTGCGAGCGTTCTTTTGCGAATCAATCTCAAACAATACCAATTTCAAATGTAATTCGGAAACGTAATTAGCCAATAAGATCTTGTTAAATCAATTACTCCTTTTCAAAGTAAAACTAATGGTCGTACCCTCATTAAGCGTACTCATCACATCAATCGTTTCACCATGAGCCTCAATAATATGTTTCACAATTGCCAAGCCTAAACCCGTACCACCTTGCTCGCGGCTACGGCCTTTATCCACTCTGTAAAAACGTTCAAACAATCGCGGCAAATGTTTTTCCGCAATACCAATCCCATTATCCTTAATCTCTACAATAACCTGTTCATCAAATAAGTTCAGCGAGATGGTTGTTTTCCCATTCTCCTTACCATACTTTATACTATTCGTAATCAGGTTCACCAATACCTGTCGTATCCTGAATTTATCCGCACGCACCAAAATAGGTTTATCATATTTTTTTGCCAATTGCAATTTAATATGCTGCTTACTGGCCTGAAACTCAAGCGCCTCAATAATATCCTTTACCTGTTGTGCAATATCATACGATTCCAATTCCAGTTCCAATGTACCCACCTCTAATTGCGAGATGGTCTCCAGATCATCAATGATTTGTATCATTCTGTCCACACTCTTGTCTGCCCGTTTCAGATATTCAATATTAATGGATGGATCGTTAATTCCCCCGTCAATCAGTGTCGATACGTAACCCTGTATATTAAAAATAGGTGTTTTCAATTCATGTGATACATTTCCCAAAAACTCTTTCCGGTAACTATCCAGGTTACGGTTTTGTTCCGCTTCCTTATGGCGTTCCTGCGCCAGTTTCTTTATCTCATCCTCCAGTCGGTCAATCGAGTCCACTTCATCCAGCTGAAACTCAGTATTGGGTATCTCCTTGGGCTGTTGAGCTTTTACCAGTAAATACAACTTATCAATCTTACCAAATATAATATTGTTGTATAAAAAGTAAATAACAAAAAAGCTCACAATAAACGAAATGAAAAAAGACAACAAACAAATTGCCAGATCAAAATGATGATTGATCTTATAAGAAATATACGATACAATAATCGTTTGCATCACCGCCGAAACAGCACTTAATATCAATGTTAAGAGAGGTGTTTTTAGCCTATTCATTCGCTGTAATTGTATGTAACGAAAATGCGAATAATAATCCAATAAAAAAAGAGGTAGATTTTATTGTATTGGAACACTGATATTGCGGATTAAATGGATTTCCATAGATTAAAAAATGAATTAATAAACAAAACTATAAGCGAAAATCAGATTAATCAGTGCCATCAGCGTTCCCATTTTAATTATTCAAAAACAGTTAATTCCTATCCAGTTTAATCAACTCCCGGTAAAAGAATTTTTCCTGAGTACTCTCAAAGGGACGGTATATATAATAGGCATAACCACCATGCACCTTTAACTTATCGGCACTGTGAAACTGCAACGTATATCTCCCCAGTTCTTTACCGGTGCGGGCGCTAATCTGTTTGATGTACTTATGTCCGTTTTTATCATACACCGCATAAATCAAATCTTCCAAATCATCTTTCAACATTTTGTTTTTCCATTCCCTCCAGTTTTTGGGATGATTATAGTTTATAGGAATAGAATCCAGTTTTGCCCCCGTTCTGTCAAGATGAAACAAATGATCCTTGTAATGATCAAACACACAAATCGTATCCTTAATAATATATAAAGGCGCAAATAAAGGTTCATAAAACATGCTTCTCGTAAACCCACTCATTAAGGCCGCCGTAATATGTTTGTCTGTATTCAAATCCATGGCCAGTCTCCTTGCCTCTAATTTTTCTTTAGGTTTTAACGAGTAATATTCAAAATTATAAGCGTGCATTAATTCCTTGTCTTCTACCGTCAGTAATTGCTTTTTAATACTGTCCTGTTGGTTATAGCTGTAATAATTAAACATGGGATAATCCTTCCAATAATCAGTAAAAATCAGCTTCCCGTTAATGGTGTCAATAATAGGGCGGATGTAAGAGTTCACGTCTTCCACCTTCAAAGGCGTTAATACAAACCGGTCATGGTAAACCTGTATTCGGTAAATATAATTTTTGCATATCAGATTCGTATAGCCCATATAATCATGGTAAAACTCTTTAGCTTCTCCGCCCTCCTTTGGTACAAAATAGCTCGTTAATATCTTACCGTTGGCATCCGCCAGTTTAACCTGGGCCTTTTCCATCGTCCGCTCACTCGTCAATAAAATATATTTGTCCTCATAAAAATCAAAATCATAAATACTAAAAGACGGCGATCCCACCAGAGTGTCAGGTTTCACAGACCCATAAACCGAAACCGTATCCACTATTGCATATGATGGCGAAAGTGTTACCGATAAATACACCGAATCCTGCCCCTCTGCGAGGTCTATTTCTTTCACCCGGCTGGTGTAGCCCAATAATTTAAATATTACCGACAAATGTTTTTTTGCAGGAACCAACACACTAAAATATCCCGTTTTGGAGGTGGCCGTTCCGTAATTAGAATTTTGTATCTGAACTCCTACATACTGTAACGCCTGATGACTAACACTTTCAGATACATGGCCATATACCGTAATGCTTTGTTGTCCTTTGCCCAAAACCATTATCCCTAATAGGATGCAACAATAATATATTCTTAGTGATGTCATTTTTTATAAAGGACGCCTGATTTTTATAATTCCATAAATTTATTATTTATAGCAGTCAATAAAAATAACAGAGGCTTTTTTATTTTTAGTTAAGATCTGAGGATTATCTCAATAGGATTCACATGACTCGCCCGCCTGATCCCTAAAAACGGAACTCTATTGTTCGAAGAGTATATTTATTCGGATAAGCCAATCATAAAAGCTGCAAAAAAAGTAGATCAGAAAAAAATTAAATCGTATAATTGTATATATCATTAAACCTACATCATATGTTATCTAATAAAATAAAAAATGCTCTTAACGAGCAAATTCAAAAAGAAGCCTATGCATCAACTGCTTATTTAACACTGGCCACCTGGTGCGAAGAAAAAAGCCTGGACGGTATTGCCGAGTACTTTTATAACGCCAGTAACGATGAGCGAAACCACATGCTTGAACTTTATAAATACTTAAATACTTATGGAGGATCGGCACACCTTAAGCCATTAAAAGATTCTTCTGTTAAATTAAAAACCTTGTTGGATGTGTTTCATTATGTTTTTGATCTGGAACATGAGGTAACCATTGCTATTAATAAACTGGCAAAACTCGCTTACGAAGAAAACGATTTTGCCACCTTTAAATTTCTGGAAGCATTTGTATTGGAACAACAACAATCAGAAAAAGGAGTCAACGAATTAATTGATATGATTAAACGTGTTGGTTGCGACGAGAAAAATTTATACTACTTAAATAAAACCTTTAAAAAGAACGAAGAACGAAAGGCATTGGGCCTTTCTCCTACAGGAGTAGAAAAGGAATAAATTGCTGTAAACAGTTATCTTCGAAAGAGATTCACTTATTAGCCCAAACTGATCACTTGTTAGTTTGGGCTTTTGCTGTTTTATATGTTTTTGATAGTTCAATGGTTTATAAAATACAAAGCCTCATCGATGTATTGATGAGGCTTTGTAAAAATATAGTGAGTGTTTGATTATTTTTCCTGAAGAGAGCAACTTGTCTCCACTTTTGTATTGTTGTCAAATAATAAGCGGGTATTAGCCTGCATTTGCTTAGCAGTATTGTTACAGATTTTAGTTGCTTTTTTATGGGAAGTGTTTTTAGGAACTTGCTCAACAGTAGCTGTTTGGTATGGTAAGTAGCCAGATTGAGTTAGTTTTGTGGTACATGTACACGAGTAATTTTTTTTGCATGAAGCTGAGATTAATGCAAAAAACAGAGCGGGAATAATAATACGTTTCATGGTTTATAATTTGGCAGCACAGCTAATAGTTACTTGTTCATTTCCCGAAATGTAATCGGCATCATTACTGGTTAATTGCTTTTCAGTTTGAGCGCAGATTTTCTCAGCTGTTTTTTTAGTTGTTTTGATGTCATTTTTTTCAACCGAAGAAACCGTATAAGGATCGTATCCTGTTTTTGATAAAGTTGTTGAACATTGACAGGAATATGTCTTCTTACATGAAGCAAATCCTAATCCTGCCATAAGAAAGGCAAGAAGTACGCATTTTTTCATAGTTTTTAGTTTTTTGCGAAAATAAGATTATTTATTCACATAGTCTATTTTCTTTTATGTTTCCATCGGCGATGGCTCCATAACCAAATTTCAGGTTGGGCAATAATATCGCGCTCCAGTTTCCGGGTATGTAGTTCAGATATTTCCCCTTCTGCGGTGTTTTTTGGGTCAACAATTAAATATTCGGTATTAACCTCATAATATCCCCGTTTAATTTTATTAACGGTAACATATACCACCGGGTAATTTAATTTTTGAGCAATTTTTTCAGTTCCCCAAAACACCGGAGTGTCCTGATTTAAAAAAGTAGTCCAGTATGCATTCTCCGGAGAAGGCGTTTGATCGGCAATAAACGCGGTGGCATTAATTTCATGACGGTTTCTTACCATTTCCCTCATCGTATCTTTCATGGCATATAGTTTTGTGCCAAATCTCGAGCGCATATCGTACATTAACTTATCAAAATGCTTATTGGATAATGGATGATAAATCACATAAAGCTGTTGCGGATTAATTAAGCTAAACGAATTACCGGCCCATTCCCAGTTTCCAAAATGCCCCATTACCAAAATGCAGGATTTCTTTTCATCATACAACTCTTTAAATATCCGTTTCGTATTATCATTAAACGCACAACGCTTGATTGCTTCTTCTTTCGAAATGGTTAATGTTTTAAGTGTTTCTAAAAACAGATCACATAAATAATGATAAAACTTCTTTTCAATAGCTTTTAACTCTTCATGAGTTTTTTCGGGAAATGAATTCTTTAAATTCTCGAATACTACTTTTTTACGATAGCCAATAACTCTGTATAACAAAAAATAAACGCCATCTGATACTAAATAAAATATGGGAAATGGAAGGATGGAAATAAGATACAGAAAGGGCAGGGCTATATAATACGCAATAGAACTCATGCCCTAAAAATACAGAATATTAAGAAACAGCGGCATTTTTTTGCACAAATAATCGAGTTTTGAATCCTTTTTTATATATTTATAAACGAGAATTTAATTTTTATATAAAATATTGAAATGAAGAGATTTATTACATCTGTGTGTTTTTTTGCGTTATTATCCAATGTCTGGGCAATTGATGCCGCCGATCAGGTTAAAATGGTATTGGCCAAACAAAAACTGTATGCCGGACAATTTATAGGTGCTTTAAATATTTATAAAGAGGTTTTACAAAAAAATCCGGATGATGCGGGTGTGCTATATTATGTGGGCTATTGTAACTTCGAATTAAAAAAATACGATATCGCTGTCGAGCATCTTAAAAAAGCCATTGCTACCAATAAAGACGTAAAGCCCGAAACCCATTTAGTGTTAGGAAAGATCTATCTCTCCGAAGAAAAAATAGATGATGCCTTAACCGAATTCAACACCTATAAAACCTCTGTAAAGGCCAAAGAAGCAGAAATGGAGGATGTAGATGTGTATATTGCACATTGTAATAATGCCAAAAAGATCATGGCATCTCCTATCGATGTAAAGATCGATAATTTGGGAACAGCCATAAATTCAAAATACGACGATCAATCACCGTGTATCAGCGCTGATGGACGTAAATTGGTGTTTAATACACGTCGTCCTGAAACAACAGATTCGCCTACCGATATAGAAGGAGATGGCAAATACTTTCAGGATATTTATATTTCTATTTGGGATACGGTTACTCATAAATGGGGGCAAAGTGAGGATGTACCGGGTAACGTTAATACACCTGCTCACGATGCCTGTACCAGTATTTCGCCGGATGGTAAGCAGATCTTTATTTATAAAAACGATATTACCGATAACGAATCCAGAGGAGGAGATGTATTTGTGTCTAAAGTAGTGAACAATAAATGGAAGACCCCTGAAGCATTAGGGAAACCAATTAATTCAAGCTACTGGGAAGGAGGTGCCTGCATTGCACCCGATGGAAAAACCTTATACTTTATCAGTGAACGTAAAGGTGGGTACGGACATGCTGATATATGGGTTGTAAAACGCATCAGTAAAACAGAGTGGGGGAAACCCACCAATTTGGGTCCCGAAATTAATTCAGAATATGATGAAGTAGGCGTGTTTTTGGCACCTGATGGAAAAACCCTTTTCTTCTCGTCTAATGGAAAAGGCTCTATGGGGTCTTATGATGTGTTTAAATCAACTCTGGAAGGAGATAAATGGTCGAAACCTGTTAATTTGGGTTATCCGATTAATACCGTTTATAAAGATGGGCCTTTGGTTATCAGTGCGGATGCCCAAACAGCGTATTTTGCCAGCGAACGTAAAGGAGGATTGGGAGAAAGCGATATTTATTCAGCCAACTTATCTAACTATAGCTTATTGGAAAAAGATGGTAAAAAGAAAACCGATTCAGGTCTGAGTATTTTAAAAGGCACGGTGCGTGATGGGTTTCAGGGAACAGGAATAGCTTCAGTAGATGTAAAAATACTGGATGCGTCAAATGCTGTTGTGGCTTCTACCATTACTAATGAAAATGGAGAATACTTTATTACCCTTAAAGGCGGCGCAACTTATACGGTTAAGGTAGCAAGCAAAGGGTATAAAACTGCCGAAGAAAAAGTAGAATTAAAATTGGGTAAAACAGATACGTTCTCTTTGGAAAAACAGATCATGATGCAAAAAGAAAAGTAATAATTAGCAAAAAACAAGAGTAAAACGTCGGTAAATCTACCGGCGTTTTTTTGTGATTTTTAACGTAAATAAATGAAGATAATCTGCTTAATTGATCACAGACTGTAACTTTTTGCTTATCTTAAACGTCTATTATTTTTATGAAGAACCTTTTACTCTCCTATGTTTTATTATTAATAACGTCGTTGTCGTTTGCCCAAACTTTTTCGGTAAGCGGTAAAATAACCGACGATAAAGATCAGGCCTTATCGTTTTCTTCGGTATTGGTAAAAGGTACTACGCAAGGCACCAATGCCAATGCGGATGGATTTTATTTTTTAAAGCTTCAACCCGGTACCTATGAACTAATCTTTCAGTATGTAGGATATAAAAAGAAAACAGAGAAAATAGTGGTGGAAGGAAATATGTCTAAGAGCGTTGTGCTTTATCCTGAAAGCTATGAATTAAAAGAAGTGGTTATTAAAGATGGAGAAGATCCGGCTTATGCCGTTATTCGCCAGGCCATAAAAAAACGTAAATACTATTTAAACGAAGTCAATGCCTTTACCTGTAAAGCCTATATCAAAGGCTTGCAGCGTTTAAAAGATTTTCCTAAGAAAATGGTAAAATTACTAAACGCCATGAATACATCCGGCGAAAAAATTGATTCTACCTTACTGGGTGTTGTGTATTTAAGCGAAAGCGAAACCAAATACCATTTCAGGAAACCAAGTGATGAAAAAGAGATCATGTATTCCAGTAAGGTAAGTGGCGATAACAAAGCCTTTAGCTTTAATCAGGTAAGCGATATGAAATTTAACGTTTACGAAAATTTAATTACACTGGATGGACTAAGTGACCGGCCATTTATCTCTCCCATCAACGAAAATGCACTGTTATCCTATCGATACAAACTATTAGGAACCACATTTGAAGATGGTAAAATGCTTAATAAAATTGAAATTACGCCTAAACGAAAAACAGACCCATGTTTTAGAGGAATTATTTATATTCAGGAAAATACATGGCGCGTGCATAGTGCCGATGTGTATTTAACCAAAGACGCCAAGATTGATTTTGTAGATACCCTTCATATCAAACAATTGAATGCTCCGGTTAATGATAGTATCTGGATGCCTACCGGATTGAACATGACTTTTAATTTCAAGGTATTTGGCTTTGTAGGCGATGGTTATTTCAATGCAGTCTTTTCAGACTATGATATGCACCCTGTTTTTCCTAAAAAATTCTTTAAGAATGAAGTATTGAAAGTAGAAGATGGCGCTAATAAAAAAGATACAGCGTATTGGGATTCTTCCCGTCCGGTTCCTTTAACCTACGAAGAGAAAACAGATTACCGGAAGAAAGACAGCATTGGTAATATTAAGAACAGCGATCGTTACAAAGACAGTTTGGATAAAAAAGGCAATAAGCTCACGTTCTCGGATTTAATCATGGGCTATAGTTATAATAAAACAGCGAAACAATTCAGTTTAAATACCTCCGGGCTCTTAACATCAGGCGTTCAGTATAATACGGTAGAAGGGGTGAATGCCTCATTAAAGGTGGATATGACCAAACGTTATGAAGACCATCGCTATCATAATCTTTCAACAACAGCCAGATACGGTTTTTCTAATTATCTGTGGGGAGGCACGGCCAACTGGAAATATTTGATAAAACCCGAAAAATTTCAATCCATTAATGTTAAAGTGGGAACAAGTGCCTTACAATTTAATGGGAATGATCCTATTAACCCTACGATGAACACTTCTTATACGTTATTGAACAATGATAACTTTATGAAGTTATATAAAAAGACCTATGCTTCTTTTGATTATCGCCAGGAACTGATTAATGGATTAATTGCGAATTTCCGTACAGAGTATGCCGAACGCTCGCCACTAAGAAACACAACCAATAATTTATGGATCGATAATCCCAATAAATTATTTACCAGTAACAACCCCTTAAAACCAAATACCGATGACTCGAGCTTTACGGTTAATAATTCGTTTGTTGTAGAGTTAGGCGTATCGATCCGTTTCAAGCAAAAATATTACACACGTCCTCATCAAAAAATCATTGTAGGCAGCAAATATCCGATTATTAATATTGCCTATACGAAAGCCATACCGGGCTTAAATACCAAAGCCGATTACGATCTGGCAAAGATCAGTATTGATGATAACATCAAACTTGGCTTGGTGGGAACTTTTGCCTATCGTTTAAAAGGAGGTTACTTTTTAAGCAGCCGCTATGTGGAGTTTATGGATTATAAACACTTTGATGGTAACCAAACCTTATTGGCTAATAATGATTATTTGAATTCGTTTAAATTATTGCCATACTATACATACAGTACTAAAAACTGGTATGCAGAGGCCCATGCCGAACATCATTTCAACGGATTTATCTTTAATAAAATCCCTGTTTTAAAGAAATCGCGAATTCAGGAAGTAGTTGGAGGCCATGTATTGTTCAATGATAAGTTAGATCAGTATTATGAAATTAATTTTGGGATAGAACATATTTTACAAATCATAAGAGTGGATTATGTATTAGGTTATGGTCCCTATGGTAAGTTCAATCAGGGGTTTGTAATTGGATTGGGATTAGAATTTTAAAATTTCTCCTTTTAATGGAGGGTCCGATCCTTTTGGCGGACAGAGGATGTATAATTTAAATAAAGAGCATGAAACAATTATTAATGATCGCTTTGCTGAGTTTTTCAGTTAACACGTTTGCTATTGATTTTCCTATCAAAACAATAACACTTCCTAACGGATTAAAAGTCATTGTGTGCGAAAAAAATACCTCGCCGATGGTACAAATGGAAGTGTGGTACAGAGTAGGTAGTAAAGATGAATGGGATGGTGTGAGAGGAATGGCACACATGTTTGAACACATGATGTTTCGCGGTTCCAAAAAATATAATGGCGAAGGGGATGTTTACATTCACGAAATGGAAAAATTGGGCGCAGCTATCAACGCTTATACAACTTTTGACAGAACCGTTTACTGGCAGGAATTACCCAAAGAGAATATTGAAAAAGTATTTGATATGGAAGCTGATCGAATGGAAAACCTGATCCTCGATCAAAAAGTATTGGATACCGAAAGAGAAGTAGTTGGCGAAGAATTGCGTTTAGGCGAAAACAATTGGTATAACCGTATGGGAACCGAACGGTATAAACATTTGTATCCGGCCGGTCATCCTTATAAGGTAGATGTGATTGGCAATCTGGATGAGATTACTCAATTCACTACGAAACAATGTCAGGATTTTTACGATAAATTTTATAGCCCCAATAATGCCTATCTGGTAATTGTAGGCGATGTAAAAGCTGAACAAATGTTTGAATTTGCCAAAAAATATTTCGCTCCTATCAAAAAGCAATTGCCGTTAAATGCCAAGAAAACAGAACCGGATGTGTTTTCGTTTACACCTAGCATCGAAGAAATGCAGATCGATTATCCCGTTCAAATATATTCGTATGTAGTTCCTGCGCCGGCTGTTGGTACACCTGATTATTACGGGTTTAACCTGTTGCGGGATCTGTTGTTCAGCAATTCCAATTCTATTTTAAATAACAGTATTGTTGAAAAAGGAAACATGGCGTATCAGATCGTTCCTCAAAGTGATGACTCTCACATGTATTCCAATGTGGCCACTTTTGATGTGGTGATGCAGGCTCAGATGGGAAATGCCAAAGTAAAGAAAGTGATCTCCAAAGAAATTTACGATATTATTAACGAAGGCGTTGATCAGGAATTAATTGATAATTATGTGAAGAATCTGGAAGTAAGCCAAACCTTTCAGAATTTTTCCAATCAGGCTATTGCTGATAAACTGGGCTTTGCCGAATATTATTTTATGGACTATAAAAAATACAACCAGGCACTGGAAACCTATAAAACCATAAAAGCAGAACAATTAACAGAGATTTGTAAAAAATATTTTAATCCTGAAAATATCAAAGTCATTAACATAAAACCGGCTATGGAATAATGAATGATGATTCCCGATAGCTCTTTCAAAGCAGGGGAGGAGAAGAGAGGATTTTTTGTTAAATTCGCAGAGCAATATATCTATTGAAAAAAAATCGCTACATAGTTTTTATTTTACTGTTTGCTGCCATTTTTAGTGGCTGTAAGGTGAAATATTCCTTAAATGGAGCAACTATCCCTATCGAAGCCAAAACGGTATCGGTGAGTTTTTTTACCAATAAAACAACCTTGGGCTCGCCATCTATCAGCCAAAAGTTTACCGAAAAACTCAGAGATGTAGTGTCAACTCAAACAAATTTATCATTAATGAAGCAAAACGGCGATCTGCAGTTTGAAGGGGCTATTATTGATTATAATGTGGCTCCGGTATCCATCCAAAGTAATGATCAGGCGGCCAATAACCGCTTAACTATTACGGTTAGTGTAAAATACACCAATAAATTTGATGAAAGTAAGAACTTCGAACAAAGTTTCACCAGGTTTTCGGATTATAAAGCGAGCACGTCCATTTCTTCTCAGGAAGACGCCTTATTAACAGAAATTAATAGGCAATTAACGGAAGATATTTTTAATAAAGCCTTTAATAACTGGTAATGCAGCTGCAGCAATTTATAGATATCATCAGGCAACCGCATCAGATCGAATCGGCTTATTTAGACGATTTGGAAGTGTTGGTAAAAGAGTATCCGTTCTTTCAAAGCGCCCATTTATTGTATACCAAAGGTTTGCACAAATACCAGTCGATTAATTACTCCCGGCAATTGCGTAAAACGGCTATTGTGGCTAATAGCAGAAGTGTATTATATGAGTTAATTCATAAAGAAGAGATCTTGTCGTCCAAACCTGAGGAGCTGATTTCCACAGCACCGGTTGTGGAAGTAGCCGAAGAACGCATTACAGAGCATGAGAAAGCTGAGCCTAAGAAAGACACGATCAGCCCGGTAAGTATCACTAACAATGATATAAAGGTCATTTACGTGAATACGGTTTCTACTACCAATATCGTTCCGGTTGAAAAAACAACTATAGAAGAACAAGAACCTGTTAACGAAGAACTTAACATTGTTAAATCTATTGAAAACGAGACAGAAGTACCTGTTCAGGACTTTGATGTAGATAAATTAAATAAAACGATTGAGCAGGAAATCAGCAAAGGAATTGTTCAGTCGTATGTTGAGACCGATCTGATTAAAACAACCGAATTACATAAGGAAGAGGTCTCTGAGCCAAGTTCATTTACCGATTGGCTAAAAACCATTCAAAAAGAGGCCCATACTTTCCAGATCGATACTAAAAAAGAAACGCCTTCTATTAAAGAAAATGAAGAAAAACAGGTAAAAAACACTGAAAATGATAAAAAATCATCTGTTTTTGAGCAAAAAAGGCAATTAATTGATAAAATCATCGAATCTGATCCTGGAAGAATCAAACTGGGATCCAATAAGTTTTTTACACCGGCTACGGATGCCAAACAGAGTTTATTGGAAAATGAACATTTGGTAACTGAAACGCTGGCTAAAATTTATGCCTTGCAGGGAAATATTTCCAAAGCAATTCGCGCTTATGAAATATTAAGTTTGAAATTTCCACAAAAAAGTGTTTACTTTGCATCCCTTATAGAAAAACTGAAAACTAACAAATAAATTATGCAAGCTCTATTAACTATTTCAATTATCGTCGTATGTGTATTACTAATATTAGTAGTATTAGTTCAAAACTCAAAAGGAGGTGGAATTTCAAGTAATTTCTCGGCAGCTAATCAAATTATGGGTGCACGTCGCGGTACTGATTTTATTGAAAAAGCAACCTGGACTTTAGCCATTTTATTATTAGTATTCAGTTTATTGTCTACTCCTAAAAAAGCAGGTGTAACAGATTCTTCGGATGATACAGAAGGGTCTATTACCAAGCAAAAAGCAGGAGGAGCAGTGATGCCTGTAGCACAACCTGCAGCTCAACCGGCGCAACAACAACCGGCAGCTCCAAATAAATAAATTATCGTATTACAGTAAATAGTATAATTAAGCATTCGTTTTCCGCGAATGCTTTTTTTATGCTTATTTTTAAGTTTTAAAATAGATTAAGATGTGGAAAGTAAATCCTCCGGTAAAAGACTATTACGCTGTTATTTTTTCGTCAACAAAATCAGATCATTTGGATGGGTATGAAGAGATGGACGAACTAACGATGAAACTGGCATACGAGCAGGAAGGTTTTTTAGGATACGAAAGCAGTTCTAATGGCCCAAAAGGCATTTTTATCTCCTATTGGCAAAGTATGAATGATATTAATGTATGGAGAAATAACATGACCCATATTCAGGCAAAATCCAACGCCAGACAATGGTATAAGCGTTATTTAAGCCAGATCTGTAAAGTAGAGCATTCACATTTATTTGAAGCGGAGTAATATGAACATAATATCTTCCAACAGATCATCTGCTTTTACGTTTTTTTTCATCATTAGCTCCGTTGTTGCTTTTGTCATAACGGCGCTAAGGAGTTATCTGGTTCCGTTTAATCATGATGAAACGGCTACCTTTTTCTTTTTTATACAGTCGGGGCATTATATGCCGTTTCATTCGGCGACCGATGCTAATAATCATGTATTGAACAGTTTTTTGGGAAATAGTTGTTTTCATCTCTTCGGTTCATCTCCTTTCGCTCTTCGCTTGCCCAATTTACTAGGCTTATTGATCCTGATTTTTGCCACCTACCGTATTTCTAAAAAATTGGAGCAATTGGGCTCCAAAGTATTTTTAACAACAGCTTTATTATTATCCTTCCATTGGTTAAGTTTTTTTGGAGCTTGCCGGGGTTATGGTTTATCCATG
>JACQAK010000170.1 GCA_016194985.1 Bacteroidota bacterium
AAAAATATGGCGACCCGCGTGCAAAAAAACCGGCAACCCGCGAAGCCCGTCCGGCATTAACGGATGTGGAAATTCAGGCACAAATTAAAGAAACTCTGGCTCGTTTAAGCAGTAAAGGCTCCAAATCCAAAACATCAAAATACCGTAGAGATAAACGTGATGATGTAAGGGAAAAAATGGCTGATGAGCAAGAGCAATCAGACTTAGAAAAGAAAACATTAAAAGTAACCGAATTCGTTTCTGCTAACCAATTAGCACAAATGATGAATGTATCAGTAACACAGATTATTTCTACATGTATGAGCCTGGGCTTGTTCGTGTCCATCAATCAACGTTTGGATGCTGAAACCTTGGCAATTGTAGCCGAAGAATTTGGGTATAAAACAGAATTTGTAAGCGTTGAGGTTCAGGAAGCTATTGAAGAGCAGGAAGCTGAAAATCCGGATGATCTGGTAGAACGTCCGCCAATCGTAACGATCATGGGTCACGTAGATCATGGTAAAACATCCTTACTGGATTATATCCGAAAATCTAACGTACTGGCTGGTGAGGCCGGAGGTATTACCCAGCACATCGGTAGCTATAACGTAAAAATGGATAGTGGAAAATCCATTACATTCCTGGATACACCAGGTCACGAAGCCTTTACGGCCATGCGTGCCCGTGGAGCTAAAGTAACCGATGTTGTAATTATTGTAGTTGCTGCCGATGATAGTGTGATGCCTCAAACAAAAGAAGCCATCAATCACGCGCAGGCTGCCGGCGTACCAATGATTATTGCTATCAACAAAATTGATAAACCTGGCGCTAATCCGGATAAAATCCGTGAAGCATTAGCCGCTATGAATATTTTAGTTGAAGAGTGGGGTGGTAAAGTTCAATGCCAGGAAATCTCTGCTAAAATGGGAAAAAACATTGATCTGTTGTTGGAAAAAGTTGTTTTGGAAGCAGAAATTCTTGAATTAAAAGCTAACCCTAAAACCAAAGCATCAGGTTCGGTTATTGAAGCAAAATTAGATAAAGGACGTGGTCACGTGGTAGATATCATTGTTCAAAAAGGAACAATGCGTGTGGGAGATATTGTAGTGGCAGGTTGCTATAGTGGTAGAGTAAAAGCAATGACTAACGAACACGGATTAAATGTAAAAGAAGCCGGGCCTTCAATGCCGGTTCAGTTATTAGGTTTAAATGGAGCGCCTACAGCAGGTGATAAATTTAACGTCATGAGTGATGAACGTGAAGCACGTGAATTAGCTAACAAACGTTTACAATTACAACGCGAACAAGGTATCCGAACACAAAAACATATTACATTGGATGAGATCGGTCGTCGTTTGGCAATCGGAGATTTCAAAGAATTAAATGTGATTGTGAAAGGGGATGTGGATGGTTCAATTGAAGCCTTATCCGATTCATTATTAAAATTATCTACAGAGAAAATACAGGTAAACATTATTCACAAGTCAGTAGGAGCTATCAGCGAAACAGACGTTATGTTAGCGAGCGCATCTAATGCTATTATCGTTGGTTTCCAGGTTCGCCCTTCTGTTACAGCCCGTAAATTAGCTGAAACTGAAGAAATTGACATCCGTTTATATTCAATTATTTACGATGCAATTAATGAAGTGAAAGCCGCAATGGAAGGTATGTTAGCTCCTGAATTTGAAGAGAAGATTGTATGTAATATTGTTGTTCGCGAGGTATTTAATATCACTAAAGTTGGTACTATTGCGGGTGCATATGTATTGGATGGAAAAGTTATGCGTAATACGAAAGTTCGTGTTATTAGGGATGGTATTGTAATTCACACAGGCTCTTTAGGATCATTAAAACGTTTCAAAGATGACGTAAAAGAAGTAACAGCTAATTACGAGTGCGGATTAAATATTGATGGTTTCAATGATATCAAAGTAGACGATATTATTGAAGGCTATGATATGGTGGAAGTGAAGGCCAAACTTTAAAAATGTTAGATTATAAATTTTAAATTATTATAAATCATTTAAAATTTATAATTTCGCGTTTCCAATCTATGGGGATTGGCTCATTTGGTCCCGTAATGCTACGGGACGCATCGCAGGCAGTGAAGTTGAAATTATATGTATGTTCTTTAAAATTGGGGGATTAGCTCATTTGGTCCCGTAATGCTACGGGACGCATCGCAGGTAGTGAAGTTGAAATTATATGTATGTTCTTTAAAATTGGGGGATTAGCTCATTTGGTCCCGTAATGCTACGGGACGCGTCGCAGGTAGTGAAGTTGAAATTATATGTATGTTCTTTAAAATTGGGGGATTAGCTCATTTGGCTAGAGCGCTTCGCTGGCAGTGAAGAGGCGACCGGTTCGAATCCGGTATTCTCCACAAAGGTTCTGAAATTATTCAGAACCTTTTTTATTTAATTATGTTTTATATTTATATACTTTATTCCCAAAAGGTTGATAAATATTATGTCGGACAAACAGAAGATATAGAGGGAAGATTAATTTCTCATAAAACAGGCATCTCAAAATACACTTCAATTTCTGATGATTGGATTTTAGTTTATAAAGAATCATTTAATACAAGAAACGAAGCTATTAGAAGAGAGAATGAAATTAAAAAGAAGAAGAGTAAAAAATATATTGAATGGTTGATTTCAGAAAGTAACATGGATTAGCTCATTTGGTCCCGTAATGCTACGGGACGCTTCGTTCCGAAAGCATACAGTATGAAGAGGCGACCGGTTCTCCCGCAGGCTTGCAGGACGGTATTCTCCACAAAAAGGTTCTGAGTAAATTCAGAACCTTTTTTATTTTCACTATCTTGTATGACAAAATCTAAGTGAAATGATAAAAGAACTCAATCAAAAAGCCCGTTTAAAAGCAATTATCAGTGGCTCCGTAGGTAATTTGGTGGAGTGGTACGACTGGTATGCCTATTCAGCATTTTCATTGTATTTTGCTCCGGTATTTTTTCCAAAAAGCAGCGCAACAGCTCAATTATTAAATACAGCAGGGATCTTTGCTGTAGGTTTTTTGATGCGTCCGGTTGGTGGTTGGTTATTTGGTAATATTGCCGATCGAAAAGGACGTAAATACGCAATGACTCTCTCGGTATTATTGATGTCTTTAGGCTCGTTGATTATTGCATTAACGCCATCCTATACATCCATAGGTGTAATTGCTCCTGTGTTATTGTTAACAGCTCGCTTGTTGCAGGGACTAAGTGTAGGAGGAGAATACGGAACATCAGCCACTTATCTTAGTGAAATGGCATCTTTCAACCGAAGAGGTTTTTATTCCAGTTTTCAATATGTAACATTGATAGGAGGGCAGCTTATTGCACTTGGTATTCAGTTACTGATGCAAAAATTATTTTTAACCGACGAGCAAATGCAAAGCTGGGGCTGGCGAATTCCTTTTATTATCGGTGCTATGCTTTCCTTGATAGCCTTGTATTTACGAAGTCACATGAATGAATCTGAAGTGTTTAAAAAGCATCAAAACGAATCAAAAAGCAAACACGGCTCTATAAAAGAATTGATAAAGCACCCGAAAGCAGTAATGATAGTAGTAGGCTTAACCATAGGAGGCACCATTGCATTTTACACCTATAGCACATACATGCAAAAATTCCTGGTAAATACAGTGCTTTTAAGCAAAGAAGAGGC
>JACQAK010000171.1 GCA_016194985.1 Bacteroidota bacterium
AATCCCCGTTACAGTATAAACAGTAGTTGATGTTGGTGATACTGAAACAGTATTGGTTGTGGCTCCCGTACTCCAACTATAGGTTGTTGCTCCGCTGGCGGTTAATACGGTGGATGTTCCTGAACAAACAGTGGCATTATTGACGGCTACAGTTGGTGTTGCATTTACTGTAACACTCACAGTTTTCGTATTACTACAGCCATTGGTAGTCCCCGTTACAGTATAAACGGTAGTTGATGTTGGTGATACTGAAACAGTATTGGTTGTGGCTCCCGTACTCCAACTATAGGTTGTTGCTCCGCTGGCGGTTAATACGGTGGATGTTCCTGAACAAATAGTGGCATTACTTACTGCTACAGTTGGTGTTGCATTTACTGTAACACTCACAGTTTTAGTATTGCTGCAACCGCTGGTTGTTCCTGTAACTGTATAAATAGTTGTTGATGCTGGAGAAACAGAAATAGTATTTGTAGTAACTCCTGTACTCCAGCTATAAGTAGTAGCACCACTGGCAGTTAGTACAGTGGATGTTCCTGAACAGATGGTAGCATTGTTTACGGCTATGGTTGGTTTGATGTTAATTGTTATGGTTGAAAAGACATTACACTTATTGCATACTAATTTTGGAGTAATGGTATAGGTCGTAGTGATCGTTGGGCTCACGGCTACTGTTCCTGATGCGGCATTTAACGTTTGTGTTGTTATTCCGTTTGTAATATAATATCCCGGCGAACCGCTCAGGGTTAATGTTACAGACGAACCGGATGTGATACAGTTGGAAGAAACTGTATATGATGGCGCCACAGGGGTAATACTCACGTCATCTATAAAATAGTAAGCAGCCCCCGGCCTTGATGTATTTATAACAGATGTTGTGGTAGCCGCATCATTATAAAAATTACCGATAGTAATATTGCTTTCATTGTTTCCTGTAACGGTGCCTGTTAGTTGAGACCAACTGGTTTCAGGAATATATGAGTTAAAATTTAATTGAGGAGTATAACTGAATAAATTTGCCCCTCCGGTAATAGTCGATGTTGATAATAGAATACCCACATTATTTGTTATAAATTTTAAATTATTTGCTGCTCTTGCCCACAAACTTATGTTATAAACCTGATTGGGTTCTAACGGGCAATTTAATGGTGTTTGTATATACTCTCTTTGATCTGTGGCATAAGAGGCATAATTTATAATACCTGCATAACCCTGGGTAGCATTTCCCGTATGATCAGGAGTATTGATAGCATATCCATTGGTTGGTATTGTTACTACAGCCGTTGATGCTGTGTTGTAATAATCAGGGGTACCCCATGACGGGGCGTTCCAAAATGGCGCATCAGTAATATTACTTACACTATTGGAAAGGTTGGCATAATACTCAAAATCACCATTGGGAACCAAACATTGATTACATACGTAAGTTGGTGCAATATAAACAGGTGTTGAATATGTTTTAGCACATCCCGTTAATGTGTTTGTAATAACTACCTGATAGTTTCCTGATAAACTGACATTAATTGAATGGGAGGAACCTATTGACGTATAACTATTATAAAGCCAACCATAACTTGAATTTGGATCGGCATCACTAATGGCATTTAAGGTTATAGTTTGCGAGCCACACAATGATATAGAACCATTGGGAGTGAGTGTTCCGCTTGGCAAAGGGTTAACAGTAACCATAACCGTTTTTGTATTTGAGCAGCCGGTTAAGGTACTGGTTCCTGTTACAGTATATATTGTTGTTACTGTTGGGGTTACATACGTGAAATTAAGTGTGGCCCCTGTACTCCAACTATAAGTATCTGCTCCGCTTGCTGTGGCATATGTAGAAGTCCCTACGCAAATAGTTGGACTATTAACAGATAGCGTCGGTGTTGGATTAACAGTTACCTGAACAGTTCTTGTATCACTGCAACCAGTAAGAGTGGTAGTTCTGCTAACAGTATAAATAGTAGTAACAGTAGGCGATACAACAATTGTATTTGAAGTCAAACCTACCGGATTCCATGAGTAAGAAGAAGACGGACTAGCAGTTAACGTGGTTGATTGTCCTATACAAATTGAGCTTAGTGTAGGAGTTATTGTGAAGGTTGACGGTATAACTGTAACTGTAAATGCCTTTGAAGATAAACAGTAATTATTATCCCAGGCAGAAACTGTATAAACTGTGGTAGCGTTTGGAGAAACTGCTATTGTTGCTGAACCCACACCAGTATTCCAATAATAACCTTGTGCGGTAGGAGCAGAGGCAGTTAATGTAACTGATTGTCCGGAACATATGACAGTATTGGTAGAAGTGATCGTTAATGAAGGTGGAGTATAGACATTTACTTGAATCGTATTTGATGAAGTTACGCCACAAAGATTAGTTCCTGTTACAGTGTATATTGTCGTTACAGTTGGGGCAACAGGTACCGAAAAGCCTTGTAGATTAACAGGCTGCCATGTATATGTAGATGCGCCGGAGGCAGTCAGAGATACAGTTTGAGCAGGACAAACAACAGGTAGATCGACGACTGCATTTATTACAGGAGCAGGATTAACAACTACGGTTTTTGTTGTTTGTGCTGTGCCTGTACATACAGAACCCGTTATTGTATATACCGTTGTGGAAGACGGAGATATTGTTACTGTAGCTCCTGTTAAATTACCGGGTTGCCATGTATAAGTGGAAGCACCATTAGCGGTTAATGTAGCTGTACCACCTGAGCAAAATTCTGTTGGCATCGTAGAGACATTTATGGATATGGAAGAAGGATGAACGACAAGTATATCATCTACTACTACAACCTGACATCCAATATTATTTGTATATGTATAAGAGATGTTATGCAAGCCGACTCCAGCTGTCGTTGCATTAAAACTATAGGTTCCCCCCGCTGTAAGCCCAACACCCGAGCCACTAAAAACACCACCAGAAGAAGTAGGAGAAAGATAAACACTTAAATCAGGGATGTTATCAGACACGCACAGCGCTGTATTTGGTAAGTTAAAACTGATATATTGTGACGACGGAACAAGAGAAACATCATCTATATATACATATGTTGTAGGTAAACCATTTAACGCATGCATTCCTGATGAATTAATTACTATAAGATTATTTAAATTGACAGATGGAGTATATGTAAATGTTTGAACATAATTATGCCACGTGTTATCATTGGTAATAGAGAGTTGTGCAAGTTGAGTAATCGAAGAAGGTAAGGATGTTAGATTGGCATTGAAGGGAACAAGCATTGCCGGGCTTCCGCCAAATGTTAATTCTGCATTTGTTCCGGAAGGTGGATTACCAAAATCACAATTATTTGCAACCTTTGCCCTAAAACTCAATGTGTAAGAACCATTTTGAACTATCGGAGAATTTAAGTTTGATTGCATAGCTTCACTAAAATGAATATTTCCTAGACTGGCAATTCCTGCAAAATGGTTATTAGGCGAACCATTCCATGTATCAGAAGCAGGAGAACTCCAGGATGATGGAATGTTAAAGTATGAATTCGCAGTACCACCATTAGTACAACCCCTCTCAAAAATATCAGGCGTACCAATACAAGGCTTCCAACAATCTAAAGTTGTAAGGATAGAAGACCCATCGAGAATTCCATCAAGCATCCCACAAGTATTAGTACTTTCAAAATTGCCATTATTTACTAAATTACAAGAACTTGGTGTGCATGATCCCGACAGAACATACACATATACGTATGTAATATTCCCTCTTATGCCACTCCCCGAAGAAAATGGGACATATCTCAATAAATGTACTCCCCCCAAAGAACTATTAAATGTAATAGTAGAAGTCGATACTCCCGAACTAGCCGATAAAGTACTTGAACCGGTTAAATCCTCAAGACATTCAAAAGAGTCCGCATTTAAATCATTGGAAAGAATAGCGCTGATACTAATATTAGAACCTAAGTTTCCGATAAAAGTATAAGACCCTCCTGTAGTAATTCCATCATTTAATCCTGAAACGTTTATGCCAGCACAGGCAGAGCCGCCATAGTTGAAATAATTATAATTTCCCGAATTTCCAAATGTCGTCGTAACATTATAACCTATGTCGCACAATGCAAATCGTTCTTCAGGGGTTAAATGCCGTTTTGTATATGTTGAACCTTGACCATTAGCATTACTCATATTAAAATATAGATTGTTTCCATATGGAGAACCACCAGTAGGATAACATTGGTCTTCAAAATGGCTTAAGCTACTTCCTGATTCATAGCACGTAGGTGTGTACACTGGAACGTTTGTACTTCCAGAATAAGTAATAGCCACAGTACAAGAAGTGTTATCAGAACTTCCTGATATAGTTGGTGTGGGAGTTACTGTACAACCGGGAGCAATAACAGTCGTGCTTAAAGCTGAATTAAATTGGTAATTGTATAAACTACATGAGCCTGAATTTGTAATTACAGGGCTAGAATTACTTTTTAAAAACAGGTCGTATCTCGAATAATAAACATAATTTGGACCGAATTGTGACCCGCCATTAAAATTGATAAGTGAGGCGAACCCAAGTGCATGAGTCACCTCGTGTAAAGCAACAGAATATAAGTCGTATTGTCCGGATGGCGCATATTGAAGGCTAAGATTAGTATTCCATGTGTGATTAAAATTAAATGCCATTAAACCATGATAAAAAAGGCCCGATGTACTGCTCCCTGTAGAAATTATCGGAGAAGCTATATTAGAATATGAATCTACGCCTCTATGAATTGTTTTCCATATCTCGTTATCAGCTATACTACCAGTAGAATTATAAGGGATATTGTAAAAAGAACTTGCTAATCCTAACACACCGCTCGAATAGCCCGGTATCATCGTAATATCTCTTACCCAAATCTTTACTTTATTACCGTTTGCGGTTAGTGGAGAAGAAATGAATGATGAAATATCAGAAAAAACCTGACAAATTACGTTTCTTCGGTCAGTTTCTGTGGTTGAAAAACCTTCCATTCCACTGCCATTTTCAAAATAAAGATCAAAATAACCTGCGGAACATAATTGAGCACTTTTTGTTAAAGCATTTCCACGGAAATGACTTGTTGTATCCACAATAATGTCTTTTAATCCATATTTATTTCCAAAGCGATCAAAGACTGTGTCTAGCTTTGCTCCTGGTGTAATAGATCCCAAAGGGCCTTGCGATTTTAGTTGCAATGTACTTAGACTGCAAATAAACAACAGTAATAATGTAAGTTTTTGTTTCATAATAATTATTTTTTATTAAGGTTAATTCTATTTTTTTATGCCCCACTACGTATTTGTTAACTGAGCGATTATTTTAAATAAGTGATGGATATTTGCTTTTAACTGCTATTTTTAATTGCACTATTTTTTAATACATAAAACTAATGTGCTTTCCTGTAAAAATTACAGCTGCTATTTTTCGAATGATCAGGTATGTATTTTATTTGTTAAATTTTCAGCAGAAATGATATGTAAGATTTTTTGATTTTTTGTCATTTTTTAAAAAACTTTGCTTTAAAACTGGACTTTTTATTTTTTGAATTCTTAATTTTTTGAAGAGCATTTTTTTAAAAAATCTTCAATTTTTAGCTGATTTAAAATTTATCAACAGGCTTTTGAAAACATTTGCTTGACATTGTAGAAAATAAAAAAATACAGAAGCCGCAGCTAAAGCCGAATAACAAAAGCATGTGGCTACTTAAAAATCTTTTACTTACTTTTAGCGCATGGCATCTCCCGTAAAAGCAAAAAAACATTTAGGTCAGCATTTTTTAACCGACCTTAACATTGCTCAAAAAATAGTTAATGCGTTACCTCAGGATGATCTGGCAATTTTAGAGATTGGTCCGGGTACCGGTGTATTGACTCAATACATGATCGAAAAGGATAATTTCACGGCCTTTGATATTGATACGGAGTCTATCGAATTTTTAAAACAAAAGTATCCGCAGTATCAGGATAAAATACATTTTCAGGATTTTCTGGAAGCAGACCTGCGTCCATTTGCCGGTAAAGGAAATTTTAAAGTTATTGGTAATTTTCCTTATAACATTTCTACCCAAATCATGTTCAGGGTTTTGGAACACCGTGCCGATGTATCCGCATTGGTAGGCATGTTTCAAAAAGAGGTGGCAGTGCGTATTGCCGAAAAACCGGGCTCCAAAGCCTATGGTATTTTAAGCGTTTTGTTACAGGCTTTTTATAAAATAGAATATTTATTTACGGTAAGTGAGCATGTATTTAACCCGCCACCAAAAGTAAAGTCGGCAGTAATCCGTTTAACCCGTAACACCACCGATACATTAAACTGTGATGAAGAATTATTTTTTAAGGTTGTAAAAGCCTCTTTTAATCAACGACGCAAAACCGTGCGCAACTCCGTCAAGGTATTAAGTGGAAATAATGCGGTAGAATCGGTGTATCTGGATAAACGCGCCGAACAATTATCAGTTGCTGATTTTGTGGAATTAACAAATGCGATAGAGCTTGCGATTAAAAAATAAGAACGGCCTTCAACTACACTCAGAGTGATGTGTGGCAGTCACCCTGTCCGCCAACTGGCGGATCAGGGTCTATGAGATGCTGAATCCGCCAGCTGGCGGACAGCATGACTTCAATATTTCAACCTTTTGCCTCACAAAGCGCTTGATTACTTCACTGCATTCACCTACACAAAAATTAACTTTACCTAAGTTTTCGTAAATACTCCTCAAAATCGTAACTTTAGCTAGTGTATGCCGTTAAGCATCTTAATTAAATAATTAAATTACACTCAATATTTTGGTTATGAAACGTATTATTTTTGCAGCGCTTATAGTAAGTTATTTTTCTGTTAATGCACAACAAAACTCTGATGTGGCTTTTTCTAAAAGCTATTCGTTTGAATACGAAACGCAATACAGTAAGGCCATTACCGCATTAACCGATCTACATCAGGATTCATACCAGATCAATTTACGGTTAGGTTGGTTGTACTATTTAAGCAAAGATTATACAAAATCTGAATTGTATTACCGGAAAGCCGTTGCTCTGGAGCCTTCCTCCATTGAAGCCCGCTTTGGTTTGGTATTGCCGATGTCTACTGCCGGCAACTGGAATAATGTATTAACCGCTTATCTTGAAATTGTGAAACTGGATCCAAATAACTCCATTGCCAATTATCGTATAGCCAGTATTTACTACGCCCGTAAAGATTATGCAAATGCCACTACTTATGTATCCAGAGTACTAAAGCTTTATCCTTTTGATTACGACAGTAATTTATTATACGGAAAAATACTGATGGCTCAGGCCAAAAATGCCGAAGCAAAAAAACACATCGGTAAGGCTCTGGAGTACAATCCCCAATCAGAAGAAGCAAAAACAGCACTTAAAAAATTGTAACCCGTTACGTGAAAGGCGCATTAAAACAATACACCAAATCCATTATTATTATCAGTTCACTGATAAGCATTTGCCTGGTATTGTTTATTGCCTTTAGTGCAAATTATTACATTTCCCGCATGTCGAAAAACAATACGGAGTTGTATAGTGCCTATCGCATTTCTGAGTTAATGAAATCCTTTAAAAGCAATATTATTGTTTTAGAAGCCAAACAGCGCGGCTATATGGTTACGGGAGACGGCAAGTTTTTAGAGGCCTATAAACTAAAAGAAAGCGAAACCAAAACCTACTTAAAAAGTATGGAAAAATACTTTTCGGGAAAGCCCGAAGAAGAAGCTTTCTATAAGCTAAAAGAACTGACTTATAAAAAATTAATGGAAGCCAAGGACCTGAACAGTAGCATGAATGCTATTGGAATTCCGGGAGGCAATAACGATGTGCAAACAAGCGGCATTAATACCATGACCGAAATAACCAATACGGTAGATGAGATCAATGAAAGCTTAAGCAAAACCACCAAATCATTATTAGATAATAGTGTGGAGTATGTGAGTGCTTCCAAAAACTGGAGTTATCTCGAAATTACCTTAGCCATCCTGACTGCGTTAGCGGCTGTTGTTATTTTAATAGCGGATATTAATACCCGAAACAAACTGGAAGAGGAACTGCGTGTAGCCAAAAAATTAGCCGACGATAATGCCTTGATGAAAGAACAGTTTATGGCCAATATGAGCCATGAGATCAGAACACCCATGAATTCTATTTTAGGCTTTACGGAATTGCTTGAAAAAACAGATCTCAACAAAACCCAAACAGACTATCTGATGGCGGTGAAGACCAGCGGATCCAACCTTTTAAACATCATCAATGATATACTGGATTTTTCGAAAATAGAAGCCGGAAAATTAAACATCGAAAAAATATCCTTCAACCTCCTGGAATTGCTGGACTCCCTTAAGGTGATGTTTGACCCCAAAGCCAACGAAAAACAAATTGCTTTTAAATTAGTTGTGGATGAAAAAACGCCAACCTATATTTTTGGTGACCCTACCCGCTTAATGCAAATACTGATTAACCTTACCAATAACGCCATTAAGTTTACACAAAGCGGTGAAGTAAAATTAAGTTGCGAAATAAAAAGTATTGAACACGACATCGTGCAATTTGTATTTAAAGTAAAAGATACCGGCATTGGCATTCCTGCTGATAAAATAGCCAGTATCTTTGAGCGCTTTAATCAGGGGAATACCGAAACAACGAGGAAGTATGGTGGTAACGGTTTGGGGCTTGCCATTGTAAAGCAACTGGTAGAGATACAAAACGGAGATATATCCGTAAAAAGTAAAGAAGGCCTTGGTTCTGAGTTTGCGGTGAAAATCAGCTATCCTATTTCATACGAAAATAAGATCATTCCCTTTGAACATAAACATATCCACCTGAAGATCAAATCCGACAGGCCATTGTGGGTATTGTTAGCCGAAGATCATATTCTCAATCAAAAGCTTGCCGTGGCTTATCTGACCAACTTTGGATTGCAGGTGGATCTGGCAGAAAACGGAGCGGAAGCCTTTGGTATGATAAAGCATAAATCTTACGACCTGGTATTAATGGATATACAAATGCCGGTGATGGACGGGTACCATGCTTCTAAAAAAATACGTGAAGAATTAAAAAGCGATGTTCCTATCATTGCCATGACGGCCCACATGATGGCCAACGAACGCGAAAAATGTACCAGCTATGGCATGGACGACTACCTCTCCAAGCCATTCAAAGAAGTAGAGTTGTTCAATATGGTGAATGCTTATTTAGGCAATAAAAAAGAATCGGTGGTGATTCCGGAAACCAAATCAGAAAATGCCGAAACAAGAGGTCCCCAGCCCTACTCGGTGATTCGTGTAGAACATTTACATACCTTATCCAGGGGCAACCTTACCTTTATCAAAGAGATCATCCGCTTGTTTCTGGATCAAAATCCTACGGAGGCTATCGAACTCGAAAAGGCCATTCAACAGAAGGATTATACGGCTATACGTAGCATTGCTCATAAAATGAAGACTTCCGTAGGGTTTATTGGTATCGAGCAATTATTAGCACCTCTGAATCAACTTGAAGACTTAGCCATGCGTGAAGCAAACATCTCCGATATCGCCTCCATTTTTAAAGATGTAAAAGCCGTGTGCCAACGGGCCGTTACCGAACTCAATGCCCTGCTTACCGACATGGAATCCACCAGTTGATTTTTTCGTCGATACATTTTTCCTATTGATCTCTTTTTTTGGTGGTACGTCAGAACTCTGGGCCGGAAAAGAATGAGGTAAATGTCCTATTTGTAAAGGCCGGACATTTTTGCACTTTAATAATTATGATTAGATTTAAGTACTCTTAAATACTAATTTTATGAAAACCTCGTTAACAGTCATCGCCGCATTATGCTTTAGTAGTGTAATGCTATCTCAAACCGATAAAACCGTTATGGCTTTTACCAAAAGCATTGAGCAGGAAAAAAAAGCGGAATACCTTCCGGCCATAGAAACCATTAAAAGTTTAAACGATAGCTTGTCATACGAAACCAATATTCGGCTGGCATGGCTGCACTACAAAGCAGGGCTTACCAAAAAATCGATGGACTATTATCAGAAAGCCATTGACAAAGCGCCCAATGCCATTGAGCCCCGCTACGGTTTTGGTTTTCCGGCTTACTTATTGCCCGATCATGCAGCATTAATTGAACAGGATAAAAAAATCCTGGAAATAGATCCTAATAACAAGGTGATCAATGGTAATTTAGGGTCTCTTTATTTTTATAAAAAAGAGTATGATAAAGCCCTGCCTTACTTCCGGAAAATGGTAAGCCTTTACCCTTTTGATTATGATAACAATTTAAATCTGGCGTGGACTTACCTGTACCTCGGAAAAACAGCTGAAGCAGAAACCTGTTTCAATGTTGTACTATTATATGCTCCAAAAGATAAGTCGGCAGCAGATGGGTTAACGGCAATTAAAAAAAGTGCTACGGCTAATGAGAAAACAATCGCGGCCTTTGCCAAAAGCTACGAATTATCAGATAAATCTGATTATAAAGGCGCTATCAATGTATTAAAAGAGGCTTACGATAAAACCTCCTATGCTATGAACTTACGTTTAGGCTGGCTATCTTACCTGGCAGGCATGCAGCTTGAATCGAGTGCCTATTACAAAACAGCCATGGAATTAATGCCTAATGCCGTTGAACCAAAACTAGGCGCTGTATATCCGGCCTCTGTTTTGGGTAATAAAACGGATGTGAAGGCGCATTATGAATCTGTACTGAAATTAGACCCGCACAATACTTACGCGCACTATAATTTAGGACTACTGGATTATGCCAAAAAGGATTATCAGGCAGCGCTTGTTCATTTTCAAAAGGTGGTAGCTCTGTATCCGTGCGATACAGATGGCTTGCTAATGATGGGCTGGACCAGTTTACAGCTGGCAAGAACCAGCGAATCGAGAGAGTTCTTTAACAAAGTATTATGCTTTTACCCTAACAACGAATCGGCTTTGTTAGGGTTAAAATCAAAACCGGAATCTGAAACCAAAAATAAAACGGGGTTTTAACATCATTATATCTTCACTAAAAAAGGCTGCAATTAGTTGCAGCCTTTTTAGTTGATCATTAATCGATTATGGAATTATTTTTACGCCTGCCACAATAACATTATAACGGTAATCAAAAGCCTGCTGGGCTTCATGCTTGTATTCCAACTGATACAGACCATATAGTGCAACATGTTTAGTTAATGTCACATTCAATAGTGCAGAGTATCTTGTTTTGGTAAGATCGGGAGAGTTGTTTACCAGATAACCATTGTCTTCAATAATATTATTATTGGTGTTTGACAAGTAACTTATTTTTAACGATAAACGATGGATGGGTTGTATATAAATAAATGGTGCCGGCGATAACTCGGTAGTTGAATAATTATCAACCGTGTGCACATAAGCCGTACAGCCCAATACTAATTTACTGTTTCCAAAAGCAGCATAAGACAAAGACCCGCTGTGAATGTATTGCGTAACATTGCTCATATTAGACACAGTTGTTCCTAAACCAAAGGTCCATTTTTGAATAGTTTTATAGGCTGCCAAAGACCCAACAAAATAGTTAGACTGGCTGCTATTGGCAATTGTAGTGGATGTGGTGGCTGTTTTATAGGGCGGTGCTCCGGGAGGTGGCTGCGAATGCGGAGGAACTCCAGGAGGCCATAACGTATCGGTAACTGTGTACTTGCTCTCTGAAGCTACCTTTAAATTAATGTAATGAACAGAGCCTGCAATCGAAAAATTTCCTTTTAAAGGAACAGAGCCTTTTAAATAGTATTGATACTGATTGACTGTATTCACAAAGGTCTTCTGGTTAAAGTAGGTTAAGGCATGAAATAAAGACACACGGTTTTTTATCGAATGACTCAAGCCAACCTGAGCATATACAGGAGGATCAAAATAATTGGCTTTTGGGTTTTTAGAGTCCTTATTAGGGTATGTTTTTTTATCGGTTATCTTTGTGCCACCTTCGAGTATCACAAAACCCACAGATGATTGTTTATCCGTTCCGATTTTTTCTGCCAGCGAAGACGGAAATTGTTTGCTTAACAATCGGGCGTCGTCATATCTGCCATTAAACACATAACAGTAATACAAATATTCCAATGCCAGTTCATCGCCCGCATTAAAAGCCAGTGCTTTTTTAAAATGCTTCTCTGCCAAACTGTAATTTTTTCGTTCATAGTAAGCAATACCAATTCTCATTCGCAAATAAAAATAGTCGAAGCCTTTGTGAACTGCTTTATTGCCAAAAGAGATCAGCTCCGGCCACTGCTTATCCAGATACAACTGATAGCTTTTTTCCTCAACCGTTGCCGAATTGAGTGTGTCTTGCGTAAAGCCTTTATTAGCTATTACTACAAACAATATCACGAGAGTATATTTTATTTTCCTATTCATAAAATGATCATTTAATTAAACTTAATCCTTCGAGAGCAGACTTGTCGTTAGGGCTATACAATAATGTTTTGTTAAACAAAACGGAAGCTTCGTTTTTATTCCCCAGATAATAGTTGGTCCAGGCACTCATTAACAAATCATGATAGCCAAAAGGTGAAAGGTTTAACGACACATCAAAATGTTTTTTTGCATTCACATAATCCTTACGATAAAAATAGATCAATCCTAAATTATAATTAGCCTTGGCGTTTTTAGCATCCAGTTTCAAAATAGATTGATATACCTTTTCAACGGCATTCCAGTCTTCCTGTTTTACATAAGGATTAATGATGCCCCATAATGGTTCTGTAGCGGCCGGCATCAGGGCAGATGCTTTCTGATAATAGACAATGGATTCTTTTTGTTTACCCGACATGTAATATAACCAACCTAATCTTAAATTAAGTTCATAAGAGCTTTCATTATAAGCGGCGGTTAAGGCATTTACGGCAGCCTCATAGTTTTTCATTCCTTCGTATTCATACGATTGTTTAAATGCAGCCACCAGAGGCTTATTGGCCTGCGCCACGCCATAAAAAGAAGCGCAGACGAATGCACAAACAATCATGCTTTTCACAAGAGTCATAGAAGAGGTTTTCATAGTGTAATAGATTATGATACATTAACAAATGTATCGGTTTTATGTTTGTGATGAATTGTAAAACGGTGGATCTTATGGTCTTTTAATTCAAACTCAAAGTTTATTTTTTTAAAACGATAGTTAATCAGCTTCGCTTCCACTTCTGAGCTGATGATCAGCTTCTGAGGAGCGTATACGTTATCCACATAAGTGAAAGCTGCCGTGTGCGTGGCTTTGGTGAATAAATAAAAAGGCGCTACAAAGTCCTGAAAAAACTGGATCCACTTTCGGTTAAAATGAATCAACGGAACGTTATCGGTAATCTTCAGATCTTCATAATAACCCAACAACTGACGATAAGCAGCCAGATAGAAATAAAATAACGTTGATGATTTGTCGCCTTCAAAATCCGTGAAATAGATCATTACCCCATCATTTACAAAGTAGGCATAAGAATTACTCTCTTTACAATAAATATAAGTTCTGTTATAGGCATCCGTAAATACTTCCCATTGAATCACCTCTCCGGATGCTTCATGTTTAAAAGCTATTCTCTGACCAGGTAAGAACGAAAACCCAACGACTAATAATTCATTAACCTGAACATTACTAATGAATGCTCCTTCCTTAGGCACTTCAGAAATAACCAGTTTTTTTTCGTAGCCCGTTCTTTCAATAAAATACGAAATAGGATATTCCAATGTGGGTGAACCTATTGTTGGACTTGTTTGTAATTGAAAATGAATATGCGGCTCAGGTGAACGACCTGAATTACCGCAGGTTGCCAGATAGGTGCCTTTGGTAATATATTGCCCTATAAATACACCAAACGAATCTTTTTTAATATGACTGATCTGAGAAAACAATCCATTCAAATGATTAATGATAATAGTGTTTCCCCAGTTATGTTCTGTATCCACATCGCCAATATCATTATCTTCTACTGTATTAACAATATCATACACGTAACCATCATAGGGCGAAAAGATCTCTTTATTATAACAGTAAAAATTATCTCTCGAAAACCCTTCTCTGGCGCTTTTCGGCTCCCTATAGGTATTGGATTTAGAATCAACGATCACAAAGTCAAGTGCTTTGCTCCAATCGCCCAAATGTGTGATCTTTCCTTCATAGCCTTGGCTCACGTTCCATTCTCCTGAAAAGGGTAATGCAATTTTATACAAATGCTCATTCTTAAATCGTTGGATGGAATTCAAATATTTGTAAATGGTCTTTTCCGCCGAAAAATACTGAATGGTAACCAAATGCAAATACTGGTGTAGCCAGCGCTGATTAAGAGAATAGAGAAAGGCGGTACAAACCACACTAAACGATAATGAATAAGCCTTTAACTGAAATACAGAAAGAACCTTCCCCAACGACAATAAGACCAGTAATAAGACCGGTACCAAAATAATGACGCTGATATAGCTATAAGTATTGGGAATCAGAAAAAAACAACCTATAGCAATCGCTATAAAAATAAAATTAGAGCCCAGTAAATTATAATTCAGATCATTGACATCTGCCCCAAACACCGAATAAAACAGATACGCCAAATAAAACCCGATGACACTTAAGGAAAAAGCAATGCGTGAAAAATACAACAATCCAAAAGCAATCAGCATTCCGCCCAACACACTTGTTTGAAAAAAAGTACCCGACAGGGTTTTAAAAAAACTAAGCGCAAAAGGAAATAAGGGGACATCATCCAAAGCATGTACTAAATGGTACCACGATGAAGCATTGCTTCTGACCACATCATTAATGGTATAAATATGGCTTTCATCAAGTTGGATATTAGTAAAATTAGAACAAGCCAACGACACAATCCAATAGGTTAAAATAAAAGGAAAAGACAAGAAAGGCAGATGATGAATAGCAAACAAGCCCTTCAACCAAACAGTGATTAGTAATAAAACTAAAATAGCGGTAATAAATAAAATAACGAAAGTGATATTAAACGAAAACTCATAGCCCATCGATAAGCCCAAAAACAAAGCGTTGAAGCCAAACAGCCCGCTACGAATTTCATCCCTGTTAAACCCAACAATATATGCCGATACATTAATAAGGATAACTGCCAGCAAGCCGCATAAGCCAATTAAAGGAGAAAAAAACGTAACCAGAATGATAATAGCAGCAAATACATTGTTGAGCGAAAAGAACATCAAACTATAGCTATTCAACAAGCATTGAAGCCAATAATTAGTTTTTAATATGTCTAAAACTGATTTCAAAATAATGGGTGAATTCTATAAGTAATTACAGGATAAATTTATAATTTATATCGGTGAGTTTTACCTCAAAATACACTAAAAAGAGGATTTGAGGTAAACAGGCAAAATCTGTAGTTCAAATTATTCAGTATTATCAACTAAAACATAGATATTTACGTATCACTATCCGGAAACCGGTCAGTAAAGAATAACATTATTTGACTACTAAAAAGAAACGTTATGGGATCAACTGTCAATTTAAAAAATAGGATCAAGGAAGCCAACCTTCAGAAACTAAAAGAGCAGACCGCTATTAAAAACTTTGTTACCTGGTTCGAAATACCTGCCTATAATCATTACCGCTCGGTAGCTTTTTATAATTATATATATGGTATCGAAATGACCACAGTTGAATTGAATGGCTTTGCGATGGGATTTTTTCCGGCAGAAAATGGCATCAGTGGTGCTATTGTTACAGGCAATGGATGTATTCCAAGCGAAACGGGCCCGTTAGTTTACTTAAATGGTGGCGATGATTTAAATAATGTATTATCCAAAGTAAATGAAGCCGGAGGAAGAGTGGTTTTAGAAAAAACCTTTTTAAGTGAAACTGCCGGTTACTTTGCACTGTTTATTGATTCGGAAGGAAACCGACTGGCACTTCACTCCAAACATTAAATTCTTCTTCAAAAAATACACATTGGCCCATTTTCAAATTAACTAATTATCAAATCAACGCCATGAACTCAGAACATTATAACATCAATCAATTAAGAATTGATTTATGGAATGAGCTAAAAGAAAAAAGTAATCACATTACCACTGTAGCGCAGGATAGCTCATTTGATAACGAGTTAGCCAATTTAAATGATGTGCTTCAAAATTTATTAAGTATCGAGCAATACTTTTCGTTTCCGGGAGCACCACTGGTTCGTAAGATTATTAAATCCGTTGAAAAACGCGAATTGAAAGCCGTAAGCAATCAGGTAGCTGAGATTGTTTATCTTTTGGTAAGCGATAATTACAGAACGCATCCGGAAGTGTTGGGCGAAAAATTTAAAGGCGGCTATACTGTAGACGGTAATAAAGAAAAAATATCCAGCGGTCCTAAAAGAAACTATTTTGAAGTATTATATGTAGAAGATCTTTCTTCAAAAGAAGAAGACATTTTAAAAAACAAATTCAAAGAACTCATTAATCCGCACGACAGCTTAACCTACGATGTGGTTGTTCAACGCTCATTTCAGGATGCTTTGATTTGTTTGTTCTTTAATTATAACATTCAGGCTGCCTGTATCCGTTATGCACCTTTGCACCTGTCTGCCAATATTACCAAACATATTAAGCCCTTTATTCAAAATGTATTAAAGATCGATATTGCCAATGTCTCTGATAGCGAACTGGGGCCGTTGTTAGGAAAATACATTCATCAATTCAGACCCGAACTGGACATTTATTACATTACCGATACGTCATTAACACATCTGGAAGATTCGACGTTGAAGTCCTTCCGTCGTATTTTTTACCGCATGGAAGATGTACAGGAATTGCACTTAACCATCATCAGCGGCATTAATGAGCGTTATGACGCGCCTTTCTACGCAGCGCTAACAGAGTACAGTAAAAAGCCAACCAGTGTGTTTCATGCCATGCCTATTTCCAGAGGGAACTCTGTATTTAAATCACGATGGATCTCTGATTTCGGTGATTTCTACGGACGCAATGTATTCCTGGCAGAAACGTCAGCTACCAACGGTGGGTTAGATTCCCTGCTGCAACCCAAAGGACCTTTAAAAAAAGCGCAGGAAAAAGCTGCCAAAGCATTCGGAGCCGAACATACCTTTTATGTTACTAACGGAACGAGTACTGCCAATAAAATTGTGCAACAGGCCCTGATCAAACCGGGAGATGTGGTATTGATCGACAGAGATTGCCACAAATCGCATCACTACGGAATGGTATTAGCGGGGGCTTTTCCGGCCTATCTGGACTCATACCCTATTGAAGAATACTCCATGTATGGCGCGGTGCCTTTACGTATTATCAAAGAACGTTTAATTGCCTTAAGCAAAGCCGGGCGTTTGGATAAAGTGAAAATGCTCTTGCTGACAAATTGCACCTTTGATGGTTTGGTATACAATGTTGAAAAAGTGATGGAGGAGGTACTGGCCATTAAACCGGATATGGTTTTCTTATGGGATGAGGCCTGGTTTGCTTTTGCCAGTTTTACCTATACTTACAAGCAACGCACCGGAATGTATGTTGCTCAAAAATTATTTCACAAATACAGAAGCGACGAATACAGAGCAACCTACAAAGCTCATATCGCTGCGTTAAACCCGGGAGACATTCCTACGATGCCTGATCCCGATAAAGTGAAAATACGGGTGTATGCTACTCAAAGCACACATAAAACCTTGTCCTGTTTCCGCCAGGGATCAATGATCCAGGTATGGGACGAAGAATTCAGCAGACGTGTTGCGGATAATTTTCAGGAAGCCTACATGACGCACACTACTACGTCGGCGAACTATCAGATCCTCGCGTCATTAGATATTGGCCGCCGACAAGTAGAACTGGAGGGTTATGAGTTAGTAGAAAAAAGTATTGAAATGGCGATGGTACTGCGTTCAAAAATTCAGGACCATCCAAAGCTGAGTAAATACTTTCATGTATTGAATGTAAAAGATATTATTCCCGCTGAGTTTCGTCAATGTGGCTTAAATGAATATTACACCGCCAAAGACGGATGGGATCGCATGGAAGAAGCCTGGGAGAAAGATGAATTTGTATTGGATCCAACCAAAGTAACGCTTTCTGTTGGGAAAGCTGGTATTACCGGAGATGCCTTTAAAAACTCTTATTTAATGGATCGCTTCAATATTCAGGTAAATAAAACATCACGCAATACAGTGTTATTAATGACCAATATCGGAACGACAAGAGGCAGTGTTACGTTTTTAATTAATGCCCTCCTGCAAATTGCCGATGAACTGGATGAAAGCAATCGCTCGTTGAATAAACGGGAAGCAGAGATTTCTAAAAAACAGATCACGTCTTTAATTAAAGATGTGCCGCCTTTGCCTGATTTCAGTTACTTTCATCGTTCCTTTCAGGCATCGCCGGGAGTACCGGGTGGAAATATCCGCGAAGCATTTTTCTTAGCCTACGAAGAAGAACTGTGTGAATATGTGTTACTGAAAGACTGTCTGAAAGAAATGGCCAATAACAAAGAACTGGTATCTACATCCTTTGTGATTCCATATCCTCCGGGATTCCCCATTTTAGTGCCGGGACAAGTGATCAGCGAAGACATCATCCGTTTTATGATTGCCCTGGATGTAAAAGAGATCCACGGCTATAAAGCAGAACTGGGATTGAAAGTATTTACCGTAGAGGCTCTCAATAGAAAAAATACCATTTCGGCCATGGGTGCCATGCATGCAATTCAAATTCCGGAAACAAAAGTGAAAGTAAAAAAATAAAGAGTTCTCGCAGATCCGCGCAGAGTGAATCGCAGAGGTCCGCAGAAAATACAAAAAAAATACGAGTGCAATGGAAAATGATATTTCATACGATATTCGGGGAGCCGCATTTAAAGTGCATACCGAATTAGGTCCGGGATTATTGGAATCTGTTTACGAAACCGCATTGACTTATGAATTGAAACAAAAAGGATATGATGTAAAAACGCAACTTGGTGTTCCAATGGTGTATGCGGATATAAAAATGGATGTTGGCTTCCGATTAGACATCTTGGTGAATGACTTGGTTATTATTGAAGTAAAATCGGTTGAAACGCTAACAGATGTGCATCATAAACAATTATTAACGTATTTAAAATTATCAAACAAAAAGCTTGGCTTACTGATCAATTTTAATTCAGGTTCACTAAAAGACTCCATAGTACGAATAGCTAACAATTTATAAATCTCTTGTAGATGCATGGAAAATAATAATAACTAAAAAATCGCGGGACTCTGCGCTATCATCTGCGAGACTCTGCGAGAAACAAAACACAGCTTATGAATACTCTAAACACCATATCCGACATTAAAGACTTTTTTAAGTCTAACACCACACCAATCTATTTTATCAGTGCTACCAATTTTAATTTGTTGGGCATGGATGAATGGGTGTCGAATTTTAAATACATCAGTCATATTGATTCGTATGACGGGCAACACCCTAACCTCTTTTCACCAAAAGAAGAAATGCCTCATGATGAATTTACGAGCATCGAAGACATCAATAATTATTTGTTGCAACACCCGGAAGTTATTCATTACATCCGATCAAGGGCCGTTAACGGACACATGGGCAAAGCCCTGTTTTTAATGTTTGATGAAAAAACAGAACAACTGGCTAAAGCCTTAGGTTTGGATGTGTGTTTCCCTTCCGCGCAACTGCGTACCTTTTTGGATAATAAGGTCAACACCAACCGTATTGCCGAAAAAGCAGGCGTAGCCTGTGTTCCCAATGTATTATCTCCTGTAAAGGATTATGCACATTTGAAGCAACTCTCACAATCATTAGGCGAACAGTTGGTAGTGCAAACCCCTTTTGGTGATTCGGGACATACCACGTTTTTTATTTCCAACGAAGAAGACTTTGCTACCTATGCCGAAGAAATTGTGAAGGAGAAAGAAGTGAAGATCATGAAGCGAATCAATTGTTATGGCACCGCCATCGAAGGCTGTGTAACAAAACATGGTACATTGGTAGCACCTTTAATGACTGAGCTTGTAGGCTTTAAAGAGCTAACCCCTTACAAAGGCGGCTGGTGCGGAAATGAAATTTTTGGAAATGCCTTTAACCCCGATATCAGAGAAAAAGCAAAACGATACACCCAGCAATTTGGTGATCAGTTGCGCAAAGAGGGTTACAAAGGATACTTTGAACTGGATTTTTTAATTGATAAAGACAACGGCGAAATTTATCTGGGTGAACTAAACCCACGTGTATCAGGCGTTAGTTCCTTAACCAATCATTCTAAGTTTGCAATGATGGACGTGCCGATGTTTCTGTTTCACTTACTGGAGTGGATGGATATTCCCTACACCATTAACGTGAACGAATTGGTAGATCGCTGGGCTGCTGCAGAAAATATGGACAGCTGGAGTCAACTCGTGATCAAACATACTAAAAAATCTTTGGAGTTGGCGACTA
>JACQAK010000169.1 GCA_016194985.1 Bacteroidota bacterium
CCTATGCTTCCCGATTGCGATTGATACTGGTTTCTGAAGACATTCGTCAGAGTACTATCTAAATCTGTATAATTATAAGCCACATAGTTTGCATCGTAGGTGCGTTTTGATGAGTAATTATCGGTGTAAGTACCGGTATAATTAAAGAGTAAAAAACTACTCTTGCTTAAGGGTTCGGTATAGGATAAATTTCCGTTGATCGAATTTCCGTTTTTTAAAATATGTGATTTTTGATTGATTGAATCTCCGTAGCTAAGTGTATCTCTGTTATATTGGTTGAGCGTATACAAACGGTTTTCTCCCGTATTCTTGGTAAGAGTGGGCGTCACGTTAATAGAAAATGTTCGTCCTCTTTTAGGAAATGCATGTCGGTATAAAACAGGGAGAGAAATAGAATAGCCAAATAAATTAGATGAAGATTTGTTTTGTGAGTTGCTTAAAGAGAATCCTTCTTTGGTATTTCCTCCCAATAATTTTTTGTCGCCATCATTATTTTGAAACGAAAATTTTGGTTGAAACACGATCGAATTCATAGAATCTAATTTCGTTTCGAGGCGCAGATTCAAACGATGATTAAAATTATCGCTTTTAGTTGTATTGTTTTCGTTATAGATTAACCCATTGTTAGATCCGATGATGTATTGCTGGAGCAGGGAAGATCTGGAATCGTTTTGGGTCCAGTTAAAAAAATAGCTGGCAGTAACATCTGTTTTTTTACCCCATTTATCAGCATAGTTCAACCCGAATAAAGAGGTAGTATTAATACCATTTTGATTATTGATTGTAAAAATATCGCTTGGATTGGAAGGAGGTCCGCCTTGTCCACCGCCACCGCCTCGTCTTCCTCCTCCACCGCCACCACCTGAACTTCCCATAGCGCCCACTAAATCTTCTGATGAGAAATTTTGTTCGTTAATATTATTGGATTGTGTTAAAACAGATATACGTCGGTCGCCTTTAAAAATATTAACCGTAGCACCACCTTTATATTTATCCTGATAGCCATAGCCGCCATATACTTTTCCGAAGATCCCGTTTTTAAATTGTTGCTTTGTAACAATGTTAATGGTTTTACTGGCGCCCCCATCATCAAATCCGGTAAACTGTGACTGATCTGTTTTTTTATCAAACACCTGAACCTTATCAATAATTTCTGCCGGAATATTTTTCAGAACAGCACTGGCATCATCGCCAAAAAAGGGTTTGCCATCTACCAATACTTTTTTTACGTCTTCTCCCTGTGCCTGCACTTTGCCATCTACAACAGTTACGCCGGGCATCTTTGTTACCAGATCTTCTGCAGTGGCATCTTTATTTACTTTATAGGCTTTTGAATTAAAACTGGTAGTATCGCCGTTTTGTGTGGCCAGAGCCATTTGTGCTTCTACGGTTACTTCTTTTAAATTAGTGGAAGCCTGTGCATGGCTGTAAGACTTAAATATACAGTTAAGGCTTAAGAGCAATGTGTTTAAAAACGTTAAAATCGGTTAAAATAAAAGCCCGTATGAATTCATACGGGCTCCTGTTTTTTATGAGAAAATTTTATCCCAAAGCAGCTTTTATAAAGCTTACAAATAAAGGATGCGGGTTTTCTACCGTACTTTTATATTCCGGGTGAAACTGCACACCTATAAAGAACGGATGTGTAGGAATTTCAACGATCTCGGCTAATTCAGCGTTAGGGTTCAAACCGGATAATACCATACCGGCATCTTTGTACAGTTTGGTATACTCGTTATTAAATTCATAACGATGACGATGACGCTCATTGATATCGGTTTTACCATATATTTTATGAGCCAGTGTTCCTTCCACAATGCGGCAAGGATAAGAACCTAAACGCATGGTGCCACCCATGTGAGAAATATTTTTTTGTGCTTCCAGTAAATCAATTACCGGAGCGCTGGTGGCAGGATTCATTTCACGGCTGTGCGCATCTTTTAGTCCTAACACATTTCTGGCAAATTCAATTACCGCACACTGCATACCTAAGCAAATTCCAAAAAATGGTATTTTGTTTTCGCGGGCATATTTAATAGCAGAAATTTTTCCTTCAATACCACGATTACCAAAACCCGGTGCTACTAAAATTCCTTTTAATCCTTTTAATTTTTCGTTAACGTTTTCATCGGTTAAGCTTTCACTGTGTATCCACTCTACGTTTACTTTGCAATCATTCACGGCTCCGGCATGAATAAAGGCTTCGGCAATGGATTTGTAAGAGTCTTTTAACTCTACATACTTACCTACCAAACCAATGGTGACTTGTTTTTGTGGGTTATGAAATTTATTTAAAAACAATTTCCATTTATCCAGCTTTAGTTCAGAGGGTTGATTAACGTGTAATTTTTTCAGAACGATTTCATCAAGCCTTTCTTTTTCCATTAATAAGGGAACTTCATAAATGGTAGAAGCATCCAGGGCTTCAATAACCGCATCCGGAGAAACATTACAGAATAATGCAATTTTTTTACGGATGTCTGCATTGATTGCGTGCTCTGAACGGCACACTAAAATATCCGGTTGAACGCCATACTCTAGCAATAACTTCACCGAGTGCTGGGTTGGTTTTGTTTTTAATTCGCCGGATGTAGCCAGATAAGGCAAAAGCGTTAAATGGATAACGGTACAGTCATCACCTAATTCCCATTTCAACTGACGAACCGCTTCAATGTATGGCAATGATTCGATATCCCCTACGGTACCACCAATTTCAGTGATCACAAACTGATACTGACCTGTTTTCCCAAGGATCTTAATTCTGTTTTTAATTTCGTCGGTGATGTGAGGAATAACCTGAACGGTTTTTCCTAAAAATTCACCTTTACGTTCTTTATCAATTACAGATTGGTAAATACGGCCAGTGGTCACGTTATTAGCCTGCGACGTTGCCACATTTAAAAAACGCTCATAATGACCTAAATCCAGATCTGTTTCGGCACCATCATCCGTAACATAACATTCGCCATGTTCGTATGGGTTTAAGGTACCCGGATCGATATTAATGTAAGGATCTAATTTTTGAATAGTAACAGTAAATCCACGGGCTTGTAATAATTTAGCCAGAGATGCTGCAATAATTCCTTTTCCTAGAGAAGATGTTACGCCACCGGTAACAAAGATATATTTAGTGTTGATTGACATACAGTTTTTTGTAAACTGTACGTAAAGGTAAGCGTTTTTTTTGGAATAGATTTGAGCTTTTTTTCACTATTTTTAAAACAATCTGTTTTTATATCCTGAAAACGGATAGACTGGTTTAAAAAGCTGATAATAGAGGGTGTCCGCTAGTCAGAAAATTACTTTAATTTACCCAATTCGTCGTCTGTAAAATGCTTTTTTGTTTTGTCTTTCGAAAACTTATCGGCATTATAATCCTTCGATTTATTTTTTGGGATGGATAAGCTATTCCACTCCGTTTTTTTGAGAAGTTTGGCATAAAATACGATTTGCCCTATGTGATAGGGATAATGCGCCAATTGACGATTGATTGCCTCCAAAACCGTATGCCCTTCATTACGAATATAAATGATCTCGGATAATTGGTCAGGTTTCAAACTATCTAATGTGTTAAATAAACAGGCCCAACCTTCGTTCCATCGGTTTAATAAGTCTGCTTTTCTTTCTTCTACACTCATCAATGCCGTAGAGTCTTCAAACTCACCATCTCTGTTGCGGGTAGGTTTCTCTCCATCCGTAGTTAAAAAATCGGTCCAGCGGGATAGCATATTACCGTGTAAATGCTTAACGATGACTGCAATGCTGTTGGTATCTTCATTTAAAGAGATGAATAATTGTTCAGGTTCTAACTGATCAATGGCTTTTTCGCCCAACATTTTATAATATAAAAACTGGCGGTTAGCACTTCTTAAAAAATCTTCGTTTACAGTCATATTTTTAAGTTTTTAGTTTGCGTGAGGGATTGCAGTGATCCGCCGACTGGCGGATGCCTGTCTCTTGCAAAAGATTGTAACGTAAAGCCCGGCCGCTTTTCGCGGACACGCCCAAATGATTAATAACTCAATAATTTATTCAATTTTTCTTTAAAACGTTCTTTAGGTAAGAAATTAATTTCCAAATCAGCATTCATCGGAACCGGTGTATCCAAACTTCCTTCACGCATTACCGGTGCATCCAGGTACTCAAAACAATGTTCGGTAATCAGTGCACTTAACTCTCCGCCAATACCACCGGTTAATGTGTCTTCATGTAACACAAAAGCTCGACCGGTTTTCTTCACCGAATCATAAATGGTTTGTGTATCCAACGGTGCCAGAGTTCTCAGGTCTATTAAGTCTGCTGAAATTTCAGGATGAGCATTTAATAATTCCAGCGCCCAGTGAACGCCTAGTCCATAAGTAACAATTGTAACCTGAGTACCTTCTTTTACCAGACGTGCTTTACCAAACGGAATGGTATAGTAACCATCCAAAATATCTTCATCAATACTTCTGTATAATGCCTTGTGCTCAAAAAACATGACAGGGTTTGGATCTTCAAAAGCGGTTAATAATAAACCTTTGGCATCACTTGGAAATGCGGGATAGGCAATTTTTAATCCGGGAGTTTTAAAGAACCAGGCTTCATTACTTTGGCTGTGAAAAGGACCCGCTGCAACACCGGCGCCTGTGGGCATACGTACTACAACATCGGCATTTTGTCCCCAACGGTAATGCGATTTGGCTAAGTTGTTAATGATCTGTGTCATGCCTTCGGTAACGAAATCAGCAAATTGCATTTCTACCATGGCTTTATGTTTATTGATGGATAAACCAAAACCGGTTCCTAAAATAGCGGATTCGCAAAGCGGTGTATTACGCACGCGGTTTTTTCCGAACTCTTCTACAAAGCCGTCGGTAATTTTAAATACACCACCATAATCGGCAATATCCTGACCCATTAATACCAAGTTATCATGCTTGCGCATCGCTAAGCGCATTCCGTCGGAAATAGCATCAATTAAGCGTTTGTTGGTTTTGCTTCCCGATTGGCCGGAGGTGTCTTCGGCCTCAAACGGCATATACATTTCAGCTAATTCCTTTTGGGTATCAGGTGGAGGCAATACTTCGGCAAAAGTTTGTTCTAAGCCTTGTTCAATGTCATGTTTAATATCGGCACGTAATTTTTCAATAATATCTTCGGTTAAAACACCTTCGTCAATTAAGAACTTTTCGAATGTATTTACCGGATCTTTTCTTCCCCATACATCAAATAATTCTTTGGGAACATATTTGGTTCCGGAAGCTTCTTCATGACCGCGCATACGGAATGTTACACATTCCAATAATACAGGACGCGGATTTTCCCGGATAGATTCCGCTAAGTTTTTTACGGTCTCGTATACTTTTAATACGTTATTACCATCTACGGTCACTCCTTCAATACCATAGCCGATTGCTTTATCCGCAAATGATTTGCAACGGAATTGTTCGTTACTTGGAGTTGATAAACCATAGCCGTTATTTTCAACTATAAAAATAACCGGTAAGTCCCAAACAGCTGCCGTATTAATGCTTTCATGGAAATCGCCTTCGCTGGCACCACCATCACCACTAAATACCACTGTTACTTTTTTCTCTTCGCGTAATTTATTGCCTAAAGCAATACCATCAGCTACACCCATTTGCGGACCCAGATGCGAAATCATCCCCACAATGTTATATTCTTGTGTACCAAAGTGGAACGAACGGTCTCGGCCTTGCGTAAAGCCGCTTGGTTTTCCCTGAAACTGTGAAAACAACCGATTCATCGGAATGCCACGGGTTGTAAACACCCCTAAGTTACGATGCATAGGTAAGATAAATTCATCTCTGTTTAAAGCCGTAGCTACTCCAACAGAAATAGCTTCCTGCCCGATACCGCTAAACCATTTGGCTATACGTCCCTGACGAAGAAGTAATAACATTTTTTCTTCGATCATGCGGGGGGTTAAAATATTTTTATAAAGTTGTAATAAAGTATCGTCTTTTTGTTTGCGTCTGTCAAACTTAACGGGAGATTCTGCTGTAATCATTTCTAGTAAATTTGTAGCGAAAATACCAATTTTAGGTTACTTTTGAAGATAATTCATGAACAAATTACAAAACATAGTTAACAATAAATGGTTTCCTGTATTTTTTTTAATGTTGGCTGTTTTTGTCAGTATTTTTCAGCATTATAGGGTGTTTTCATTAGATATTATCGGATATCATAGTTGGCGGCAGACGCAAACGCAAATGGTGATTGATAATTTCGCCAAACATGATTTCAATATTTTAAATCCCCGAATGGATGATCTGCATTATCCGGATGGAATCTATCGGATGGAGTTTCCTTTGGCTCAATGGCTCATCGCTGCGTTGTATAAACTGTTTGGCAGTCATTTGTACATCACCCGATTGTTTTTTTACGCCACTACCTTTATATCGGCTATTGGTATGTATCAATTAATACAGGCTTTAACTCATACCAGATTAACGGCTTTGCTTACTGCCTGGTTTTTTTTGTTTTCGCCTGTTATTTATTATTACTCGGTAAATCCATTGCCCGATAACCTGGCGCTGTGTTTTGGAATTTGGTCTTTATACTTTTGGATAAAACATCTTCATCAGGAGCAAGTATATTGGCTGATATTAAGTGCTGTTTTCTTGTCGTTGAGTGTAGCCGTTAAATTACCATTTATTGTATTTGCAGCGATATATCTGTCTAAATTATATGATAGAACGGCGGTAAAAAAAATACATTGGAAATATTGTTTTATTCCTTTTATTATGATGTTGCCAACGCTTATCTGGTATGGGTGGGTTATTCCCACATGGTCGGGTAATGGTGTTGTGAAAGGCATTTTGGATAATGATAAAACGCTGTTACAATTATTAAGTATTTTGCAATTCAATCTCGTTTCATCATTGCCTGAACTGTTAGTAAACTATGCAACCTTTCCTTTATTTGTGATCGGGTTTTATATGGCTATTAAACAATTGTCTATAAAAAGCACGATCCATCGTACATTTATTTATGTCGGTATTTCGCTGATCGGGTATTTTTTATATGAAATGCATTTGATTGATAAAGTGCACGATTATTATTTATTTCCGTTTTTGCCTGTATTGTTTGTTATTGTTGCATTAGCTGTTCAAACTATTCTTTTTAACAAAAAATCTAATTTAAAATATTTAGTTTTGTTAAGTTTTTTGGTTTGCCCGGTAACCGCATATCTGAGATGCAATACCAGGTGGAATAGTGAATCACCAGGCTTTACCAAAGAATTTTTAACATACAAGCATCAGCTGCAAAGTATTATTCCGCCAACGGCTAAAGTCATAGTGTGTGGAGACGGATCAAGAAGCATTGTATTGTATCATCTTCAAAGAAAAGGCTATAGTTTGGGTGATAATGAAATTACGGATAATAATGTAGAACAGGGATTGAAAAACGGAGCTACTTTTTTAATAACCGATTGTAATACGGATACCAATCAGGTGATGAAAAGACATACGTACAATTTATTATTTAAAAAAAACAAGGTGAAATTATTTTTGGCAAAATGAAACAGATCATTATTATACTCTTACTGGCTTTAAATGTGAAGTCGCAGGTGATGTGGCAAATAAAAAGTAATTCGTCGCAAAAATGGTATTATCAGGATGGAGATGAATTTAATGGTCAGGCTATTGACGAAACTAAATGGAAATTTGGTATGCCCTGGGGATCTATAGCTATGTCACAGGATTTGGCATTTACCCAAAATAATATCCATACGGGGAATGGTTTGGCTTCCTTTATTACTAAGAAAGAAAATATCTCCGCTCATATTTATGATTGGGAAATAAAAAAAGACTACCTGGCTAAAAGCGGAAAAAAAGTGGTTGATGGGAAGTATGATGTGGATTATACGGCGGGGATGATCTCTTCCAAAAGAAAATTCAGACATGGTTATTTTGAATTACGCTTTAAATCAAATGAAGAAAAAGGAATCTGGCCGGCATTTTGGTTATTTGGCGGAGAACCCAATGAAGAGATTGATTTCTTTGAATTAAAAGGGGAAAGAGAAAATCAGATACATGTTGATGTGCATTGCCCAAAAGGTTGTGAAGATTATAAAGGAGGCTTTTTGAATCTGAAAAAAAACTGGGGCGCATGGATAAAAACAAATCAAAGTTTAGCCACCGGTTGGAATATCATATCGGGCGAATGGGAAGAGGGATTTGTGAAGTTCTTTTTAAATGGCCAGCCAATAGGTTATTTTGAAGGAAATTTTAAATCGTCTCAATTTTTATTTATTAATACTTCTGTGGCCAAAAACGGAGAGGCTTTTAATCCCGGACCCGATGAAAGTACTAAGTGGCCTAATAGTTTTGATGTGGATTATGTACGGGTATGGAGTAAAGAAGATACGACATATACAACGAAAGACCGGTATAAGTTATTTGAAGCTACTCCTCAAACAATCTCAAATAACGATTTGTTTTCTACAGACCTGAAGCGTAAAGTTAATTTTGTATATAATACCACCGAATTAAAAGGAGAGTTGGGTACAATTACCCTGTTGCCTGTATTTTATAATAAATACAGCTTATCCATTGCCGGGAAAAATCTTGGAAACATTCAGGTAGAAGTGATGGACAAGGCAGACAAAAAGGTGGCAGGGTTCGATATTCCTGAAAACACAGAGTATTATATATTAGACCTGAGCACCTTGCCAACTGGCCCGTACACGATTAAACTTAAAGTATTAAATCAGGAGCTCACGCATGCTATTCCTGTTTTAAATTCAGCTAAATTTGGAGACCAGAACTGATGCAGGAAATATTAGTTATCATCTTACTGTTGGCAGCCCTTTCTTATATAGGATTCAGGGTTTACAAAACCGTTACCAAAAAAAAATGCGACGATGATAATTGTGGTTGTCACTAATGTATTAAAATAATACGTCTGTAATAATTTATTACAACAGTTTATTTAATGGCTTTCAGACTTAAGTCCAAACTTTTCACATGATGCGTTAAAGCGCCTACAGATATAAAGTCAACGCCACATTTGGCATAAGCGGCAATAGTTTTTTCGGTGATACCACCTGAGCTTTCGATCTCAAATTTATGACCAATGAGCGCTACTGCTTTTTTAGTATCAGCAATGCTATAATTATCCAGCATAATACGTTGAAAGCCGCCTTTATTTAAAATGAGTTTTACATCATTAAGCGTTCGGGTTTCTACTTCAATCGGTAATTTCTTTTTTGTTTTTTTTAGGTAAGCATGTGTGGCGTCAATGGCTTCAATAATACCTCCCGCAAAGTCAATATGATTATCCTTGATCATAATCATATCATACAACCCAAACCGATGATTAGCACCGCCGCCAATAACGACTGCCCATTTTTCAAAAAAACGGAATCCGGGAGTTGTTTTACGTGTATCGATGACTTTGGCTTTGGTACCTTTACACAAGCTTTGCAAATAATTGGTTTTAGTAGCAATGGCGCTCATGCGTTGCATAACATTTAAAACCAGTCGCTCTGTAGTTAATAGTTTTTGAGAATTACCTTCAACTATAAACGCAATATCGCCTGCTTTTACCGGGTCTCCATCTTTAA
>JACQAK010000182.1 GCA_016194985.1 Bacteroidota bacterium
CTCGGTTTACGGTAGCGCTAATAGCAGGAACGCGTTTACTTAACGCTAATAAACTATCTTCAATGATCTTAGAGTCGTCCTGTAATTTTTTTTGAGTTTGAGTTACTTTTAAATACTGGGGATTATCTGCACGTAGTTTGGATAATTGCCCCATGAGATCTTCCTGAGCAAAAGAAAGGTTTAGTAAGTTCTCAAGGATCTGACGAAGGGTTTGCATATCTTCTTCCTGCTCTTCCTTTTCCATCTTATCCATGGCTTGCTGCATCTGCTCTTTCATCTCCTGCATCTTATCAGAGGCTTGCTTTTGAGACTTGGATGCGTTTTTTTTATTGTTCTGATTTAATTGCTCAGAACTTTTTTCCATTTCTTTACTGATCTCGTTTTGCTTTTCTTCTGTTTTTGGTAATTCGTTTGGTTGTTCGAGTGCTGCATTTTTTTCCTGCATTTCTTTCAGGTCTTTTTTCAGATCCTCGAACTGTTTATTTAACTCATCCTGTTTTTTTTCGAGTTCTTTATTTGACGTTTCTTGTTTCTTATTGTCAGTTTTCTGTTCTTTGTTTTGTTGTTCCTTGTTGGATGTTTCTTGTCGTTTGTCTTTATTATCTTGATTCTCTTTGGTCTTAGAGTCTTCTGTCTTCTGTTTACTGTCGTCTTTTTTTTCCTGATTTTCTTTCTTTCCTTCCGTCTCTTGTTTCAGAGCATCTTGTTTATCTTTTAATTCATCTAATTTATCAATGGCTTGTTGTAGTTTTTGTTCCACTTCCATTTGTTTAAAGGCTTCCAGAGTTCTGTCCAACTCTTTTTCCATATCTTTATTAGAGAGTTTCAGCTCTTCCAGTTTTTCCTGCACCTGGTTTTTATCCAGCTTATCCATAAGCTTATTGAGCTCATCAAACAATTTTTTCATTTCAGGCGTCATGATGTTTTCAAACAGCTGCTCCAATTGTTTTTGTTTTTCTAATAAGGATTCATCGGGAGGGGTAAACTCCTGCTGTTGTTGATTATTGAGCTGATTTTCCTGTTTGGTTTCTTCTATTTTGTTTTTGAGTTCGTTTTGTTTTTTAAGAATATCTTCCAGTTTTTTCTTTTCATCATAGCCCATTTGTTTTTTTTCATTGAGTTTTTTACTCAATTCATTGATATCTTTTTGCAGGTCTTTGGCCTTTTTGATACCGTCATCCAGATCTTTTTTGATCTCTGAATTATTTTTATCGGTAGCCTGATTCATTTCATCAATGGTTGGTGCTTTAAATAACATGGTTTGTGTTTTGGCTGATTTGGAGCCGCTTACACCATCATTGTCCCAAACTTCAAAGTAGTACTCTATTTTATCTCCGGGCAATACATTAAAGCGGGACGCATCCAAGAAATAATAATAAGGTTGGGTAATCTGTTGTTTATTGAGACCCATAGGTTGTTCTCCACTTTTTACTAACGGTTTCCCTGTTGAGTCCTGAGTGTAATGAGTGTATTTAAATGCCAAACGGGTAAAGCCATAATCGTCTTTAATGGTACCTGAAAAATAAATGTTTTTTGGGTTCAGAGAATCTGTTTTTTCGCTGACATCAATTACCGGAACCTGATCAGGAACCACATTAATGGTATAATTTACTGAATCGGGATTCTGTTTCAGAAAATGGTTCATGGTTTTGATGCTATAGCTCATGCTCTGCATCATGCGTTTGGAAAATGAGAATTCATCGTTGGATGATTTGGAAATATCAACCAAAGTATCACTGAAATTTAAGAAGAGGTTATCGGTGTTTTTAGTGTGAAATATCCATTGTAGTTTGGTGCCCTGTGGTAATTGCATATCACCAATGTTTGACACCGTTTCATTTTTTTTGTTGAGGTAGGCCGGATAACTTAGTTGAATATCGAACTTCATTAACATGGGTTTTGGCAGGACACTTAATTCGTAAGATTTGGAGTTATAACCGGCAGCGTTAAATACAAAGTCCTGATTCTTTTGAACGTTCTTAAATGTATATGTGTAATTGACATTATCAATTTTTTCCATTTTGTGATCTACACCATCCACGTTAATAAATACTTCATTCGGAATCTCGTTACCGTTTAATTTTAATTCCAGAATAAAATCCTGCTGCTGTATGGCCTCTAAAGATTTGTTATGGATAGCAAACTGAAAGGGAGCCGCTTTCTCGAAATAGGTTTGATGAAACACAATACGTTCCGTACCATCTTTGATGATTGCCGGTTTTACCACCAGTACCAGTAGCATTAAAACTAAGGGAGGCAAAGCAAATTTCAGGTACTTTTTATTTTCGTTAAGATTAATAGCTGAGGTAAATGGAATAGGTTTTAATTCTTCCATTTTTTGATTGATGCTGGCAGTCAGCAATTCGGGAGATAAAATAGAGCCTGAATTCCTCTGTAATTGCAATGTGTTTAGCAATTTATCATTAATGTTGCTAAAGTGTGTGCCTACAATGTTGGCGGCTTCGTCATAAGAAATAACGGCCCCTAATTTGTTTAGTTTTAGCACCGGAATAGCAATGTATTTGCATAACACAAAACCACTGATGGCTATAAATGCATAGAATAAGATAGTACGGGTGGTGGTTCCAAATTCGCCAAAGTATTCGGCAACTACTAAAAATAAGAAAGCGGCTACCAATAATCCAAGGGTATATAATAACCCTTTGATGAGCTGGTTTTTGTAATACTTGCGTATAAACTCATCCAGTTTTAAAATCAATATATTTTGTTCTGTAGTCAAGTAGTTGGTATTTACACAAATTTAACGAAAACAAGGGAGGATAAAAATAAAATATCTGTTAAAATGCATCTGAAAACCAAATAATTATGAGGATTTAAAATCCTTTTCTTTTTCTGTAAATTCGTGTAGTTACCGTTTGAGTGAGTGAAATTAAACAAGTTTAAAACCCTAACGCTTAAATTTGTAGGTAATGTATATGTAACATGAAGTTTCAACGGTTCCTTCTTCTTTTTTTAATTATTAGTTCTGTTTCGTTTGGGCAGTTGACTTTTACAAATAATCCATCTGCTACAGCTTTGGCTCAAAGCGTTGTTGGTTTTGGTGTAACTGTTTCCAATGCAAGTTTAACCTGTGCAAGTGGCGCCAGTGCTATTTTCGGTAACGGGGCATCAACAACTCTTGGAATAACCAATGGGATCCTGTTAACAACAGGCACAGCATCATTAGTTAATAATGCCGCTGGGAATGGATTTTTGGGATTAAACGTATTAAGTGTTTCTAATAATGTCGCAGGAGATGCATTAATGGACGGATTAACAGGACAGGGCGCAGGTAGCTCTTATGATAGATGTAAGCTCGAATTTGACATTACAGCTCAGTGCAGCAATTTATTAATAAATTATAAGTTTGGATCTGAAGAATATCCTGATTATGTTGGAGGGGGTGTAAATGATGCTTTTGGTTTTTTTATTTCAGGTGCTAATCCCGCAGGAGGAAATTACACCAATTTTAATATGGCTACTGTTCCAGGCACTTCTTTACCAGTAAATATTGAAAACGTAAATAATGGAGTTAATAACTCTGGTCCGTGTAAAAATTGCGCATACTATGTAAACAATTCGAGTTCTGCAAATATTGAATATGATGGGATTACAACTTTATTAACTGCTAGTGCCAATATTACTCCCTGTGCCAACTATCATTTAATTTTGGAAATTGCTGATGGCGGTGACAACGCATATGATTCCGGAGTTTTTTTACAATTTGGAGGTCTTTCTTGCAAAACACCTACTATAACAACTAATGCCGTAGCCAGCTCCTGCACAGCCAATACAGGTTCTGCTGCAGTTAATGTAACCGGTGTTTTACCTGCTACTTATTCCTGGTCTCCGGGAGGACAAACCACATCCAGTATTACGAATCAGGCAGCCGGAACGTACACATGTACGATGACCTTTACCAACGGTGTTTGTGCACCTATTATTCAAACACAAACAGTTACTATTACCAGCCCGGGCGTTAGCCCTACTGTAGCTGTAAGCAGCAATACGCCTTGTGCAGGCGCTACTCTTTCCTTAACCGCCACTTCCAATGGAAATGGTTATACATGGACAGGGCCTAATAGTTTTTCTTCAGCAAGTCAGAACCCAACCATTGCTGCAGCCGCTACTGCTGCATCCGGAATATATACATTAGTGGTAACTAACGCCGGCGGTTGTAGTAAAACTACCACCTTAAGTGTGACTTTGGCACCCCCTCCTACATTAACGGTTACTTCAGGAGCAACATGTCTTGGCGGTTCCACAACGCTTACTGCCAGTGGAGCAACCAATTATACATGGTCGCCGGGAACAGGATTAAGTGCTACAACCGGAAGTGCCGTCACCGCAAATCCTGTAGTAACAACTGTATACACCATTACCGGTGCCACAGGTGCTTGCATCGGAACGGGTACTTCTACTGTTTCCATTACAGGAAGTCCTACTGTAACAGTCAATAGCGGATCTGTTTGCTCAGGAAACTCATTAACGTTAACTGCAACAGGTGCTGCTAATTATACATGGAGTCCTGCAACAGGCTTAAGTGCTACTGCCGGAAGTGTGGTGGTAGCTAACCCTGGCTCAACAATCGTATATTCAATATTAGGGGCTAATGGCTCCTGCACATCAACTGCCAGCAGCACGGTAAACGTTACCACAACACCAACCGTGAGTGTGAACAGCGGATCCATTTGTTCAGGAAGTTCTTTGGCACTAAACGCGAGCGGTGCTACAACGTATTCCTGGAGTCCTTCTTCCAGTTTAAATACATCTACCGGCAGTAGTGTTTCGGCTAATCCTAATACAACAACCATTTATGCCGTTATTGGTGCCAATGGTAGTTGTACGGCTACAGCGAGCAGTACGGTGAACGTAACTACAACGCCTACCGTCAGTGTTAATTCAGCCAGTATTTGTTCAGGAAGTTCCGCTACATTAACGGCTAA
>JACQAK010000183.1 GCA_016194985.1 Bacteroidota bacterium
TTATTCCCTAAACCTTCGCCTTTACTCGCACCCTTTACTAAACCTGCAATATCCACAATCTCAACCGTAGTTGGTTGCAAAGCCTGAGGTTTCACTAATTCAGCCAATTTATTTAAACGTTCATCCGGAACGGTAATAACCCCCACATTTGGTTCAATCGTACAAAACGGGAAATTTGCCGCTTGCGCTTTTGCATTACTTAAACAATTAAACAAGGTCGATTTTCCAACATTTGGCAACCCAACAATTCCACATTTTAAAGCCATATTTTTCTTTTTGAAGTTCCTAGTTTCTCGCTTCAGGTTAACAACCCGAAACTTGCGACAAGGAATAATTAATAATTAATCTGCAAATATATTAAAAACGCTAACTCTCATTTGCTATAAATAGTAGCAATATTGGGCAGTTTTTAACAATTACTCTCTTTTTATTGTGTATAAAACCTAAACGCTTTTACTTTTTAACATCCTGTTATTATTATTAACATTAGCGTTATAGAGCATGAGCAAATGCTATTTTTGTAGCAAAATCAACACTTTTATGGCAGATATAGCTCAATTACAAGTATTAGCAACTCAGGTTAGAAGAGATATTGTTCGCATGGTACATGCTGTTAACTCAGGTCACCCGGGCGGTTCATTAGGATGCACAGACTTTTTAGTAGCCTTATATAATGGCGTTATGCATCATGATCCTAAAAATTTTACGATGGATGGCAAAGGCGAAGACTTATTTTTCTTAAGTAATGGCCATATTTCCCCTGTATACTACAGTGTTTTAGCCCGTTGCGGATATTTCCCCGTAGAGGAACTAAAAACATTCCGTAAGTTGAATTCCCGTTTACAGGGTCACCCTACTACCCACGATCATTTACCGGGAGTGCGTATTGCCAGTGGTTCTTTAGGACAAGGAATGAGTGTTGCCATAGGTGCTGCTTTAACCAAAAAGTTAAATAAAGATAACTCCATTATATACAGTTTACACGGTGATGGCGAATTACAGGAAGGCCAGATCTGGGAAGCAGCCTTATATGCTGCAGCCAACAAAGTAGATAATTACATTGCAACCATTGATTATAATGGGCGTCAGATTGATGGCGACGTAGAAAACGTTCTATCATTAGGAAATCTGAAAGCAAAATTTGAAGCTTTTGGATGGCAAGTAGTTGAAACGGAAAAAGGAAACGATATGGCTTCTGTGATTGAAGGCCTGGCCAAAGCAAAAACATATATCGGAAAAGGAAAGCCAATCGTTAACATCATGAAAACCGAAATGGGTGCAGGCGTTGACTTTATGATGGGAACTCACAAATGGCATGGATCTGCCCCTAATGATGAGCAATTACAAAAAGCACTCGATCAATTGGTTGGGAATAATGCGGATTATTAAAATTTAAGATTTGAGAACTGAGATTTCAGATTTGAGAAAACTACTAAAGAACTTTAGAAATATTTTATTTCTGATACTTCTCAATTCTGCCTTCTTAAATCTTAAATCTCAACCCACCAACCGCATCCTTTTTATTTTTGATGATTCCTATAGCATGTATGCGCCCTGGAACAGCAACATCAAAATTGAAGTGGCTAAAAAAATCATGGGTGAATTTTTAGACAGCTTAAAAACCATTCCCAATTTAGAGCTGGCTCTACGTTGCTACGGGCATCAAACCTTTATTAAACCTGAGCGCAATTGTAAAGATACGAAGCTTGAAGTGCCCTTTGCTACTGCTTCAAAATCAGCTCCTTTAATCAAACAACGTATTCAAAAATTAGAACCACTAGGAACCACACCTATCGCATACTCTTTAGGAGAAAGCGCCGCAGACTTTACCCCTTGTAGCAATTGCCGTAACATTATTATTTTAATAACTGATGGTATCGAAGAATGTGATGGCGTACCTTGTCAGGTATCTGCCGAATTACAACGAAAAGGAATCTTTTTACGCCCCTTTGTGATTGGCGTTGGACTGGATGTAAAATTTGCCGATGTATTTGGCTGTATGGGAAAATTTTATGATGTGAGTAATGAAGCTAATTTTAAAGATGTGTTAAATTTAGTACTCACAGAGGCTATTTCTCAAACCACCGTACAGGTTGATTTATTAGATATCACTAAAAAGCCAACCGAAACAGATGTGAATATGACCTTTTATGATGCAAATACCAAACAGGTAAAGTACAATTATCTGCACACTTTGAATCACAGAGGCAACCCTGATACATTGGTTTTAAGTCCGAACATTACATATGATTTAATGGTACATACCATTCCTCCTATAGAAAAGAAAAACATCAGCATCCAACAAGGTAAACATAATATCATTCCTGTTGATGCCCCACAAGGCTATTTAAAACTGGAATTAGAAGGCGCTATTAGTAAATATTACCCAACCTGCGTTGTGCGTAAAAAAGGAGAAATGAATACACTGAATATTCAGGATTTTGGAAAGACGGATAAATATATTGTTGGTAAATACGATCTGGAAATACTCACGCTTCCTCGAATCAAATTAAATGATGTGGAAATCCAGCAAAGCACAACCAACACCATTAAAGTGCCTACGTCAGGCAATGTATACATTGTAAAAGGCGGAAGCGGTTACGGAAGTATTTTTGCTGATGATGGAAAAAAAATGACCTGGGTTTGTAATTTAAATACGAGTTTACAAAATGAAATTATTTATCTTCAACCCGGCAATTATAAATTGGAATTCAGATACGAAAACGCTAAACAAACCACGAATACGATTGAACGAAAATTCAGTGTAACATCGGCTGTAACAACTAATATAAAATTAAATTAAAATTGAGAACTTACATTATATTAATAATAGGATTACTCAGCATAAATAGTTATGCTCAAAAAACGACTGATGAAAAAAAAATAGCTGAAAATAAAGCCACCACTGAAATTATCAAAGTAAAAAAAGAAATTGAAACTTCAGTGACAGAGGAACAAGTGCCTGAAATTTTCACCTTAGTTGAAGAGATGCCTCAATTTCCAGGAGGAGAAAAAGAGAAAATTAATTTTGTCCGAAAAAATATAGTATTTCCTGAATCAGCAAAAAAAAATAAAACTTTCGGAAAATGTTTTTTAAAATTTGCTGTTATGAAAGATGGTAGCATAAAAGAAATTGTTATTTTAAAAGGAGTTCCTAATTGCCCCGAATGTGACGAAGAAGCAAAAAGAGTAATCTCTATCATGCCAACCTGGATTCCTGGTAAACAAAATGGCCATTTAGTAAACGTATACTCAGTATTACCAATTAATTTTTCCAATTAATCTATAACTCATTATGAAAAAATACACCTACACAGAAAAAAAAGACACGCGTTCCGGATTTGGAGCGGGTTTACAACAATTAGGACAAACCAATCCTAACGTAGTGGCCTTATGTGCCGATTTAATTGGATCCTTAAAAATGGACGCCTTTAAAGCAGAAAATCCCGATCGTTTTTTTCAAGTAGGAATAGCCGAAGCGAATATGATTGGTATTGCTGCCGGATTAACTATTGGTGGAAAAATTCCATTTACTGGAACATTTGCTAACTTTAGTACTGGCCGTGTGTACGATCAAATTCGTCAAAGTGTTGCTTATTCCGGCAAAAATGTAAAAATTTGCGCCTCTCATGCCGGATTAACCTTAGGAGAAGATGGTGCTACTCACCAGATCCTAGAAGACATTGGATTAATGAAAATGTTACCGCATATGTGCGTGATCAATCCCTGCGACTATAACCAAACCAAAGCAGCTACTATTGCGATAGCTGATTATGAAGGTCCGGTGTATTTACGTTTCGGTCGCCCAACGGTTCCCAACTTTACACCGGCCGATCAAACATTTGAGATTGGCAAAGCATTGATGCTAAACGAAGGAACAGATGTAACTATTATCGCTACAGGACATATGGTATGGAAAGCCATTGAAGCAGGTGAAAAATTAGCAGAACAAGGCATTTCGGCAGAAATCATTAATATCCACACCATTAAACCGTTGGACAATGATGCTATTTTAAAATCAATCACCAAAACAAAATGTGTTGTAACTGCTGAAGAACACCAGATGAATGGCGGTTTGGGAGATAGCGTAGCTCAATTATTATCACGCCATACTCCTACACCACAAGAGTTTGTAGCAGTTAACGACAGCTTCGGCGAAAGCGGGACACCTGATCAGTTAATGACAAAATACGGTCTGGATACTGTAAATATAGTAGATGCCGCTCTTAAAGTGATCAAAAGAAAATAAATCACTTTTCATAAAAAAAGCCCTTCACTAAATAGTGAAGGGCTTTTTTTATTCTATAATTTTTATTTCTGAACAGTAAACTTATTGATTACCTCTTTATCTCCAACCAATACCTTTAAGAAATAAATTCCTTCTGATAAGTCAGAGCAATCCAAAATCATATTCGAATTAGAGAACGTAGAAGGAACCGTTATTAATTTACCAGTTACATCTGTAACTGTAATAATATTGGCTTTAGGTTTCTCAGAAAATTCATAATCTATCGTCAATGTATTCTTAACCGGATTTGGATAAAAAGCAACGCCTCCGTCTCCATTATTTGTTACTGAACAAATGGATGAATAAGTATATTTTCCGTTAAAATCAACTTGTTTCAAACGATAATACGATATCCCTTTAAGCGGATTAGGATCGCTGTAATTATAGTTTAAAGTAACTAAGCTATTACCTGCGCCATTTTGTTTAGCGATCTGTTCAAAATTTACACCATCAGCAGAGCGTTCAATACCAAAATAATTATTGTTAGCCTCAGAAGCGGTTGTCCATGATAATCCTATTGTGTTTTTATTTATTAAAGAGCATCCGAAACTTGTTAATTCTATTGGCAAAGGATTAGACGATGTTCTGGATGCTAATGTGAATGGACTAAATAATGTCACTGGAGCTGCTGTGACAATAGTACCTGCTGTTGTATTTCCTGAAGTACCTCCATTACCTTCATCTTTCCATTTTGCTTGTCCCGCATCCCAACGAGCCACTAATAAATCTGACAAATTAGTCACTCCGCAACTGGTTGTATTCCAGGTTAATGATACACTCACATTCGAGCTACCACCGGTTCTGTTCAAAATCCAGTACTCACATCTGCCAATATGATCTATCGTTGCGTCTTTAGAAGTATGCGTATATGAAGGACTTGCGTCTGTTAAAAAATATTGTGCCGTAAAATGATCCGTTGACACACCGGGAGCCGAAATACTAATAGGTCTGTAAAAAGAGCCTGCTCCTAAAGGGAATATACCTAAGATATTTACAACTCCGTTACCCGCACTAAAATCTCCGTTATTTATCCAATTTCCATATACATCCAAACTATTGCTCCCGTTTATAGTTAAACTGGCAGCAGGTAACGCAGATGTTACTGCTGTTGAAGCCGATAAAGCTGAAATAGTCAAGCTTCTGCAGGCCGCACCGGCTGCATTAATTACAGGCATAAACTGAGGTTTTGAGTTTGGAATAAAAACATCCGTACTTAATGTAGGAACTCCCGAACCGCACCAGTTAGACGCCGTAAACCAATCGGTGCTGGTTCCTCCTACCCATGTAGACAAAGATGCCGTAGCAGCTGCAGCTGTAAAAGTAACTTTCAACCCGGAACCGCCACCTCCCTGATTCAATTTAAACTCCACCTGTGAATTAGAATTTAAAACTCCCGTCCAAAATGTCACAGATACTGCAGAGTTAGCAGCTCTATTGGCTACCTGAACACCATCTATTAATAAAGCTACACCATCATCATTGTTATTTAAAGTAATGGTATATGTCCCACAAGCAAAATTAGTTCGTTTAAAGCTTAATGAAATATTGGAAGCAGACATGGTACAGCCCTGATAAGCGGTTCCGGAAGCATTGGCTGTAGCAGTTGATGGAGCAGCACCACTCGCCCATTGTGTAGCAGTATTAAAATCATAACCGGTTGTTCCTGTTCCTATGTGTGTATAATAACCATAATAATTATTAAACGTAGTGTTATTATGGCAATAAACATTCCATACATTAGTTGGGAAAACAGTAGGAGCAACTAACGGAATAACCGTAATGGTAGATGTAGCATCCACATTAGCACACACATTACTTCCTGTTACCGTATATGTTGTAGTAATTGTAGGAGTAGCAACAACAGAAACACCGGAAGTGGCACTAAGTCCCGCTGCAGGGGACCATGAATAAGTATATGCACCGCCCGCATTCAACGTAACAGATTGAACAGCACAGGCTATTGTGCCCGTAGTTGGCGACACAGTGGTAGTTGGTAAAGGATTAACATTTACAGTTTGAGTAGCTGATGAACTACAGGTTGTAACGGGATCAGAAACTGTAACGGTATAAACAATATTAGCGGTAGGAGAAATAACAACGGCAGTACCGGTTGTTGATGATAAACCTATATTTGGAGTCCAGCTATAAGTTGCAGTTGATATAAAAGGGGTTGCTGTAATAGTAGCGGGACCTCCAGCGCATATCGTAATTGGAGGTCCTGTAAATGGGTATGGAACCGAAGTAAATGAAGCTCCCATGTTTCCGGGTCCTCCTGTATTAACTAATGTAAATTCCACTAGCGTAGTTGAACCAATAAATCCTGTCCAAAAATTGGTTTGAGCTCCGCAACATCCACCGGATGCAACCAAAACACCATCAATATATAGTTTCAAATTATCATCCTTGGAAGATATATCAATCTGATAATAACCACAGGTAATATTAGTTCTTCGGAATCTCATCGACCAGGAAGTAGGTGTAATATTACATCCCTGATAAGCTAAACCGGTTGCTGTGGTTGTACAACTGGAAGGTCCATTAGTCGAATTCCATCTCGAAGTAGTAGCAAAATTCAAATTATTTTCCGTATAATATCCATAATAATTGGAAAAGGTTTGATCATTATAACAATATACATTCCAAGCCGAAGTACCATATACTGTTGGTGTTGGAGAAGAAGGAATAGATTGTACCGTTATTAAAGTACTCGCATCTACCGTATTACAATTATTGGAACCACTTACGGTATAAGTTGTAGTTACAGTGGGATTTGCAACAACACTGGTTCCGTTTACCGAGCTTAAACCAGCAGATGGACTCCACGTGTAGGAAGCCGCTCCTCCCGCTGTTAATGTTACCTGAGTAATACCGGAACACATAATAGTTGATGTTGCCGCGATGGTTGTCGTTGCAACAGGATTAACCGTAATCTGAACGGTATTGGATGCCGCACATCCCGACGTTGCATCTGTTGCGGAAACAGTAAAAATAGTTGTAACCGTTGGAGAAACAGTTGTTAAACTACCTGTTGTGGGGCTTGCAAAAGTAGTAGGTGCCCACGAAAAGGCTAAAGGAACAGTGCTCGTATTAGTTGCACTTAATGTTGTAGTAGTTCCTGCACAAATTGTGGCAGGGTTGTATGCATTAATAATATTGACGGTAGTAATATTGATTGCCATATAACCAGGCCCTGCTCCGGTATTACTATATCTTACTTCAACTGTATTCGTAGGACTTATAAAAGCTCTGTATGCATTAGGAACAGCAACGCCTCCTATATAGGGATTACTATAAACCGTAACACCATCAATTAAAATCGATCCCGCATCATCATGTCCTACAATACTAAAATCATAATACCCACAAGGTATATTGGTTCTTTTTAATGCTACAGAATAATTGTTGGTATTCGTAAAAGTACAACCTGCATAAGCATTACCATTGGCTGATGCCGACGTTGTAGATGGACACAAAGTACTTGTATATCTCACGCGCGTATCAAAACTCATATTATTCTCCGTAAAATAACCTTCATAATTGGTAACATAATTATTTGGAGTATTATAACAGTAGGCATTCCAAAATCCATTTCCGGCTACAGAAGGCGTTCCTGAATAAGCATTTACCAAAACGTTATATCCATTATCAGGGCTGATTAAAGAAGGATTGGAACTAATGATTCTAATTCTATAACCTGCTCCGGCAGCTGTTATAGCAGGAATCGTACATGAAATAGCAGCCGCTGTTGTTGCACTTCTGGTTCCGATAGTTATCGGAGAAGCAAAAGACCCACTGGCATCAGACAACTGAACTGAATAGGAATTTCCCGCCGCAAAATTACAGCTCTGAGTGTATGAACAGTTAAATACTTCTCCCTGACAAAAAAACGTATTTGGTAATGTTGGCGTACTGATAGACAATCCTGTAATAGCTAAATCCACTCCATTGGATTGACTGGTAAATGTAGGATTGGATGCAAGCACCCTTACTCTGTAAGCCGCACTTGTTGCGGTTGTATACGGAATTACAAAAGTACTTCCACCGGAAGTCCCGGCAGTTCTAGTACCCAAATTAACAGGTGAAACAAAGCTTCCGGAC
>JACQAK010000179.1 GCA_016194985.1 Bacteroidota bacterium
AATACGAATTAGAGGTAATCATCGAAAAAACACCACTATTATATACTGGATAGTCATTAAAAATATTTCCCTCAAACGTTATTTTTTTACTATTAACACCTAATACGATATTGCTTTTACTGAATGTTACATTTCTAAATGTAATCCCGGTAACATATTTCAAAGTCATAGCAAGATCTGTAAATACCACATTCGAATTATTTTGAGACGCAGATTCAAACGTAATGGTATTTTGGCTATTGTTGCCCTGTATATTGGTAATGTCAAAAGCATTAGAATATAATGAGGTATATCCCCCAGGATTAAACTTAAACGTAACAGGACCACATATTCCATTAGTTTGTAATGAATTTAACACGTCGGCAAAAGTTGAAAAATCGGCTGAGCTTCCTCCTACAGTATAAATACCATTTAATTTTGGTAAACTTAAAGTGCTTATTAATGTATCATTATGAATATACCCATCTGTATTGCCATTTGGCAAACTACTATATGCCGTAATATGACTTAACATATTTTGAGGAGTATAACTTCCTACCGAAATTAAAGTCGTTGCCCCCGGTGCCAAAGATCCCGTCCAGCTATAGGTTGTAGTACCTGTATTATTTAAGCTCCATGTTATATTTGCTGATGTTAACGCATTGGTGCCAAAATTTTTCAGCAAAACAGAAATATCGTTGGATATTCTGTCACAATTTCCATTTGGCGTTTGAACATTTAAAATACCGGCGTCATTCGTTGTGATAGCCGAATTAAACTCATACACTCCAACATCCGGCGCTGATACATTTCTTGCAACACCATCCAAATCAACTAACGATAAACTATTTGGTGCACCTAAATCATTTATGTTATGATCATTGGTAATATGAAAATCATGATTCGATACAAAAGCAGGTCGGGCAAAAACAGAATTCTGATCCTGATTCAAAATATTAACCCAATTCGATTTTGTAAAAAAGCCCAGTGCAGAGGAATATCCCAACGTATCAATAGTAGTATTATAAACATTATTACTAAAAATATTAGGATAATTACTTCCATTAAACAAAGGGTCATAAATTTTTAAACAAACCCCGTTTGCCACATTCGAAAGAATGTTATTTCTAATACGCTGCAAAGCCATATCACCGGTTATAGCTATGCAAGCATATCCATTAACGGAAGGAGAATTTAATGAAATCGTATTATGGTAAATATCAATTTTTGGAACATTTGATAAAGATATATTGGCTGAATCCAAAAGGTTATTTACTACTTGTTTCGAAAAACTATTCCCATTACAATTTTGTATACTGATAGAACCATTTCTGGATATATTATTTACTACAAACAACTCTCTATTGCAATTCTGAACATTAATAACCACGTTACCATTTGAATTGTAAAATTTATTTCTACTAAAAACCAATGAATCTACGTTATTAAACAGAACATAAGCCCCATTACTAAAATAATTATCTGAGACTACAACATTTCTCGGGTGCAACGTGGACGATGAATTATCAAAAACAATATTGGTAGTAGAGAAATTGTTTTGTTTGAAGACGAAATTTCTGTTTGCTGAATCCTGAACGGATAATCTGATTGATCCATAAACATAATTGGATGAGCTGTAGCTATTAGAAAAGATACAATTAGTTACCGCTATATTACCGGAAGCACCTCCCACAGCAATTGAAGGGTAATTATAATTTGACGCCTGATTAAATCTTAGTTTACGGAAAGTAAAATACTTAACAGAATATAATGATATCGCTTGACCTGTATCTGATATCGTCACTAACGAACTATCCATACTTTGGCTCTGAAAAACAACAGAGTTAACAGCACTGGTGCCAATTACATTCGACAGATTAAACTTACTATTATATATTCCATCTCTGATAGAATAAGTAACTGGTCCACAAACACCATACATTTGCAAACTGTCTGCTGCCTGTTTTAACGTAGAATAATTTGGCAAAACACCTCCGATCGTATAATTACCGGATAGTCTTGTTTTAATACTTTTGGTTGACAGGGAGTCATTTGCATTTGCCAGATCAACAGAACCATTAGGCAATGATGTATATATACTAAGCTTATTTCTTCTTCCCCCCACTATATTTACAGAACCTATCGTTACAACAGTAGAATCACCGGACGCTAATGCTCCTGTCCAGCTATAAACAGGCTGAACAACTGAATTTAGTTTCCAATTTATATTACACGAATTCAAAGCAAGTGCTCCAAAATTTCTTAAAACAACTGATATGGAATTATTACCATTACATAGTACACTATCCAAAGGATTAATAAATCTTGTTATTCCGGCATCATTATTTTGTAAATCAAATTCATAAGCCCCGATATCCGGTGTGCTGGCATTTCTCGGCTGATATTCAATATCATCCGCAATAGAGGCAATAGGTATAGCTTTCCCATTTAAATTATAATCACCACTGATTTTATATGAAGAGTCATTTAAAAAATATGTAGATGAATTTTGAGAATTAGAATCAAAACCTGTAGTTCCTTTCCAGTTAGCAAATGCAGGATAATTGGTTGAATTTAAAATACCAAACGTTGTTCCACTGGTAAAACATCTATTATTGGTTATTGTTGAAGTATTTAGTGAATAAAGATTATAAACCTGTCCGGTACCCTTATTTTCAAAAATATTATTTTGTAAATTCAGCCCTGTATACTGAGCATATACAACACTACTGGTACTTTTAACTCTAACCGTATTAAAACTAACTTTAGAATTATTGCTTAAACCATTAAGAAATAATCCATTTACAGTAGAAGCATTTTTTACCAAAACAAAATTATTAAAAATAGTTGCGGTTCCTGAATTAACATTTATCCCCACACCAGTATATGTCACTACTTTATTTCCTCGTATAGTTATAGAATAAGTTTGGTTAATATTGATTCCTATTGCAGAATTTGTGTTTTTAATGGTATTATTCTCAATTGTATTCGTTCCGGTAACGGTACCATAACTAATACTGGTAGATAACTGATTATAAAACTGATTATCTTTTATAAGAGTAGAAGCATTTGAATTAATATTTGAAAGATTAATTCCGTATGCACCATTTAAAACTGTATTATTTTTAAACTGAAAATTTTGCAAAGATTGCATCGATGCAAGATTAACAGCATAGGATGTCAATGAATTCCCAATAAAACGACAGTTTTTAATCAGGATATTGGAATAATTACCATAATTATAATATCCATATAATAGAGAAGCATTATTCCCATTTGTAATTACATTTTGCTGAAACGTTAATTTAGAAAACACTATATTGTTTATATTCCTTAACTGTATAGCATAGTGAGGATAAAGAACTGCAGTAGCCGGAAAATCAGAAATAATAACCGAACTACTGTCTCCATTTTCAGATTGAAACGTAATGGTATTTAAAGTGGAAGACCCAACCACAGAAGGTATTGACAATGTATCCTGATATGTTCCCGGACGAATATTAAAAACAACAGGTCCACAAATACCATAAGACACTAACGCATTTTTAGCAGTTCTTAAATTAACAAAATCAGGAGAAGCACCACCAATTTTATATACCCCTTTCAAAGCATTATTAGGCGTTTGATACACGAGTGTATCATTTATCAAATTCCCATCAGCCGCTCCATTAGGAGAAAACGTCCAAATTTTAATAGTAGTATTTCCATAAAGAGATGAAATTGTACCCAAAGAAATTGAATCTTTTATTTGACCTTGTGCCAGATTTCCACTCCAGGCAACCTGAGAAATAGGAGTACCGGCAACTTTCCCGGAAAGTTGAACAGAACTCAAATTATTAACCCCAATATTCTTAATCTTTGCATAAAGCGTTTGAGCTCCTCCGCATCCCTGATTAGATACATAAACCTGAAGAACCTGCACATCATTTCCGATATTAAGTAATACAAATTCATCAGCTCCCATATCCGGAGTGGTATTACTTCTTATATCCCCATCAATATCATCTGTAACATTCGAATTATATAATGCACTGCCATTTATAGCTGCAGAATTAGTAATATGTAAATCAGAAAATGTAGTATATAAAGGATCATTAGAAATTGAATTTGCTTCCATCGAAGTTGTTGCTGTATAAGCCGCCAATGTTGAGTATGTCGTTGCTCCAACACTTATTAATTTATTGACAGGGCTGTAAATACAATTATAATTTCTCGAAAAACTTGGGTTCAATGTATTTGTGGTTATACAATAACCCGTAGAGTTATAAAAAATATTATTTTGACATAGAGAGTTATTTACTGTTCCAATAGATACACATGACCCGTTTCCTGTTTGATTAATAGAATTATGGATAACATTTACATACTGCAAATTAGATAAATCAATTCCTGATCCCGTACCATTAACGGAAATAAAATTATTGGCTACATATACAGGATTTGCCAAAGAACCACAATTATAAAGACCAATAGCACTCACATTATTTCCATTATAACTGATTTTATTCTTGGATATTTTTCCGCCGGAAGTTCCATAAACATAAATAGCCTGCCCCGATAATGTTGGAAAATAAAATTTATTGGAAGAATAAGTTAAGTTATAGCCATTTCCATAAATACTGTATTGTGACTGGTCTTCAAAATAATTATTCATAACACTGTTGGAAGCCGCTGCTAAAGAAATGGAAGTACTTCCTCTATAAAAGCGATTATTAGAGATAAGAGAAGAATCACAATTAGCAGACATCGATAAAAGATTTCCGTTCGAAGTTTGTCCTGTGAATGAGCAATTTTTCAATTGCACATGAGTTGTTTTATTAGTAAAAGATAAAATATTAGAATATGATGTGCTAAGAGTTTTAAAACCTAATTTATAAAACGTAATATAATCCAGGCTATCTACCGTTAAGACATAATTAGCTGCAGAAGTCCCTGCATATTCTATAGAAACAAGAGAACTATCCAAACTTTGCGACTTAAATAAAATGGTATTGGTAGCAGATACACCTTTTATATTAGGGATCTTAACTTGTTCATTATAAATACCATTTCTGATATTAAATGTCACGGGGCCGCATACACCGCCATTTTTCAAAGCCGCTACAGCACTGTTAATCGTAGAAAAATCAGGCGAAGTACCACCAATGGTATATATTCCCGACATACCAGTATTCGAAAAAACCTTGGATGTCGTATCGTTGTTTCTAAACACATCACTTATACCATTTGGTAAAGTGGACCATGCTTTTATGGAATAACTCGTTCCTAAAGCAAAACTATAGGTTCCTATTGTTACTAATGTTTGCGTCCCGGGCGCTAAACTACCCGACCAGTTATATACTGATAGTGTTGTTGAATTTACTTTACAGTTTAATTTAGCAGAGTTTAATGTTGTAGAACCATTATTCTTTAAAACAACTTGTACCGGATTTGTGCCTGCGCATAAAATAGAATTAAAATTAAACCCATTGGTTGCAGCGTCAACCGATAAAGGCACAAACTCATCTGCCCCAATATCCGGAGTACTGACGTTTCTTATGTCACCGTCAACATCATCAGAAATATCAGCAATAGTAGAAACACCAGCATTATTTAATAATATTTCATTGGCATGTAAGTCAGTAGAAGATACAAATTGAGGGTTCAACATAACTGAATTTGTATCTGTTAACGATGTCGTTTTCCAGTCAGTTAAATTTTGAACCATTGCTCCATTAAAATTCCCAAAACGACTTCCTGAATAACTGTATACATTATTTTTAAATCTTGGCTGATAAGACGAATTATTAACATATACAGGTATACTCATCCCATCATTTTGAATAATGTTATTCCATACATGATTACCCGACCCTGTATAATTGTTACTATAATAATAAAACGTATAACAATTAGTATTGGTTGTAATACTATTTATTGAATTATGAATAATGTGTGTACTATTGGTGCCATAAATATTTAACACAGAACTTGCCGAACTTCCATACCCCATTAACATATTATTTGCAATAAGAGCATTAGAGGTATTTGTAACAGACAATGCCGGACTATCTTTTGTATTAACTTTATTTTTTAAAACATTTATTTTATTACTGTTAGTTATGCTTATTGCAGGCCCGTTGGTATTGGGAGTAATGGCCTTGTTTTCGTTAAAATCAAGAGTATCTGCATTAGATACGGTTATATGACTGTTAGTACCAGATGTAATAGTATTATTAACCACCTTTAAATTTGTAAATTTATAAGTAGTGCTCCCCGTTAAATAAACAGAATAATAACCACTTGAAAACGTGTTATTCAAAATTCTTAATTGATTTACGCCTCCCGACGATAAACTACTTTGAATACCATAATAAGATTGAGCATTAATAATACAATTATTAATCTCCAGATTATTCCCACCGGAATTGATAACAACCGCATTTGCCAAAATACTAGAACCACCTATCGTCATATTTTTAATAGTCACGTTACTGGCTCCCGAAAACAAAACAGTATTTAATGTAGTAGTTGATACAATCTGCACAGATGTATTATTACCACTTTCCGACTGAATTAAAAGAGAATTAGCTCCATTCAAGCCATTAATGGCCGGCAAATTTAAGCTTTCGTTATAAGTACCATTTCTTAAATTAAATGTTACATTACCGCAAACGCCCCTGTTTTTCAAATTAGTAACAGCACTCGTTAAATTTGTAAAAGAAGGAGAAGCTCCTCCAACTGTATAAATGCCATTTAACGATGTATATAAAGTTCCGCTCGAAGCACTATCGTTTAAAGCAACAGCATCGGTTGTTCCGTTAGGTAATGTAGTCCAGGCTTTTACATTATAAGTGCCTAAATTCACAAAATTTAAATTTCCTATAGTTGCCGAAATAGTATCGTAAAAATTAAGATTTCCGCTCCAGTTAAAAGGAGTTTGAATCGCACCATTAACAGACCAATTAATCGTCACTGAATTTAACGAAGCAGATCCAAGATTTTTTAATAACACATTAACCGGATTATTACCAACACAATTATAAGGTATCAATTCTATTTTATTAATCGACGCATCTGTAACATTCAAAGTATTTGCAAATTCATATGCCCCAAAATAAGGAGAAATATTATCTCTTAACGTCCCTTCTATATCAATAGGCACTGAAGGCAAAAATGGTATTGGCAGGTTTTGTGAAAAATCGGATGCAATATGAAAATCAGATGCTGACACAAATTGTGGCAAATAATTTAACGAATTAGAATCATATCCAAATCCTTTCCAGGCACCAAAATTCGGCACATCTGCCGAAATATTAAAAGCTAATCTTGATCCTGTATAATATATATCATTATAGTCAAATTGCGCATTGGTTAATGTGTTATAAATATAATATACTACCCCTACACCTTTATGGTAAAAGATATTGTTTTTTATATTCACATTAGCCATAGTATATAACGCAACGCACGAACTGTTGGTGTTTGTATTTACAGATACCACTGAATTATGATACACATTCATATAACTGGCATTTTGAAGATAAATACCTGAGGTCCCAGTTGCACCACCAGAAATATTTATTCGATTGTTTGATACACTTGAATAATTGGTGCTGTTTCCTGTAGCAAAAAACAAGCTTATAGATTCACCTAATGTCTGATCAAAACTATTTCGGTCAATTACTACGACATCATTGCTCGACGAAATATACATCCCTTTAAAGCCTGTATTTGCCAAATTATAGCTTATTTTATTTGAAATAATTTTTGGAGCCCTAACACCTGAAAGGCTGATGGAATACTCATACTGATTTAAAAAAATACAATTCAAAATTCTAAAATCAGTAATTAATGAACTATTTGATGATGCATATATAGCCCTTTGGCCTCCGCTAATTTTACTATTCTGAATAATACAATTTACATTGGTTGGTGTTGCTGAATTTATTAAATACCGATTAGCATTTGGCAAAATTGACGAAGTAACAGGAGCATCAATCACACAATTACTTAAATTAAAATTCACTACACCATTAATCAAATAAACCAAACACATATAATTTGCATCTGTATTTTTTAAAGTAAGATTTTTAATACTTACATAATCGGTACCATCAAGCTTTACAACATAATTTTGTGTCGAATTTCCCACCGCTTGTATAATGGTCGAGCTGCTATCAGTCGTTTCCGATTGAAATGTAATAGTATTAACAGAAGACGTTCCGGCAACAACCGGCAAGGCAATTCTTTCATTATAAGTACCCGGTCTGATATTAAAAGTTACCGGCCCACAAACACCATTAACAGTTAATGTATTAACTGCTTGAGTTATTGATGTAAATGATGGAGATGCTCCCCCTATGGTATAGTTTCCACTTAAACATTGAGAAAATGTTAAGTGGTTAAAAAATAAAATAAGAAATAAGAGTATAATTTTTTTCATAAAGTGAAGTTCTTTACCAAACTTAGTAAAAAACAATCACATAGAAAAATAAAACAATAAATAACTAGTTGACAGTCAAAACAATGCCGCTATTAAATAAAACAACAGTTTATCATTATTTCAGCAAAGTAACATGGCCAATATACTCATGTTTTTTGCCAAATACGTCTGTCAATTTCACCTTCCAGATATAAACATCCTGCTGGCAAATATCTTTTTTGCCTTGTTTGGTTCCATCCCATCCTTTATGAATATCATCAGAATAATAAATCATGGCACCCCAACGGTCAAATATCCACATTTCATACTTATCAATACCAATACCCATTCCTGTAAAAATATCATTCACCCCATCATTATTTTCAGGCGTAAATGCATTGGGTATATAAAATGTAAACTCAGGCTTAATTTCAACAGTAACAGAAGTTCTGTCTTCACAGCCATTAATCGAAGTAGCTATTAACGTTACAACATATTCTCCTGAATTTGTATACGCATGACTTGGATTTGTAACGGTTGATGAATTAGTTGCTCCCAAAGCATATTGATCTCCGAAACCCCAACTGTAGGAAACTGCTCCCTGAGTGGTATTATGGAATGAAATGTTTGGATCAGTTATAGTTCCATACGGAGGATCAGCATAAAAAGAAGCATCCGGAACCTGATACACTTCTACCATATTAGGAATAGATAATGTATTTGAACAAAGATGATTGGTTACAGCAGTTAATGTTACACTATATAAACCCGATTGAGAGTAACAGTGATGAGGATTTTGAGATGTTCCGGAAGTACCGTCACCAAAATCCCATGACCATGATTGGATGTAATCCGGTAATGCTACACTTGATTGATCGGTAAACGTGACACAATGCTCCGGACATCCTTTGGGATTATCTACAATAAAATTAATAACCGGTTTCTTGTAAAAAGAGATCTGAACAGTAGAAGTTACATTTTGACACGGAGCAAGTGCTATTGCAGTTAGTGTTAATGTTACCGAACCATTTGAGTATTCAACCGATGTAGGATTATATGTAGGATTTAAAATCGTATTATTCGCATTAAAACTTCCTGTTCCACCACTCCATATACTGCCGGTAACCGAACCTCCAATCATTCCATTCAACTGAATATTACTGGTTCCCTCACAAGTAGTAACCGCAGTACCCGCATCAACTGTTGGCAGTGGTAATACAGTAACTGTAACATGATCATTTGATTGACAGGATGTAGATGTTTCCGTAGTTGTAACTGTATAAGTTATACTGGATGCCGTGAAGCCTGTATTAAGTCCGTTAACCGTTGGATTGGAAGCCGTTGAACTATTTAAGTTAAGCGCAGGCGACCAGGAATAAGTATAATTAGGATTACTGGCTGTTCCTATAGCACCCGATTGTCCGTTACATAGTGTAATTGGATTTCCTGCACTGGAAACCGGCAACGGATTTACCGTCACCTGAACCTGACTACTGGCCTGACAACCATTTAAAAAGGCAGTCACGGTATAATCACTTACAGAAGGTGATGATCCGGAATTTGTTAAAGTCACTACCGGATTAGATATGGTCGAACTACTTAATCCTGTAGTTGGCAACCATGAATAAGTATAACCGGTTGTAGAGGCTGCTCCTATAGTACCTGATTGTCCGTTACAAAAAGCAATAGGGTTTCCGGCATCAGCGATTGGTAAAGGGTTAACAAAAACCTGAGTTTGATTTACTCCCGTGCAACCATTAGGGCTTGTTACCGTAACAGTATAATTTGTTGTTAATGTTGGAGTTACCACCGGATTATAAATTGTCGAGAATCCTGTATTACCGGGAGAATCCCATGAGTATACATATCCTGCGCCATTTGGATTAGCTCCAAGTGTTGCACTGGCACCTATACAAATAGTTTGATTAGGAGAAGCGCTCACCGGTAAAAAATTAAGTACCGTTACTGTCACCGTTGTCATTGGCCCTATACAACCAAATATATTAGTCGCATTTACATAATAGTTAGTTGTTGTCATTAAACCCGGAGTAGTATAAGTAGGGCTTGTCGATAACAATGTACCTCCTGACGCACTATCATACCAACTATAAGTACCACCTGGAGCCGTTGCCGTTAGAGTGGCCGATGAGCTTGGGCATATTGTTGGATCTGTAACTGTTGGTGCCAGAGGATTTGGATTGATAATAATAGTAAAACTGGTAGGCGTTCCTATACAAGAATTAACAGATGGAACAACTACCACAACTCCGTTAATCGGAGATCCGGTAGAGTTAGATGCTGTATAAGAATTAATATTTCCCGTACCACTGGCTCCCATACCTGTGGCAGTATTTGAGTTTGACCAATTATAAGTAGCCTCTGAAATGTTTCCACTAAAGGTTGTTGTTGGAACCGAAGCACCTGCACAATAAGAGGCATTTGGGATAGCGTTCACATTTGGAATTGGATTCACCAATACAGAATAATTAGTTGGTGTTCCAACACATGAATTAGCAGATGGTGTTATTGTGATCACACCTGAAATACCCGAAACTCCATTATTTGTTGCCGTATATGAAGCAATATCTCCTGTACCCGATGCGCCTAATCCAATGGCAGTATTTGTATTTGCCCAGCTAAAGGTTGTAGAAGTAACGCTTCCTGTTAAAGACGTTAAAGGAACTGTTGCGCCTGCGCAATAAGTAGCACTTGGTATAGCATTTACATTTGGTATTGGATTCACTAATACCGTAAAATTGGTTGGTGTTCCAATACAGGAATTAGCAGATGGTGTTATTGTGATCACACCCGAAATACCGGATGCTCCATTATTTGTTGCCGTATATGAAGCAATATCTCCTGTACCCGATGCACCTAATCCAATGGCAGTATTTGTATTTGCCCAGCTAAAGGTTGTAGAAGTAACACTTCCTGTTAAAGACGTTAAAGGAACTGTTGCGCCTGCGCAATAGGTGGCACTTGGTATAGCATTCACATTTGGAATTGGATTGACTAATACCGAATAATTGGTTGGTGTTCCAATACAGGAATTAGCAGATGGCGTTACAGTGATTACCCCTGAAATACCGGATGCTCCCGTATTCGTTGCTCCGAATGAAGCAATATTTCCGGTACCGGATGCTCCTAATCCTATCGAGGTATTCGTGTTTGACCAACTATAGGTTGTAGAAGTGACACTTCCACTAAAACTGGTAGAAGGAACCGTGGCTCCCGCACAATACGTAGCACTTGAAACAGGATTTACATTCGGAATCGGATTAACAGTAATGGTATAATTAACAGGATTTCCCACACATAAGTTGGCGGTTGGCGTTACTGAAATAACGCCACTGATAGATGATGCACCGGTATTGGTTCCTGTAAAACCCGGAGTATCGCCTGCACCGGTTGCACCAAGGCCTATAGCCGGATTTGTATTGGTCCAGCTAAAGGTTGTTCCGGCAACTGTACTGGAAAAAGCAGAGGCAGCAACAGCGCCATTATGACAAACAGTAATATTAGCAGGTGTTAACATCGTAGGCAATGGGTTAACCGTGACTCTTCCCATAGCCGTATCTTTACAACCATTTCCATCCGTATAAGTTAATGTATAAATAGTAGTGGATGCAGGTGTTACATTTGCATTAGCTCCGGCACCACCGCTTGGCGCCCACGAGTAGGTTCCTGCACCATTATTTAAAGTGGATGTTAAAGCGGCAGATGTTCCGTTACAAACAGTTGCTGAATTAATGGAGGCTACTGCATCCGGAAATAATGAAACCGAATACGTTAAAAATGTCTTACAATTGGTATAAGAAGTTAACTCACAAGTATAGGTTGTTGTTGTTGTTGGTGTAACAGTTATAGATTGAGTAGTCATAGCACCCGGAGTCCACGAATAAGTAAACAATCCGGTTGGAGCTGTTAAAACAGTTGATTTTGTAGGACAAACTTTATTGATACCGGTTATTGCAAGCGGGCTACAAACAGCATCCACATACGCATAGGCAAAATGGCCACCAACGGTACAATCACCTACAGTATATCTTACGGTCACACATGTGCCTATAAATGGAGTTAAATCAACCGCAACCGGTGTCCAGGTTTTGTAATATACATCTGTTGTTCCAGGCGCCAATGCAAATCCCGGAATATTTGGACCTCCGGTAACTAAATACTGTCCGCAAAGAACAGGATTTCCGGAACAATCAAACACATCCGTCTTAAAAAATGGCTGCTCAGTAGCTTTATGCGGAATTAATATCGGATTTCCACTTCCATCCAACACCGGATTTCCCAGAGCATCCACTGAATCAGAAAGTGCATTTTGAATAACAACCGCGTAATAATAAACAAACAAAGCATTAGAAGCTGTTACCGTAAATTTTTGCTCCATTGAAGCACCTCCTGCACCGGGAATCCCACCAAAATATTCATTTGTAGCGCCATATGTTCCCATATCTCCTAATCGTAATGAATTAGGGCTTCCGGCAGGATTTACAATCGGAAAACTTCCGTAAGGATCTACTCCCGCTCCACTTGTAATAGAATGTTGAGTAGCCGACATTCCAAAATATAAAGGATTGTACTTCGGAGTATTGCTTCCCGTAAGACCTTCTGATACAGACCCCGTAGTTCCTGTCCATCCGCCTAAAGTACCATCATCATAGCCCATATTTGTACATGCCGGTTGTAATACAGCTGCAGGCGGAGTTGCATGGTATTGAATATTTATATTGTAATTAAAACAATTAAATCCATCATCCAGATAGTCATTATCAACAATGACATAGTAACACGTTCCTGCCGTAACTTTCACAGAAACCAAACTATTGATGAAAGCCCCTCCGGTAAACGATGTAGCAAACCAGTTAGTTCCTCCGGCATTTGGAGTAACACTGTAAACCATAATGGCAGGAATGTAGTCGTAAGCATTATTCATAAAAATATCTACTGTGCCTGTAGTCGTAGCGCAGAAATAATACACCCAATCCTTGCCTGATGGCGTAATTCCATATAAACTCAACGGATTATAATTATCTACATGCCCGCAGGTTGTTCCTGCAGCCGAAAAAGGAAGTGTTATAGGGCTTGCCGCTGCCGCTGTAGCGTTATCTCCGCCCTGAGAGTAAGCATATTGCGAAAAAAACAATAAGAAAATTAAAGAAATTTTAAGTAGTGAAATTATTCTCATTTTGCTCATTTTAGTAATTTGATAGTGGTTTATATCAATCTGATTTCATAGCAATATTAAAGAATAAAAACTAGTTGATTTTGTAGGATTTTGGCATTTGATTAGAAAAGTAAAGAACAGACAGATTAATTAGCAAAATATTGTTTTTGCTGAGTAAATGAAAAAAAATATTTAAAAAAACGCTCTTTTTTACAGACATTATCCAGAAAAGTTTTTGTAGAAAATTTGTACAAAATAACGAGTACTTTTTATACACTTCAACTGATAAGGATTTTAATAGAATCAAACATGGAATAATATTTGATTTTCTCATTAAAAAGTACATTTCCTATCGGCTTTTTACATTTCACTTCTTCATTTTTAGCACTTAACAAAATCAATTCACTCATTCAAAAACACATTTCACTGTTTTTAAACA
>JACQAK010000180.1 GCA_016194985.1 Bacteroidota bacterium
CTAATCCTAATACAACAACCATTTATGCCGTTATTGGTGCCAATGGTAGTTGTACGGCTACAGCGAGCAGTACGGTGAATGTAACTACAACGCCTACCGTCAGTGTTAATTCAGCCAGTATTTGTTCAGGAAGTTCCGCTACATTAACGGCTAATGGAGCAACTAATTATACCTGGAGTCCTGCTGCCACACTGAGCGGAAATACAGGGAGTGTGGTAATAGCTAATCCAATGGTCACAACTATTTATTCTGTTACCGGTGCCAATAGTTCATGTACCGCTACAGCGAGCAGTACGGTAAATGTTACTACAACACCAACTCTCAGTGCTTCCAGTGCCACAGCCTGTTCCGGTACTGCCGCTACATTAACAGTGACAGGTGCTGCCAATTATACCTGGAGCCCATCTTCTTCCCTGAGTAGTTCAACCGGAAGTGTTGTAACGGCCAATCCTGCATTAACACAAACTTATAGTATTACAGGTGCTGTGGGCACATGTACCAATGTAACAACAACAACGGTAAATGTTAATGTCACGCCAACGGTGAGTGTCAATTCTGCGAGTATTTGTTCGGGAAGTTCCGCTACTTTAACGGCTAATGGTGCTACCAATTATACCTGGAGTCCTGTAACAAATTTAAGTACATCTACCGGAAGTGTTGTGGTGGCTAATCCGAATGCAACTACTGTTTATTCAGTATTAGGAGAAACGGCCGGATGTACAAACAGCGTTAGTACGACTGTGAGTGTTACTACGACACCAACCTTAAATCTTACGGGTTCTGATATTTGTTTTGGTCAATCATCGGCTACCTTAACGGCAGCCGGAGCCACCAATTACATCTGGAGTCCATCGGGAAGTTTAAATACAGCCACGGGAGGCACTGTAATAGCAAGTCCTGCCACTACGACTTCTTATTCGGTGTTGGGCGCCAACGGTTCCTGCACCAATACGGCTATTATTACGGTTAGCGTATTGCCTACGCCAACAGTGATAACAACCGGCAATACTATCTGTTCAGGTTCTACCGGCAGTTTATCGGCAACCGGCGCTTCAAGCTATACATGGAGTCCCACCACTACATTAAGTACGCCTACGGGAAGTGTTGTTCAGGCAAATCCATCTGTGACGACTCTTTATACAGTGATAGGTGCTATTGGCAGTTGTACCAATATGGCAACAGTTACCATGACGGTTAATATTACACCAAGCATCTCAGCTACAAGCGGAACTATTTGCTCAGGAGGAACTTTGAATTTGACCGCCTTTGGCGCCACCAATTACACGTGGAGTCCGGCTGCGAGTTTGAATACTTCTTCGGGGAATGTGGTTGCTGCTAATCCGGGATCGACCCAAACGTATACAGTTGTTGGAGAAACGGCAGCTTGTACCAATAGTACCACCACAACAGTTAGCGTTACGTCAACCCCAACAGTATCGGTTAATAGCGGATCTATTTGTTCGGGCTCTTCGGTTAATTTAACCGCCAATGGCGCAGGTTCTTATTTCTGGACCCCTTCGGCTACTTTAAACAGTTCAACCGGTACAGTTGTTTCGGCAAGCCCTAATGCAACTACTACTTATACGGTTATTGGTGCAAACGGTTCATGTACGAATTCTGCCGTTGCAACAGTTAGCGTTACTACAACACCGGTTGTAAATGCTACCCCAAATGCAACCATTTGCTCAGGTTCATCAACTTCGTTAACGGCTTTCGGAGCTGCTTCTTATGTTTGGACTCCTTCGGGTACTTTGAGCAGTGCCACAGGAAGCATGGTATCCGCTAATCCTTTAGTAAATACTACTTACACGGTTGTGGGAGCTAACGGTTCATGTACCAACTCTGCTGTTTCCAATGTGATTGTGTTGGCGGATATTACGATCTCTAAGGCAGACAATACAGCTTTCTGTTATGGCAAATCTACTATTATTTATGCTTCCGGAGGAACAACCTATCATTGGGCTCCTCCTTCAGGGTTAGCTAATCCTGATTATTCAGTTACAGCAGTTAGTCCTTCAGTCACTACTATATATACAGTTAGTGTGTCGCATGCAGGTTCCTGTGTGAAGACAGCTACTATTGAGGTAACAATTTATCCATTGCCTATTCTTAATGCTGGAAGAGACACTTCCATTAATGTAGATAATACATTGGCGTTATATGGAACAGGTGATGTGGAAGTTGGATTTCGGGACCCTATAAATGGCCCGCCATTGGGCTGTAATTTCTGTTATTCTGTGATGGTGAACCCTCAGGAGAATACCTGTTATACTCTGGAAGGAATCAATTCGTATGGTTGCAGAAATACGGACGATATTTGTGTAGTGGTTACAAAGGACTGGAACATTTATATTCCAAATGCGTTTACGCCTAATACCGATCAGATCAATGATGTGTTTATGCCGGCAGGGTACGGCCTCAAAGAAATTCATATGATGATATTTGACCGTTGGGGTGTATGTATTTTTAAAACAGATGATGGGATGACCGTAGGTTGGGACGGCAAGTATAAGGGCACTTTATGTAAAGAGGATGTTTATGTCTATAAAATTAATTTCGTTACCATGTCGGGAGAAGAAAAAGAACGAACAGGACATATAACGTTGTTGCCTAGGATAAAATAAAAAGCGATGCTGTAGAATAATGTAGGTTTGTTTTTTTATTTTAGATCACTTATTTTTTTGGCGTGTCGTCGCAAAGGGCAGGCGCCGTCGGGCTATTCGTTACAATCTTTTTGCAAAGAAGCAGCAAAAAGGATTTTCACTTCTATCCCTCACGCAGCTTTATACTTCAGTTCTAAAGTACAATTTCAGATCTAAGTTATACTTGCGTGAGGGATTTTAGTGTAAAGCCCACAGCCATGAGGAACGTCCCGATAGCTATCGGGAGGTGAGGACTTGAAACGAAAAGCCCGGTCCGCCAGTTGGCGGGCATGCACAAATAAAGCCTACATTCTTCTGATACAATGCTTTTTAAAATAATTCTATACTGAATAATTTTATTCCGGAACTTAGTTAAGCCGGAAGGTTAAGTGGTGATTAGAATTGATATTATCTAAAATTTCTTTACCTTTTAGTTCCCATTCTTTTAGAGTGCTTACCGATAATTCATTTTTGTGAACGGGATTAATCCGGATCTCGACCCATAGTATGCCAGCCATATCAATAATTGTGAAGTAGGGTGAAAACTCTGTAACATTCGGTAACTGTGCGTTGAATCCGGAAATAATTTCTTTTTGTGTTTTTTCATCAACAGAACTCACCGCCAGTTTCTTCATGTTTTTTGTAAAAAGCTTAATAGGACTGATACACATGATCACAGATAATAGGATGCAAAACACCGGATCGATATGATTTGATAATGTTGAATAGTGATGCTTTAGCAGAACATAAGAAATTAAGAAAGAGATAATGATAGCCAGATTACTGAAGATATCAATTCTCCATTCGACAGCATCCATTTTTAAAATTTCAGATTTTGTTTTTTTAGCAGACTGATTAATAATAAAAAAGCTAAAACAATTAATGACAAGCGTTACTCCGGCATAAAGAAATACAATAGCGTGCTCGGTTTGTTTTGGCCCTGATATTATATCACCGATTGACTCCGCAATAGATTTTAAACAGATCAAAATGATCATAAAGCTCCGGATGAGATTTAAGATGGGAACAAAGCCGGTATAGCCCAAAGGATAGGATTTACTGGATGGTTTGTTTTGCAGTCGGGAAACGTATATGGTGATAAGGCTGATTAATCCACTAATGATATAGGAGCCTGCATCGAGTTCAATGATATTGGATTCAGTAATTTCATTGAATACAAGACCCCAGATCATTAAGGTGATTACCATAATGAGGGAAAGCTTTAATTTTTGTTGTTCAATGAGATGTAACTGAGCAGAGCTTAACATGAACTAGCCAACTTTTACCTGCTTTTTCTCTTTTAAAATGTCTAACACTTCATCGTGAATCTGTTCTGCAGAAAAACCGCATTCGGTATATAGTTCTTTGGGTTCGCCGTGTTCAATAAATCTATCAGGAATACCCAAACGTTTTACCTGTGCACTATATCCGTGTTCAGACATGAATTCCAATACGGCACTTCCTACGCCACCCACAATGGTTCCATCTTCGATGGTAATTATTTTTTTGTAGCGGGTAAATACTTCATGCAGCATGGCTTCGTCCAAAGGTTTTGCAAAACGTAAATCGTAATGGGCAGGTGTAATACCTTCTGTTTCTAATTTTTCAATGGCTTGTACGGCAAAGTTTCCGGGATGTCCCAGGGATAGAATGGCTACGTCTTTACCGTCTTTTAATTTACGGCCTTTCCCGATCTCTATTTTTTTGAATGGCGTTTTCCAATTGACCATCACACCATTACCACGTGGGAAACGAATACTCAAAGGTCCTGTTGTATCGTCCAGTTGAGCGGTGTACATTAAGTTGCGCAACTCTTCTTCATTCATTGGCGCACTTACAATCATATTTGGAATGCAGCGAAAATAGGCAATGTCAAAAGCACCATGGTGTGTTGGCCCGTCAGCTCCGGCAATACCGCCTCTGTCTAAACACAATACCACTTTTAAGTTTTGTAAAGCTACATCATGTACTACCTGATCGTAGGCACGTTGCATAAAGGAAGAGTAAATGTTGCAATAAGGAATCATTCCCTGAGTGGCTAAGCCTGCACTGAATGTAACGGCATGCTGTTCGGCAATACCAACGTCGAATGCCCGATCGGGCATAGCTTTCATCATAATATTTAATGAGCAGCCGCTTGGCATAGCCGGCGTGATGCCCATTATCTTTTTATTTTGTTCAGCTAATTCTACAATGGTATGACCAAATACATCCTGATATTTTGGAGGTTGAGGTTCTTTTGGAACAACCTTGATGATTTCACCGGTTTCTTTATTGAATAAGCCCGGAGAGTGCCAAACGGTTTCATTTCCTTCTTCAGAAAATTTATAACCTTTTCCTTTTTTGGTTAAAACGTGTAATATTTTTGGGCCCGGAATATCTTTTAAATCGGCCATGATCTTGGTTAAACGAACCACATCGTGTCCGTCAACAGGTCCAAAATACCGGAATTTCAAAGACTCAAATAAATTACTTTGTTTAAGTAAGGATGTTTTAACGGCATTTTCTAATTTAGAAGCAATTTCCTGAGCGTTAGGACCAAATTTGCTGATCTTGCCTAATAATTCCCAAACTTTATCCTTGGTTTTATTGTAAGTATGAGAGGTTGTAATGTCGGTGAGGTAATCTCTCAAAGCCCCCACATTAGGGTCAATGCTCATGCAATTATCATTCAGTACCACCAATAAATTGCTGTTGGAGATACCGGCATGGTTCAATGCTTCAAATGCCTGACCAGCCGTCATAGAGCCATCACCAATAACGGCAATGTGTTGTTTGTCTTTAATACCCAAATACTGGCTGGCAACCGCCATTCCTAATGCTCCACCAATAGAGGTAGAAGAATGCCCTACTCCAAAGGTATCGTATTCGCTCTCTGAACGTTTTGGGAATCCGCTGATGCCTTTATAAATACGGTTTGTGTGAAATACATCACGACGACCGGTAATGATCTTATGTCCGTATGCCTGATGCCCCACATCCCATACTAATTGGTCGTACGGTGTATTGAATACATAATGCAGGGCTGTTGTTAGTTCTACTACTCCAAGGGATGCACCAAAATGCCCGCCTTTCACAGAAACAATATCAATGATAAATTGGCGCAATTCGGCACAGAACTGTTCCAATTGTTCTTCTTTCAGTTTTTTAAGATCGGCGGGGGAATTTACCTTTGCCAATAATTCACCGGGAATAACACCCGAACCTTTAACAATTTCCATTACAACAAAGATAAACTATTTTATTAATTGTAAAAACGTGATTTTTAACACCTTATTACAGGGAAGGAGTTAACAAACGTTAAACAAAACCAGGATGAAATAGTTTAAATAATATAAACTTATCTTGTGAAAAATTTATGAACTTAACAGAACATCAGTATTCCCGGATAAAACAGTTTGTCAGCCAAATCAGACTTTTGTCGCATGCTGATACCAATCAGTTTAATGAACAATTGCTGGAATTGTTTTCGCAAAAGTCAATTGACGAGGGGTTTAAGAAAGAACTGACGGAATTCTGTTATCTGGTTTTGGATGATGCTTTTTTTGTGAATGCTTTTGCCGATTATGGTATTCATTCAAACAGGGGCTTTTTCCCGGAAATATACCGACGGATAAAACATAAGTTACTGCCGGGTAATCTTTTGGATAATGAATTATCTCATGTTATTGATTTTGTATTTAGTAAGCCCAATGATTATGTTTGGGTAGAGAAGATCAATTATTCGGGTTGGGAAGCCATTTCTAAATTAATTGATACCGATCAATTATCATCACATTCCGAAAAATTAACTCATCAGATCCATAATGCTATAGTTATTTTATGTCATCGCTTAACGTCGATAGGCATTGACCCTTATCTGGTAAGTAAATTGCCCGCTATTGATGATAGCGATTCTCCGTTTTTTGAATTGAATCATCAGGTATCTCTGTTTGTGAAAAAACATTTGGATGACCGGAATTTGGATATAGATAGTGAGGAACTGGAGAGGGTAATTACCAGTATTGATAATGTAGAGCGTTTATTTGAGGAAATCCGCTCCAGGAAAGATGAGATAGGAACGAGTCTTCATTTAACCTTTCTTTTGATCAGAGCCCAACAGCATATTAGCCGTATACGTTTGTTATTAAATTTATTCATTACAAAGCAAGCCAGTAATAAAGTATTGACTGTGTCTCAGCTATTAATGAATCTGGTAAAGGCAGAGCAAACGAAAAACAACGTTCTGTTATTTATTAAAGAGAACACCAATTTATTGGCTTATCGTATTGTGAGTCATACTTCTGAAAAAGGAGAGCATTATATCGGATTTTCTAAAAAAGAAAATATTAAACTTTTTAAATCGGCTATGGGCGGCGGGCTGGTGGTAGTGCTTTTGGTTTACATCAAACATTTGATTCATGGCCTGCATGCTTCCTTATTTCTGGAAGGAATTTTATTTGGATTGAATTATGGTGTTGGTTTTGTATTTATGCATTTAACTCATTTGACATTGGCTACAAAGCAGCCTGCCATGACGGCTTCATTTATTGCCGAAAGTATTGAAAATAGCAGTGATGGCAATAAGAAGCCCTGGAGAATGTTTAAACAGATCATTCGCAGCCAGTTTGTTTCTTTGATCGGGAATTTAGTGGTGGTACTTCCGGTATGTTTTATATCAGCCTGGGGTATTCATTATTATCTGAATGATTCGGTGTTTAATTTGGCAGAGGCGAAAGCACATTTATATTCTAATCATCCGTTGTACAGTGCTTCACTAATATATGCCTGTTTTACTGGAGTGTTTTTATCCTTATCCGGTATTGTGATCGGTTATATTGATAATAAAGTGGTGTATTCTGAAATCCCCATCCGTATCATCAAACATCCTTCATTGATTAAAACATATAGTTTGGAAAAGCGACAAAACATGGCAGGTTTTGTTGAACGAAATCTGGGAGGTATTATCGGAAATTTATTTTTAGGATTTTGTTTGGGAATGGCCGGAAACATAGGAAAATTCATAGGGATTCCTTTTGATATAAGGCATGTGACGATTTCTTCGGGTAATTTTGCAATTGCTTTGGGGAGTGGACATGTTTATGAACTGGATTTGGTTTTGACTGTGTTTGCGGGTGTGATCCTAATTGGTGTGGTGAATATTGCGTCGAGTTTTTTAATATCCTTTATTGTGGCTTGTCGTTCGAGAAGCTTATCCTGGAAACAATCGCTGAAAGTTTTGGTGGGAATATCTAAATAAAACATAGGTTTATTTTAATATTATTTGGGCATGTCCGCCTGCTGGCGGATCGGGCTTTTCGTTTCAAGTCCTCGCCATTCGTACCTTATGGCTGTGGGCTTTCCACTACAATCCCTCACGCAAGCCGGCGCATACGCCCACATAAATCCTGCATTATTCTCATGGAACAGAAACAAACATAATTTCTTTTGCCTGCTTAGTTGTTATAGTACCAACCTTTGCGAAATACTGATGTTGGGAATTTAAAAGCGCATCCATCTCTTGTTCATGAGACCGATGAACACTGAAGAGTAAACCACCCGACGTTTGTGGATCGCAATAAAAAATAAAATCCAGATCCGTCATCCCTTCTATATGTTTTGATTGGTCGTTATAATTACGGGTGGTATTGTCGGGAAACACAAATTGTTTGGCATATTCCTGAGCAATGTCCATAATAGGTAGCGCCTCTTTTTTTATGATTGCAGATAGATCAGTACCAGCCAGCATTTCCAGTAAATGGCCCGCAAAGCCAAATCCTGTTATATCGGTTAGGGCATTCACATATGGCAAGGCACCTAATTTTTCGCCAATAGAATTTAAGTTGGTTGTATGCTCAATGAGTAATTTGTAGTGTGATTCCTGTAAGAGCCCTCTTTTTAAGGCGGTACTCAAAATACCTATTCCCAGTGGTTTTGTGAGATAAAGGATGTCGTTTTCTTTGACTGTATTATTTTTTTTGATGTGTTCTTTTTTTACCAGGCCTGTTACCGCTAATCCAAATAAGGGCTCCTGTGTATCTACGCTATGGCCTCCAGCTAAAGGAATACCGGCTTTAGTGCAAATTTCCTGCGCTCCTTTAATGACTTGTTGTGCAATAGCTGTTGGGATTTTGTCTACAGGCCATCCTAAAATAGCCACGGCCATGATTGGTTTTCCTCCCATAGCATACACGTCGCTTATAGCGTTGCAAGCCGAAATTTTTCCGAAGTCAAACGCATCATCTACAATGGGAGTAAAAAAATCGGTGGTACTAATGATACAGTTGCCATCTTCTAATTCATAAACAGCGGCATCGTCTTTGGTTTCGTTGCCTACAATTAAATTTTTGAACGCGATGTCTTGTTTACAGCCATTCAATATCTCTTCTAAAACAGCAGGTGCTATTTTGCATCCGCAGCCGGATGCCTTGCTATAGTGTGTTAATTTAACGGACATGACCTTAATTTAATGTATTTATGATCTCTTTTACTTTCAGGGCATTTATAGTTGCATCAATGGTATCAGAACTTAATTGAATAATAGGTTGCTTTTTTTTCTTATAGCTGAATTCGTAGGCTTTATCATAATAGAGTAACGATAATCTGGCAACATCTGATAAATTTTTTTCATCCAGATAGTGCAGGCATAATTTTGTATTCAGGCTTCCCAGTTGTTGCGCAATTTTAACAACGCATAATTTTAGGGCTTCAATGTCAACAGTGGTGTAATCGTCCACTAATTTTTGCACGCGTAATTCAAAGGGAATTTCCAGTTTGATAATGGTTGCCTGTTTCATTTGTTCCCACAAATTTTGTGGTATTTTATTAAAGCCAATCGATTTTGATTCATCTTCAATAATAATCGGTTGCATGCTGTTCAATACGGATAATTCACTATATAACTGATGTTCGAAGGCCTGTTGAGGCTGTTGTTTCTGTTCGTTGATAGCGCCAAATGCAGAGCCCTTGTGATGTGCCAGTTTTTCAAGATCGAGCGTTTGAAGCGACATAGCATTTAGTTTTTTCAATATGTCTGTTTTTCCGCTTCCGGTTTTGCCTCCTAACAGAATGAGATTTTTTTTATAAGAAAAATAATCGAGTACATAGTTGCGGAACGCTTTATAACCGCCTTTCATGATACAGGCGTTGAGTCCGGAGGTATTCATTAGCCAGGCAAAGCTATTGCTTCGCATGCCTCCTCTGAAACAATATACAAATACCTGTTTGTTTGTTGCCAGTGTTCGTACCTGATTTACAAAGGATGTCATTTTTGGAGAAACAATTTCGAGTCCCCTGTTTACTGCGGTATCTTTTCCTTGTTGTTTGTAGAGGGTTCCTATTTCGGCCCGCTCACTGTCTTCGAACAAGGGAATATTCACAGCGTTGGGTAAATGTCCTTTAAAAAATTCAATAGGCGACCTTACATCCACAATTAATTGGGACTGGCTTTTTTCTAAAAAATCGACAACAGGTATAGCGTTTACGGTCATTTCCACGAAACTACGCAATTTATTAAAAGGAATTTGATCATTTTCAGTTTTGTAAATTCTGTAGATTTTTTGAAAAACGAAGTTATAAGAAGCAAATTGTTAAAATCTTGTGAGTTTATTCGACAAATAAACACGAAAGCATTGGATTTTATGATTTTTTTTGTATAATATTGTATAAATGAAACTAACTAAACTTTTTTCAATCGTATTTTTGCTTTTAGCCATAGGAGTTACAACACCTATGGTGGCTCAGGTAAAGGGCGGAAGAAAAAAGGAACATCGTAACCAGAGAGGTGGAGGAGGAAAGTTGTTTGGTGGCAAATCAAAAGGTAACGCAAATGCTTTTGCAAAAGGCGGACAAAAGAAAGGTTTCATAGCCCGCTTATTTAAAGGAAATAAAAGTAACGGACCCTGGGTTTACCGAAAAACAAATCCGGGAATTAAACAAAAAAGAGAGCAGCCTAAGTTATTTACCCGTGATAGAACCAAAGGAAAACGCTTTACAGATGGTATTATTGCTCAACAAAACAGAAAGCGTTCAGCAACGAGGGTAAGAGGAAACTCCAGCTTCAGTAAGAAAAAGCACTAAAATAGTTTTTAAAACTTTTTAATGAATCCCATCTATTAAGGTGGGATTTTTTATTTTTACGCTTTATTCAAACTTATGAACGTATTAATATTAGGATCAGGCGGCAGAGAGCATGCTTTTGCATGGAAATTGGCTCAAAGTAAACAATTGGAAAATTTATATATCGCTCCGGGGAATGCGGGTACAGCACAGTGCGGAACGAATGTCGCTATATCTGCTACTGATTTTGAAGCGATCAAAAATTTGGTTTGGGAAAAAAGTATTGATCTGGTACTGGTTGGCCCTGAAGATCCCTTGGTGAAGGGGGTTCACGATTACTTTTTGCAGGATGAGGTTTTAAAAGAAATCCCTGTCATTGGCCCTAAGAAAGATGGTGCTCAATTGGAAGGCAGCAAGGATTTCAGTAAGCAGTTCATGTTTAAACATGGTGTGCCTACTGCTCAATATAAAAGCTTTACGAAAGATACTATTCATGAAGGCGCTGCTTTTATAGATAGTTTAACACCTCCGTATGTGTTAAAAGCGGATGGACTGGCTGCCGGTAAAGGGGTACTGATTATTGATGATGCGGAAGAAGCGAAACGCGAATTGCAAAATATGATCCTGAATGCCAAGTTTGGAACTGCAGGAAATACGGTAGTGATTGAGGAATTTTTGAAAGGGATCGAGTTATCGGTGTTTGTGTTAACGGATGGGAAGTCGTATAAGATATTGCCGGCTGCGAAAGATTATAAGCGAATTGGAGTAGGGGATACAGGATTGAACACAGGAGGCATGGGTGCTGTGAGTCCTGTGCCATTTGCTGATGAAGCTTTTATTAAAAAAGTGGAAGAAAAAATAGTGAAACCAACCATTAATGGTTTAATAAAAGATGGGATAGATTACCGCGGATTTATTTTTATTGGTTTAATGAATTGCGATGGCGAACCGAGCGTTATTGAGTACAATTGCCGCATGGGCGACCCTGAAACGGAAGTAGTGATACCACGCATTGAATCTGATCTGCTGGATCTATTGCAAGGGGTGGCTACACAGACATTGAATGAAAAACAGTTTAGTGTTACAAATGATATAGCTACTACCGTTGTATTAGTGTCGGGAGGGTATCCGGAAGATTACGAAAAACATAAAATTGTTACGGGCATTCAACATACTAAAGATAGCCACATCTTTCATTCAGGAACTGCATTTAAAAATGAAGAGATTGTTACGAATGGTGGTCGTGTGTTTGCGATTACGTCTTTTGGCAAAACCATTGAAGAAGCGGTTGCTAAAAGTTTTGCTACTGCTGAAGCGGTTACATACGATGGAAAGTATTATCGCAGCGATATTGGCAAAGACCTGATCAACTGGAAAAAATAACTTATTCTTTTTTATCGGTTTTTTTCTTGAAAAAACCTCTCAATAATACATTATGGCTGGCAGCTTTCATGTTTTGTTTGAAACCTCCTGCACCTTGTTTTATATTTACTACGGCCTGATCGACTTCGTTGGCCATAGTAGTATCCATCAGTAATTTCCCAATAGTACCCTTGCCTTCGCGGATGTTTGTCATAACTACGGCTAAATCGTTTGTGATGGTGGCGGCATTATCACCGGTTACTTTTAGTTTTATCAGAATATCGTCCATGGTTACGGGTTGTTCCGTTGCGATGATATCATTGTCTGATAACTGTTCCTGTCCTGGTGTTCCGGGGGTAATAGATACTATTTTATTTCCCATCAAACCATCGGAACCGATAATTGCTTTGGCATTTTTTTTAATGAATTTCCTGGTATCTTCCTCAATCAGCATGTCTACTTTTACAGTAGTGTCGGTCATCTGTTCAATCCCATCAATTATTCCCACATTGATTCCGGAGAAGCGTACGTTATTTCCAATTTGTAATCCGCTTATGTTTTTAAAAATGCCACTAACGTGAAATGTGCGGCTAAATAATTGTTGTCTTTCTCCAATAAAGTAAATGCCAATAATGAGCAGTGCAAATCCTGCGGAAACGAATATTCCCAATTTTATTTTATTTCCAGTTTCCTTCTTCATGATCTTAGTTTTTTGATTTATTTAAAAAATGAGCGAACCCATTCGTCTTTTGATTCGGCCAGTTCTTCGTATGTTCCTTCGGCTACAGAAGTACCATCTTTTATCATAATGATTCTGTTGGCGGCAATTCGGGCACATTCTATATCATGCGTAATGATAATCGAAGCTGTATTGTATTTTTTTTGTATGTCTAAAATGAGTTGACTTATTTCTTTTGATGTAATTGGATCGAGACCTGTTGTTGGTTCGTCATACAAAATAATTTCCGGTTTTAAAATCAGTGTGCGCGCAAGGCCTACCCGTTTTCGCATACCTCCCGACAGTTCCGAAGGCATTTTGTCGATGGCTTCTTCGAGCCCCACATTTTTAAGAGCTTCTGTAACTAATTCATCCACTTCTTTTTGTGGTTTTGATTTTTGCCCGCGCAAAGGAAATTCTAAATTTTCTCTGACAGTCATAGAATCATATAATGCAGCACTTTGAAACAGGAATCCTATCTTTTTTCTTAGAGCGTTTAATTCGTCATTATTTAAGTCTGATACTGTAGAGTCGAGTAGTTCTACTTTGCCATCATCCGGTTCTATAAGTCCCACTAAACATTTAATGAGTACAGATTTTCCGCTGCCGGATTTTCCGAATATGGCAAGGTTCTCACCTTTATTAATTTTGAAGCTGATATCTTTTAGAACGACATTGTCGCCAAAGGATTTTTTTAAATGTGATATGTTTGCAACGATTGTTCCCATATTATGTAAATAAACTGGTTACCTGAACTGCGACCATATCCAGGATAAAAATCATCAGGGATGCGTAGACTACAGAGGAGTTGGCAGCTTCGGCAACACCCTCTGTTCCTTTACTGGAATTGTAACCTTTATAACAACCCAGTAATGCTACGACAAACCCGAAGAAAAATGTTTTAATGAAAGCAGGAAAAACATCTGTAAATACTAATTTTTCGAAAATCTTCACGAAGAACAGATCGAAACTTACATCTCCTTTTAAGTTGACGCCAATATATGCTCCATATAACGAAATAACATCTCCGATGATCACGAGTATGGGTAACATCAGTGTTGCTGACATTATTCGCGTGACTACCAGATATTTGAAAGGATTAATGCCTGAAACTTCCATGGCATCAATTTGTTCGGTTACTTTCATGGATGCTAATTCGGCTCCAATGCCTGATCCTACTTTTCCTGCAAATATAAGGGCTGTAATTACGGGGCCTATTTCCCGGATAATGGAAACGGCCACCATCGCCGGAAGCCATGATTCTGCGCCAAATTGTGCAAGGGTTGGTCTGGACTGAATAGTGAGTACCAATCCCATAATAAAACCGGTTATGGCAATTAAGGGTAATGATTTGTAACCTATCAGGTAAGATTGTTTCAGAAATTCACTAACCTCGTATGGAGGTCTGATGACTTCTCTGAAGAAGCGGCCGGTAAATTTGGTAAGTAAGGTAACTTCTTCAAAAAATCCCTTTAATGTTTTTACATAGGAATTTTCTGAAGGGGTTGTTACCTTTTCTGAATTCAGATCATTTGATGTTTTTAAACCGGTTGACATTTTTTAGCTTGTAGAAATTAGTTTAAGTATCTTCTTAAAATCCAGGCAATGGTTTCGTGTTGTTCCATTAACCCTGTTAAAAAGTCGGCGGTTCCGGCATCATTGTTTTTCGTTGCACATTCTTCAATGTTTTTGCGAAGTTCAATAATTACCGTTTCATGATCTTTTAATAATTCTTTTAAGATGTCTTTTGAAGCGTCATATTTTCCGGGATGTTCTTTAACAGTGGTTAATTTTAAAAACTCATTCATAGTGCCAATGGTTTTTTGCCCTAATTTTCCAATACGTTCAGCGATTTCATCAATGGCTTCTTCTAATTGCTGATAATGATCCTGAAACAATTTGTGTAGTTCCATAAAGCTTTCTCCGGAAACATTCCAGTGTGCTTTACGTGTTTTAATATACAGGGTCATTTCGTTGGATAATACGGTTTCTAAAATAACAGATGTGCTTTTTAGTTTTTTTTCTGATAGTCCGATTTGTGGTTTCATAATCTTAAGTTTATAGAGTTAGTAATAAGTAATTTTGATTTTACTGATTTGAAATTAATTTCCCTGACTGCATGATTTGGTTATCGCTACTTACTTCGTAGAAGTATATGCCGGAAGGAATATGATTGGTTTCAATCGTCGTTGTTTCTTCAGTTAATAGTTTATTTAGAACAGGTGTTCCTAAAATATTGTATATCGTTAACCTTGCATCTTTCATATTGGACATATTACTAATGCTTACGGTGCTGTAGGCACTTATGGGGTTGGGATAAACAGAAATTTTAGTATTGATAGCGTTGATGGATTTGACATCTACTGTGCTGCAATTCAAAGGAAGATTTGTAGCAATGGCATCCATGGCGGTTGTTGTTAAGGCACCGGTTGTTGTTAAGGCTCTGCCATCAATTACAACTCCTGTGTTTAAAGCTCCCAGAGCACCGTTATTACAGATAATGGTTCCTCTGAATACCGAGTAATTATTTAAACTTACGGCTCCTTCAATTTTCCAATACACGTTTTTTGATTGCGCTCCGTTGATCAATAAAATTTTGGAGTAGGTGCTTGTTGAAAATGCACCGTTTATTTTAATAATAAATACAGCGTTGGTGTTTCCCTGTGCATTGAGATAAAGTGTATCAGTAAACACAGTGGCTGCATTTAAAAGATAGGTGTGAGGAGTTAACACTAAATTATTTCCAAACTGGGCAGGATATAACAGTTCGATATCATGTGTTAAAGTATTAACGTAATTATAAGCTATTGCCAAATCGGTGGCGCTTTGGGCTGTTGATCCGTCAGGAATAGGGTGAATGCGCCCATTAACGAATGAGGCGTTATAACCTGTTGTTAATCCACTGTTGGTTCCAACATCTCCGGTTATATGACTTGTTCCGGAATTGGACACTGGTCCGCTTGACGAAAACAAGGCATAACAACCTGCAGCTCCCAGATTAGGGGCAGTTGGTCCGTTTAATACCGGGCTTCCACAGCCTACAGGTGTATTTGCCAAAACGCCGTTTATAGAAATTGCTCCTGTTGTAGAAAGAGCTCTTCCTTCAAGGGTATCACCGGTATTCATATTAATGGCTGCATTGTTGGCGATAATGGTTCCTTTCATGCTGGTTCCTGAAGCCATGCTTACAAGGCCTTCTACTTTCCAAAACACGTTGCAGGCTAAGGCTCCGTTTAATAATTTAACTTTGGCAGATGCATTGGTGGAAAAAGGCCCCTGGATTTTAATAATAAAGACGGCGTTTGAATTTCCCTGTGCATTTAAGTTCAATGTCAGATTTAATGTGGCTGCACTTGAAATAGAATATACTCCGGGAGTCAACGTTTGCCCATTTCCCAGCAATGCTGCCGGGAAAAGGGTTGCTGTTGTTCCGTTTAATTGGTTGTAAGCTGTTAATACATCTGTTGCGCATTGTGCACTTACACTGTTCGCATCATTCATTACGCCATTTACATTTCCGAATCCTGTGCTGGAGCCATTGTTAGTTCCAACATTTCCGGTGATGTGAGAAATACCTGAGTTAGTAACCGCTCCATTTGTAGAGAAGAGAACAAAATTTGCGGCTGTACCTAAAACAGGGGCTTGTGCAAATTGTGACGCCGGAATCAACAACAATAGGAAGGCTGGTAGTATCTTAAAAGTTTTTTTCATAGTTTAGGGTTTAAATGAGATTAATAAGAAGTTTTTAACTCCACTCTTCTGTTTTTTGCTTTTCCTGCTGCTTTTGCATTATCAGCTACCGGTTTTGTTTCGCCGTACCCAATAGCAGTTAAGCGAGCTGCAGAAATTCCTTTAGAAATCAAATAATCTCTAACAGATTCTGTTCTTTTTTGAGAAAGCGTCATATTATAAGCGTCATCTCCAACATTATCTGTATGCCCTTCAATCGTTAAATTAACGGCATCATTACGTTTCAAAATGTCTGCAAGGTCATCTAATTGTGAATTTGAAATCAGTTTCAATTTAGCACTACCTGTTTCGAAATAAATTTTGCTGGCGATCACTGTAATTCTTTGAATATCAACTTTTGCAATTTCAGGACAACCTTTGTTTTCAATGGTGCCTTTTACTGTGGGGCAACGATCTGTTAAGTCAGATACTCCATCTCCATCTGTATCAGGACAGCCTTTGAATGCTAAAATACCAGCAACATTAGGACATAAATCTTCTTCGTTTACCAGGCCATCTTTATCATTATCTAATGGGCAACCAGTCTCGTCAACTTTGTAACCGGCTTTTGTACCAGGGCATTTATCATCTATATCTGCAATACCATCTGTATCTGTATCAGGACATCCTTTTAATTGAACGCTGCCAAAAATATCCGGACAACGATCTTCTTTATCTGTAATGCCATCCATGTCTTTATCCGGACATCCTTTTAATGAAGCAATACCTATAACGTCGGCGCAATTATCTAAATAGTCAGCGATACCATCTCCATCGCGATCGAGCGGACATCCATGAGTGTCGACCATAACACCGGCAGGTGTTTCAGGGCATTTATCATTTTTGTCGGCAATACCGTCTTTATCAGCATCTTTCTTTTTTCCTAAATTGAAGGTTAAGCCTACCGTGTGGTATAAATAACCGTCATTGTATTGGTTTACGTCTCCATCTATATCATCTGCGGTTGTATACATAAATGATTCCTGTAGTTGTAAAGAAACAACACTACTAAGACGAATATTAAAGCCACCACCAAAAGACGGTAGTGCGTAATCATATCTCTCGTTTTTTACCGATTGATATTTTTCGTGCATGATAACACCAGCGCCTACATATAAATAGGGACGCAGGATATACTTTGCGCTTAATATATTATAACGCAATACCAGGTTGGCAGTGTTTAAGCGAATTAAGAAGTGATTATTATCTCCTGCGGGAGACCATGGAGAAGGCGCTTCTATATTTCCCAATTCGCCACGTGTTAAAAATACAGAAGCATCGAAATGCTTTCCTAAATATCTGGAAACAGATACACTTGCAAAACCGTATGATGCCTGTGTTGTTGAATAAAATTCCATCCCGCGATCTCCATTATATTGTGTCAGTCCTCCGTGCAATCCTATGTTCCATTTTTTATCTTCGGTTTGCGCATGCGATGCCATTGTTGAGATGCATGATGCGAGTATTAGTATTAGTTTTTTCATTTTTTTTGTTTTTGTATTGATGAATTAAATTTTAAATGATGTAGATTTTCTACAAATGTATTTGGCTTGACTCCTGATTGTTTTTTTGTTTCTAATTGCATTGGCATTTTTAATTAGCACAGATGGTTATTTCTACTCTGCGATTAACAGCACTGTTGGAATTTTGATTATCAATAGGAAAATTTTCTCCATGTGCTCTTACTTTTAATCGATTGGCATCTACATGTTCTTTGGTTAAATATGCTTTTACGGCATTGGCTCTTTCTTCCGATAATTTATCGTTGTGTTTATCTGTTCCCGTTTGATCCGTGTAGCCGTCTATATAAACCACGATATAAGGGTATGTTCTCAGGAAGCGCGAAAGTTGTTTAAGTTCAGTATATGACTCTGATAAAATAACGGATTGGTCAGTTTGGAAAGTCAGGTTATTTAATTGATAGCATGAGCCCGACAATATGCTTGCCATATCCGTTTTGTCGATTGTTTGAGGTGTCATCGTTACATCATCAATATAGTAATAGGCTTTTCTATTATTATTTGTGTTTTCGGCTATTATTTTTTCAGTCTCCATATATTTATCAAAACATCCAATTGTTATCTCTGATTCTCCTCCTGTGGCAACATAGGTGCTCACAATAGTAGACCATTCTTTATTTGTGACAATTTCTGTACTAATGGCATAAGGTGTTACCGGTAGAAATGCATTATTTTTTACATCGACTTTAGTTTTTGAAACATAAAAACCAAGTCCGGAAACCGCGTATGCACTGCTCTCAGCCAAGCTAACATTAAAGCTGACATTATAGGATTTACCGGCTATTAGGGGCTCACGCAATTTAAACTGAATATATTCGCTGTATTTTCTGTATCCGGGTGTTATGTTGAAAAATCCGGCATCATCTGCGTAATAAGCAATAATACCGGCATAGTTATTTCCGGATTTGCTATCCTGTGTTCCCATATAGTTATTTGGTACAGAGAACTCACGACTACAGGTGTTTTTGCTGAAAAGGTCAACAGTTGTATTGTTTGAGCTGGAAACACTGTCAGCAAGACAGATAGCGCCGTAGCTGTGTGTTTTTCCACATGTGTTTTCGAGAGATCCGTTTAATACAAGATTATTGTCCTGTGCAAGTAGTGATGAGGAAGTCGTTAAGATACCGACAATTCCGTTTATAAATTTAGTTGTTTTCATGTTTGATGATCTCTGGTTGAGTTGTTTAAGGTTATGCGAATTCTTTTGATAAGATGTAACGCGCTTGTTCAAAAGTATCACTCATGGTATTGTTTTATGGGAATATTCGGTGAGAGCACCTTTTATATAGCCAGTAGCACTATTTTTTGATGATACAGTGCAGGCTTTGCATCAATGAAAAGTTGCTTCATAACTCTTTGAAGCCACTTTTTGAAATGTAAATTTTTAAATGAAACTAATCATTTGATTAGTTTGATGCATTCTGCCTTATTTTATCAGAATTGACTTTTTTAGGATAGGAAAGAAAGTTAATGAAATTGCAAATCTATTTAGATATTTGACATCTGCTATTTTTACATTCTTGCCATGTACCAACTGAGTTCTTTTTCCATTTTTTTATATTTAAAAATGGTCGCTATTATCTTTTCTATTCGCATATAAGCGGTTTCACTTTTTACAACATAATCAAAAGCTTTGTGGCGCATACAGCTCACTGCTACTTCTATTTTATCCTGTGATGATAGCATTACAACAGGGATATCCTGATTATATTCTTTTAATTTGTCCAGTGTTTCTATACCATTCATCGCATTTTCGTCGATGCCGTCTAAGTGGTAATCCAGTATAATAATATCCGGGTTTTTTGATAAGTTGGCTATGCAAAGTTCTCCTGTGGCAAAAGTTTTGATATTAAAATCAGCATGTTCAATGAAATCAATTTCCAGTGATTTTAAAAACAAGGCATCATCATCTACCAAAAAAAGAGTTATTTTACTTTCATTTTTCATTGTTGGTGTTTTTGATTTTGTGATATTCTTCTTCTAATTCTAAACAGGCCTGGGAACAAATAGTTTCTAATTGCAGTATCAGGTTCTGTATATCATCTGCCTGTTCTTCTTTTAAACTATATTCCTGAATCTTTTTCGCCATGTTCTCATACTCGTTGCTCATTCCCATAATGGAAAATGACGGGATCATTTTGTGAATAGAAGACTGAAGTGTTATCCAATCCTTGTCTTCCCAGCTTTTTTTTATTGAATGTATTAATGCCGGTGTTTGTTCCAAATAAAGACTGATCATCTCCATCATCAGCTCAGGGTTAGATTTAGTACGTTGCAACAAGTAATCTAAATTTGTTCGTTTTAGCTCAGAGGAACTCGTAATAATTGTTGATTTTTTTACCAGACTAATGATTTTATTATATAGTAATTTTTCATCAACCGGTTTGGCTATATAGTCATTCATTCCTACTGCTTTGCATTTTTCCAGATCCACTGTTGTTACATCAGCCGTTAAAGCGATAATAGGAATTTTTGAACGCATAGTATTTCGGATATATTCTGTTGCCTGAAAACCATTCATTTCAGGCATTTGTAAATCCATGAGTATAATGTCGTATTCCTTTTCTTCTAATTTTTCGATCGCTATTTTTCCATTGTCGGCAATGTCGCGCTCAAATCCAAAATCATCTAAAAGTGTTTTCATTAATAATTGGTTTAGAGCCATATCTTCTACAACCAATACTTTTATGTCTTTAATTTCGGAGCTCATAAGCTCAGATTCTCCTTTATAAGTGTCTAAACTGGTTTCTGTTGTAGTTTTATCAAAATCAAGTATGAAACTAAAAGTGGATCCCTTTTCTGCATCACTTTTAACATTAAGGCTTCCCCCCTGAGATTCTACGAGTTGTTTTACGATGGCCAGCCCTAATCCTGTTCCTCCAAATAGTCTGGCTGTTCCACTGGTGGCCTGCTGAAAATTTTCAAAGATCGTATCAATTTTATTCTTTGCGATCCCAATTCCCGTATCTGTCACCGAAAACTTGATGGTTGCTTTTTCTTCATTTTCATTTAGTAAATCTACAAGCATAGTAATTTCTCCTTCATTGGTAAATTTTACCGCATTACTTACCAAATTTAAAATGATCTGATGCAAGCGTACCGGGTCGCCAATTAATATGTCCGGTATTTTGGCATCATATATTTTTTCGAGTTTTAAGTTTTTTTCCTGAACTTTTGTTTCAAATAAGTGAAGTATGGCAGATATGGAAGATGCTATTTTGAAAGGTGTTTTTTCAAATGTCATTTTTCCCGCATCTACTTTGGCTAAATCCAGGATGTCGTTAATTAAAACAATTAAAGCATCCCCACTTATTTTAATGGCATTGAGGTATTCTTTTTGTTTGGCTGATAAATCTGTTTTGAGTACAACTTTCGTGAAACCTATGATTGCATTCATCGGAGTTCGGATTTCGTGACTCATGTTTGACAAAAACTGTTGTTTTGCCTTTACCGCATCTTCGGCTATACGTGTAGCAGATTCTGCTTTTGCTTTGGCATCTTCTGCCAGACTTGTTGCTAGCTCTGCAAATACGATAGCTTCTATTAGCTCATTTGCCACTCTTTTTTGTTCTGTAATATCTCTTGCTACTACTACTACGCCAATAACCAGCCCCTGATCATCCTTGTAAACTGAACCATTGAATAATACATCTGTCAGATTACCGTCTATCATTGTTAAGGGATAATCAACTACGAAGCCTTTATCAAATATCTGTTGGTAACCTTCTCTGGCTTTATTTGGTTTAGTAAAATAGTCGAAGAAATCCGTTCCTATCAAATTCTCTCTTGAAATCCCTGACACTCTCACTGTTGCTTCATTAATGTCTGTTATTTTTCCTGTCAAACTGATTGTAAACAAAGGGTCACGACTGGCTTCGATCAAGCTTCTTGCATAATTCGCTATTCGTAGTTCGGCAGCACGCTTTTCTTTTTCGCCATTTTGGAAATCCAGTTCTTTATTGGCAATAATAAGTTCGGCGGCTCTTTTTTCTTTTTCGTTATTTTGAAATATTAGTTCTTTATTGGCAATGATGAGTTCGGCAGCTCTTTTTTCTTTTTCGTTATTTTGGAAAGCTAGTTCTTTATTAGCGATAATGAGCTCAGCGGCTCTTTTTTCTTTTTCGTTATTTTGGAATATCAGTTCTTTATTAGCGATAATGAGTTCTGCCGCTATTTTTTCTTTTTCATTATTTTGAAATGCCAGTTTTTTATTGACACTTACTAACTCATTTGATTTTTTTATTTTTGACATATATCGAACTAGCTTGTGCTGTGTCGTTTTCCAGCTGGATGATTAATGGTTGTGATAATGCCTATGTCTTCAATAGGGCTACGCCTTTTATCTTTTAATTGTTTGAAATGCGATGGAGAGAGACCGGTTACTTTTTTGAATTGATTGGATAAATGAGCCACGCTGCTATAGTTCATTTTCCAGGCAATTTCAGTAATGTTTAGTTCACCGTAAATAAGTAACTCTTTTATCCGCTCAATTTTATGGGATATAATGAATTGTTCAATGGTTGTTCCTTGGATTTCTGAAAATAAGTTTGCCATGTAGGTATAATCGTGCTGTAATTTGTCGCTTAAAAAGTTGGAAAAATTTACCTTGATCATTTCATCTGTATGATGAACCATTTCTATAATGGCATTCTTGATTTTTTCTATCAAAACAGCTCTTTTATTATCCATTAATTCAAGGCCTGAATGGAGGAGGCCTTCTTTTAACTGATTGCGGGTTTCTGAAGAGATAGTTTCCATGATCTCAATTTCCCCTAAATCCACCACAATAAAATGCAGGTCAAGTTTTTTTAACTCTTCTTTCACTGCCATTTTGCAACGTGAACTTACCATGTATTTGATGTATAGCTTCAAGAGTGAGTTGCCATGTTTTTTCATGCAAAGTTGCATGTCTTTAATTAGAAGGTGTTACATATCTATGTAAACTTGTTATATAATTCACACATTTTGAGTGACCGCCTCGTGTGAGGAATAGTGAAATTCGACTGTTAGATCATCAGATCTGCTTTTGTTTCGATCCGTTTCCGGATGCAGGCCAGTCTCCCAGGAGATAGCCCCATGGCTTAAGTGGTTCTATCCGGTCAAAAATTACTTTTAAAATGGCACTGATTGGAATGGCCATAAACATGCCGGCTATTCCGGCTATTGCCCCTCCAATGATGATGCAAATAATTGAAGCTAGTGCATTGATCTTGACCTTAGAACTAACAATCATTGGAACAAGTACGTTATTATCGATTAACTGCACAATAACATTTACGATGAGTACACCCGCTATAACCGATATATCGTTTGACCCGGTTAAAGTAGCCACAACACTTAGTAAAGCAGCCACTAAAATTCCAATATATGGAATCAGATTCAGGACACCTGTTATAACACCTAATAAGATGGCATATTCTACACCAATCAACATTAATCCTACACTTGTTAAGGCTGATACGATGACCATTTCCACCATGAGACCAACTAAATAGCTCTGGATAGATAATTTTATCTGGTGAAGAATATCTCTCAGTTTATTTTTCTGCTCGGGTTTTACCAGTTTATGCAGGAAAGTCATAAATAGGTTTTTATACAGCAGGAATAAAAATGTATAGATCGGGATCAGTATAAAGTTGAATAACAGATCGCTGATGGAATTTAAGGTTTGTCCCATTAATTCAGAATCAGGACTCAAGGGAACGGCACTGGCTTGTTGAATGTATTTTTCCTGTTTGCGGTAACTAATATTAAAATTTTGTTTTACCCATTGTTGGATGTTGTGATAATGGAGAGAAATGTTGGCTTTGATACTTCTCCAATCATTGATGATGTCTCCCATTTCCCAGGATACAAAAACAATGATCCCTGCTATGATTAAAATGAAAAAGAAGACCGATATCAGAGCTGATATGATATAGGGAATTTTGAGATGTTTATTCAGAAACAGGGTGCATGGATTTAATAAAACAGCAAAGAGTAGCGAAAGGAAGATGGGAATGAAAATATGTTGGCCTACAAATAGTATGATGAGTATGATACTTATGCTCACTAAAATATGGGATAGTTTTATGTAGAACGGTTGATTCATCTATACAGGTATTTTTTGCTATAGGCGATTTAAAACTTATTTGTTGGGTGTGATGTTTATGTTTGTTCGATTGTATGGCTCATTTCTTTTTTTAAATACTGAACTGATGATATTTAAAACTCCTGATTTTATGCCATTGGTATTTTTGGATACTAAGCTGGTAACACCCAGTTGCAGAACAGTTCCCAATAATTGTTTTAAGGGGTTATGTGTAGATCCTATTGCCGCTTTTTTTGAGATATAGCCGGCTGCTATACTTAACGCTCCATCCAGGATATTCCCTTTTAAATCAGGCGTAACTAACTCTTTGAAAGTAGTTTTTATTAAATTGAGAGGCTTTAAGCTTTCGTAGGTGATTTTGCATTGTTCTTTCAATAATGCTCCTTCCACTAATTGTTTTTTTTCGAGAGCATCAATGGCAACTCTTAATTGGCTGGTATTGGTAATAGTTTCCATAATGATTTAGTTTAACAGTTGTGAAATAATGGAATTACTGATGCGTTCTTTGATCCAGTTATGCATAAAAAAATAAAGGATAAGCCCGCAAACGGCATAAAATCCTGCTACACAAAAAAATCCATAATAAGATTTCCCTAAAATATCTCCCAGCCAAAGTGCTATGGCAATATTAACCATCACTAAAAAGACAGAAAATGCCAGTATAGCTATGCCTCTGGATACACCTGTGGATAATACGTCGCTGGTTTTATCAATTGTTTTTAGCTTTATCAGCTCATAACTTGTTTTCCCATAAGCTTCTGCTTTTAGTAACAATGGTTCTATAAATGTTGCTTTATCGTCCATGATATTGATTTTTAGAAGAGCCTGTTTAATTCAAACAGGCTCTTATTTTTGTGATAGTGACTGTTTAGCTCAGTTGAGCTTTTACATCTTTTTTGATCTCTTCAGCTTTGTGTTTGCCTTTATCATACATGTCGCCAGCTTCTTCTTTTGCTGCTTCAAATTTTTCATTAAAGCTGCATATTAATTCATCGAGTTTTTCTTTCAAGCCCTCAACGGTATCAGATCCTTTTTTGGCAATTTTTTTTCTTGTTTCAGATCCTTTGTCCGGGGCGAATAATACGCCTAATAATGCACCTACGGCTGCGCCGGCTAATACACCTACTACTACTTTTCCTGTGTTCATGATTTTTATTTTTTAGATTGGTTAATATTTATTTAAATTGGTTTTTTACCTTGAATTAGTCTTAATATCACAGAGATAAGTGCTATTACTAATAAGATATGGATGATGCCTCCGGCATGATATCCTAAAAATCCTACAGCCCAACCAATTACTAAGATGACTGCTACGATGTACAATAAATTTCCCATGGCGTTTTTTGTTTTTAATGATTATTATTTAGTGATGTTATTTTTTTGTTTTGTCTGCATTTGTATCGATTCCTGTTCTATCCGGATTCGTTTCCCTTTTACGTTTATCAAATTTGCTGTGATTTGTTTCTGATTTTCCTGTCTGAGTTTTATCAGAATTACTATCGGTGCCTGTTTTGTCTGCATCGGTATCCTGATTTGTTTTATCATTTCGTGGAATCGGTTCGCGGGGAACTTCTTTTTTATCTGTTGGTTTCATGATCTGTTATTTAAAAGTGAATTGCTAAACCAAACGTTGATACTCCTGTTGATAAATCCAGAAAAATTCCGGCTTTTTGTGTCATATGATACTCAGCTCCTATATGGGCATCCAGGTATAAAGGGCTGGCTGTTTGATAAACGGTTCTATTACCATTGTATCCGTTTTCCCATACCGAATTTCTAAAGGCAAATCCCAAAGAGCCTGCTGCATAAAAATCCCATTTTGGATTGGCTTTAAATAGCTGATCGAAGTAATATGTTCCTTTTACGCCAACCGGAACTACTACTGTTCTGTAATAATAGTTTCGATAAGGTGTGTTTTTATCGCCCCAGTAATAATTTCGCTGGTAGGCGTATCCTCCTATGAATGGAGCTAATGTAAAGTTTCTGAATACGTCGAATTCGTAATTTATACTTCCTACAGGTAATGGTTGACCAACGTATCCATAATAACCGATACCGGCTCCTAAGTTTAAGGTATTTCCGTATTTCTCCGGTGCACTTTTTTCCTGTGCCTGTAAATTAAATCCTATTACCATTAGGAATAATGCGGAGATAAATGCTATTGTTTTCATAAGTAATTATTTTAAAGATTATTATTGTAAATGAAAATGGTTATTAACAAATGCTTCCTGTTGCTTCTCTGTCATTTTATCTGCCTGAATAGCGTCTGTTTTTATGTTTTCGAAGTGATGATCGATTTTGATCAGGTTCAATAATTCACTTTTTGCAGTTCCGGGTCCGAATAGTATAATATTTGTATAGTTTTTAAGAACATCTTTGATAGTATTATAGTACTGTATTTGAAGATGCTGCTCTTTATTATGCATTAAGTTTTCACTTTTACTTAAGCTTTGTTCTTTTTCCTGATGCGTAAATTTGGAATATATGGTATGAATAAGTTCATTGTTATTTCCGGGAGTTATTATATGTGCTACTGAATGATCCATCCAAACACCTATATTCTTTTTTGTTTCCATCATCTGTTTTTGAAGATTATTTTCTGTAAAATCTGTATCCAATTGTTCCCTGGTACCATACATTTTTATAGCGGGGTGTTGAGGAAGTACCATCACCATTATTGTTTTGCACATCCCATCCCACTCTGGCACCCAGTACAATATGCTTTAAGTTGATGTCAATACCACCCGTGAAGCAAAATGTGTTTTTTCTGATATTGTCGTTCTCAAATTCTTTTTCCTGCTCAATAGTGGTAGTTGCGTTGGCAAATACATCTGTTTGTTTTGCTAAAAATGAATATTGAGGACCGGCAACAATTGAAATAAATTCACTTGGCTTGAAGGTAAATAGTACAGGCACATCTATGAAGTCGCTTGTGCGGGTTACGCTGTAGCCACTTCCTAATATTTTGCCTCTACCAACAAAACCTTTTTGAGAGAATAATACTTCCGGTTGAATTCCAATGTATTTACCAATTGGAATTGATAGCGCAGCACCCGCTGCTAAACCAAATTTGGGGTCTGTTGTAAATTCTTCTCCTTTAGCATCATATACATTTGAAAAGTTTAATCCTGCTTTAAGGCCAAACGTTAACTTGTCCCTAAAATCAGTAGTGTTTTCCTGAGCGAAACTGTTTACTGCTAAAGACAGAACAGCTGCTATGCTTAAAATGACTCTTTTCATGATTTCTTGTTTTAAAAGTTAGTTCGGTTAATAAGGCTCATCATTTTCATAAAATGATGAGCGCTAAGTTGTAGGGTTTATTTTTTTGTATTTCTTACGGTCAGATCTTTAAAAGCTTGTCCCAATTCATCCATATCGTGGTTGAATTCTGTTTTAAATGATTCCCATTTTTCTTTTCCACCTTCTTTATAATCATTCATTTTTTCTTTCATGCTTTCATTTTTTCTTTCTAATTCCTCAATTCTTTTTTTGTCTTCGGCTTTAGCTTCTGCTTTTTCTTTGTTAATGCTTGCTTTTAATTCTTCAATATTTCTATTGTTTGCTTCAATTCTATCAGCGGTTTCTCTTCTGTAGTTTTCAATGTCCGCTAAGTATTCCTGATTGGCTTTTTCTAAGTCCTGATTGGCTTCTGCAACGTTTTCTTTGGCAGCCTCTACTTTTTCGGCAGATGAGTTACAGCTTGTAAATGCTGAAGCTGAGATAAATGTTGCTGCGGTGATAATTAAAATGGATGTTTTCATAATGATAAGTTTTAAGGGATTAGTTTTTATTTAGTTGATTATAATTCAGAAATGATTTTATGCATTTCTTCTTTTGTTTTTCCGAGTTTTATTTGAAGTCTACCGATTAATTCATCCTGTTTGCCTTCTGCCAGTAATAAATCTTTATCCGTTAGGATCGCAAACTTTTGTTTGAGTTTTCCTTTGATTTCGTTCCAGTTTCCTTTTAATTCAGTTGTGTTCATGATTTCTGTATTTGTGGTTAATAGTTGTTTCTTATACAAATGTATTGGGGATAAAGACGAATTTTTGGCTTATTCGGTGAGAACCGATTTTGAATAGCCAAAAACGGAATAATGCGGTTTTGGTGTAGGTTATATCATCAAAAAGGCTCTGTTTATCAATAAACAGAGCCTTTTTTTGAAAATGAAGCTATTTAATACAATTGTTTGTTTTTGTCTCTCTCTTTTTTGAATTTTTTCCGGGGTGCTTCATTATTTAATTCGTGCATTCGTTCGTATGCTTTTACTAATGAGGCAGGCTTTGTTCCGCTGTAGTCTATTTTATAATACGAAAAGCCATTGTAGGGCGTTGTATTGATTGTGGAATGTATGTTTACCTGTTTATTTATGCCATTTTCTTTGAAGTAAACATTAAACAACTTTTCCCGGTTAGTATTTAGCTTTTTTAGTTTATCGGCGATATACTTTTCTCCAAGAATGGCAATACATTTGTCTTGTACTGTAAATAGTAGGGTATTTCCGGCTTTACTATTTAAGTAATCTATAAATAGTGAATCTTTATTCGACATTTTATCTATTGTTAATGTATCGTTTTCGGATAGGGAGTGAGCCGACCGGCGTTCCTTTCTTAAATAATAATTCTTTTTTGCTTCAAAAAACAAGATATATTCTTTTTCTTTTTCTTCATAACACATAGGATACACATGGATCTTAATTGCCGGATTCTCCCGGAGTGTATTTGACAGATTCTCCAGAAAATTTTGCTGGTCAGAAGAAAGGATTGTTTTATTCATATTCCATTTCAGGAACATGGATTCTTCTATTTCGTATTCTATGTTTCTGACTTCTGTTCTATAAGGTGTTGTTGCGGGTTTGACAAAAATATTTTCAAGAGCATCAACTATCGCATCTTTAAATATAATTTTTGGTTTTTTTAAATTGCCACAGATTGGTATTTCATAATCGATCACATTGCCTCGTTCTCTTACAAAGAACATAATTAATCTTAACGGAATCCAATTGGCGTTCTTGTTTTTCATCCGGTTACTTACCCGTGGATCGATGACCAATAAATGGTTATTGCTTTTTATTATTCCATTTTTAACATGCCATGTGCCTTTTAATTCGAAAGAGCCTCTGTCTAAGGGAAAAGATGTATATCTGATGAAATACGGATTGAATACACTGACAGGTAATTTCGTGAATCTATAGTCAAGGTCAAAATCCGAACTGTCTTTTGGATTAATGCTTAAATTCACCAACGCATCGCCAAATGGTTTAATACCCGATTTGAAATCCAGTTTCACTCTGCTGTTATTTTTATTAATAGAGTCTGCTGTAATGGTGATAGGTGATGCACTCACTGAAAATTTTTCATTTAAGGTGTAATCATTATAAGTAAAATCCCCTTTATATATGGCTAAGCGATTTACTTTGTAATTACTCTTAAAGAAGTTTTTGGCCAGCGCTTTGATATAGTTCCCAATTTCCAGGATTAGATTGAACTCATGTGGATCCTGTTGGATTTTTGAGACAACAGTACCTTTCTTGCCAAACATCATTTGAACATTGTCCAGGTAGTCATATCGCTCATATTTAAAATAAGGATGATCCAGAGATACAGAATCGAGCAGGTATTTTTTATTTTTTGGATTTAAGGCAGTTACCTGTAAAATGAATTTATCAAAAGCGGCAAAGTCCTTTTGTGGATTTTCACCAAAATGAAAGTCAGTAATGGTGACAATTCCTTTGGCATTAATGTTTTGTGCGTCTTTGAAATTGCCATTTGTTTTAATGTCGGCATCGAGGATAGCTTTAAAACTGCCATAGTTTGACATTTTTTTAAAATACTGTTCTAAAAATTTAAGTTGTAAGGCGCTGATTATGGCATCCAGCTTATAATCCAAATTCTTTAAATTAATGGTTATATTTCCTTTGATACCACCCGGACCAATCCCTGATAAGAGATCAACCTTAGCATTTAAAGTATCCATATCCCACTTTAATCCCGGACTGCTAATATTTACTTTAACGACAGAGTAGTTAATAGGTATTATATTTTCCCGATAATAAACGGTTCCATTGTTTATCTTTATGTTGAGCATATTGAAATGCACAGGCGCTTTTTTTTCACCCGGTTTTTTTTTATTAAATCTTTTTATTAAGTCGTCAAAATTTAATCTTTTGTTTGTTTGACTTATCACAAAAACCGGTTCGTCTAATGTGATATGACTTATTTCGTAGGTTTTTGAAAATAACTCAAACAGATCAAGTCTGGCGCTAAGTCCTTGTGCGGTTATAAATAAACTATCGCTCTTAAATTCATTGATTTTCACATTTTTTAAATACACGTATCCTGTAAATGGGTTTACATAGGCGTATTCCATCCTGATTTCCCTTCCTGTATAAACAACATCGTATTTCTCTACCAGGTATTTGGCAATAGGAGAAATAAAAAAG